>JBGCFZ010000223.1:0-11057 GCA_045110355.1 Lewinella sp. | reverse complement strand
CGTGCGGATGCCGGTACCGGAACGGTGCTTTTGAGCACTGGCGACGGCAAATTTGACGCGCTTACACCACTTTCCTCAGGCCTTTTTCTGCCGGAAAACGTTAAGGGCTTGCATCCCATTCGCTTGGGTAAGGATGGTAGCCGGGGGCTGTTGGTTGGCATTAACGAGGGGCCGCTTCGGCTGCTTCAGTATTAGTTGTGATTCTTCCGTCAATTGGTACAGTAAGGTAGGCTGGCGATTTTATCTTCAGGGGCTCAAAATCTGTAACGACAAGTGATCTGTCAAGGTCAATTGTTATGACTTTTATTACGGGGTCCCCCTAATAACCTTTCTCTCTTCTCTGCGTAACTCCGCTTCTCCGCCACTCCGCGCGAGAACCTAAACCATCTTCGCGTGGAGTGGTGGAGAAGCGGAGTTATGCAGTATTAGTATTGGGGGCAGGACGCATACAGAGTTCCCGATTAGATGCTGGAGGCATTCAGGGAGAAAACCTATACCACACTTTTTGCTCCAATTTCCGCTCTCTGCACCTGCGGCCGCGCCAAAACCTGGGAAATCCCCATAAAAGTGCCCACTTTTCTACCAGGAAATCCATATGTGCTCCGCTTTTAAACATCCGTTGCCCCGTATGGCGACGAATGACAGGATATTTACACCGATCATGTGAGTAACCGGATTTTATTTCACCCCGGTCTGACTTAAGTTCATTACAACTCATAGCTAAAATATGAAACCACCCTTTTTCAACTACCTAGGCAAACTACTTATTCTTTGCCTCGCCGCAACGGCACTCTTTACCGCTTGTGAGCCTGAAGACGATGATTTTTTCGACTTCCGCCCCGTTGACTTTTTCATCAATGCGGACACTCGACTTATCAATGCCGGAGAAACCATTACTTATCAAGACTCCTCCAGTAATGCGACCAGCAGAGAATGGACTTTTGAAGGTGGTTCCCCCGCTACGTCCTCTGATGCTATGCCGACTGTTACCTATGATGTCGCCGGTGATTACCTCACTTTTGTAACGACTAATTTTCAGGACGGTACAAAGCAAACGCGGCGATTAGCGGTAACGGTTGTACCACAAATCGTTGCTGATTTTACTGCCGACCCTCCAGAGCAAACGCCAGATAACCCCATCACACTACAAAATCTAACCCAGGGAGTTGGTGATATTCCTGCTGTTCTATCTGAAGCAGATTCAGCCATTATCTACCAGTGGGTCATTGAAGGCTATCCAGATACCATCTGGGAAAGTAACCCCGTAGTAAGCTATTCTGAATTTGGTGAGTATGATGCGACCCTCATAGTTACTCGTCGTTCTACCGGATTTCAAGACATAGAAACTAAAGAAAATTTCATTAAAGTAGTACCTCCACCGGTATTCGATCCGCAGGGCATCAGCATGAACCGTGAAGGCAACGCCATATTTATCCGTGGACTAGCG
This sequence comes from Lewinella sp., assembly GCA_045110355.1. Lineage (GTDB taxonomy): Bacteria > Bacteroidota > Bacteroidia > Chitinophagales > Saprospiraceae > Neolewinella. The sequence continues at coordinate 9,610 of JBGCFZ010000223.1, read as the reverse complement.
GCCTATGCTACGCCAGTAGCTTCCTGGTTGGATAATGTAAGCCTTACCTCCTCCGGAGGTGCTGCCGTTCCGCTGACGGGTGTTTCCGTTCCTGCATGGTCTGACCATGTGCTGAGAATTGATATCGACAACTCTGCCATGGTAGATGGTGACACGTACAACCTCGCCTACAGCTCTACCGATATTGTCTTCTTCAACGAGGCAACGCTTGGAGCGATTGATATGGATATCCGCTACGGTGCTGCTCCTGACTGGGAGCCGATCGTTTATGCTGGAGGCAACATTACCACTTCTTTCCCACTTGGTGCTGGCACCTTGAACTGGGCTAATACGGGTACCAGCTTTGCATGGCAAAGTAACAACAACCACAACGTACTGCTGCCCTTTGTTGGCTTCCTAGCTCAGGCGGTTAATCCTAATACGGACTACACGATTACCTCTTCCGTTGATGGTGGTGCAAGCTTCGACGACATCCATGCCGTCGGTGCGGAGTTCTTCTTCATTGCCGAGGGCAGCGTCATCACCTTCAGCCATCCGGTAACGGACGTGCAGACGGTTGCTGACGGAATGGTAGGGTCCCTAAGCCCTGATGGCCTGACGTTAACGCTTACCACCCAACCCAACCGGAATAGTGTGAACCGCATCTCCATCATCCTGGAGAACCCCGCTGATGTTGAGAATCTGGTCATCAATCATAACGCGATGCCTGACCTGAACCTCTTCGTTACTTTCGCTCGTTTTTAATACTAATGGCGAACGAAGTATTAGTTGAATGGCGGTTGTCACTAACCACCCCAAAATAATTCATACGATTTTACTTTAATGTTTCAGTGTGGCCCGGACTTGGTCCGGGCCACTTTTTTTAACGGAGAAGAAGTATCGTTTTTACGGTATTCGTATCTTAGTAGCTGATAAATACTCATCGACTTCAATCTTTATATGACCAAAATATTTGCGATAACACTGTGGTGCTTCTTCGTGATGCTGTCGGCATTGACCGGGCAGTCATTCCAGCAAATAAGCGGAGCGGCGGGAATTGAAGGACGGGCCATTGACTCCCTCATTATGGCGGGAGGCGCAGTTTGGTTTGATTATAATAACGATCGTTACCCGGACTTACTGCTGGCTAACGGTATGGCAACGACCAGCCTTTTTCGGAACAACTGGGACGGCACGTTTTCTGACGTCAGCGAACGTGCAGGATTGCTCAACGTAGCCGAAACCATGGGCGCGGTAAGTGGAGATTTTGATAAGGATGGCTTTGCTGACCTGTTCATTACCACAATGAAAGGCAAGCCCAACCGACTATTGCGAAACAACGGAGCAGGTCGCTTTATTGATGTTTCTCAAAGCAGTGGCATCACCGAGGTGTCTTTTGGTGCTTCCGCTGCAGTGGGCGATTATGATGCGGATGGCGACCTGGACATTTACGTCACCAACTACCTCGCAGGAACGGATATACAGGATGGAGGTCAACCGAACCTCCTCTACCGTAACGATGGTGATTTCAACTTTACCGAAGTGGCCGCCTCGCTGCAACTTGATGATGATGGTTGTGGCCTTGGCGTTGTTTTTTCAGACCTCAATAACGATGGCCGGCAGGACCTTTATCTGGCTAACGACTTCGGTTACCTCATCAAGCCGAACGCCTATTTTCAGAACGATTCCCCTTCCTTCTCCCGAAAAGCAGCAGGTAACGGTACGGCAGCTACCATCAATGCGATGGGCATTGCTAAAGGGGATTACGATAACGATGGAGACATCGACCTCTACGTCACCAACATCAGAGAAAACCCACTCTTTGAGAACGACCGGGAGGGGAGTTTCTTTAATTTTCGCTCGTTTGCCGCGGGGGTTGCGCTGCCCGAGCTTACTAGTTGGGGTACCTCGTTTACCGACTTTGATCTCGACGGGCAACTGGATCTCATCGTGGCCAACGGCCAGGTGGCAGAAACGCAGAACGAGGCCGAACCACAAAGCTATTATCATAACAACGGAGACGGAACATTTACGGATGCTTCGGTGCCCTCCGGTTTGGATGCCATCGTGACGATGGGCCGTGGCCTTGCGGTGGCCGACTATGATCTTGACGGCTATCCCGATGTGGTCATCAATGCCGTTCAACCCGACCTCACCGGGACCGAGCAAGCCACTTTATTGCATAACGAGGGGAGGGGAGAGGCCCATTGGCTGGCGGTTGAAGTGCCGGTTAATGCTTTGAAGCTGACGCTGTATGCCGGTACGCAAACCTGGTACCGGGAGGTGGATGGAGGATCGAGCTATCTTTCCCATTCTGCGGGGCCGATACACTTTGGGGCACCTTCCACGAGTCCACCAATTGACAGCCTGGTCGTTTCTTTTACCGACCGACGACCGGCGCAAACATTCAACGACTTGAACTGGAACCAGCTGATGGGGATTCGCTCCGATGGGAGCTGGTACCTGATCGGCCATGAGCCCAGGATTCAATGCGCCGCCACGGCTGCCAACCCTACGGTGGATACCCGCTGGCAGACGGATAATGACGGACGTGAATTGTTGTTGGTAGAGCGAACGGAAACGCTGCTTTATCCACAGCTGGAGGAAGAAGTGGTGGAACTCTTCGTGGGAGAGGTGTACCGTGGTTTGGCGCGGACGCAGGATGCCATATTGGTGGATACAGTAGCAGGGGACGGCCCCTGCCCGGGCCTGCGGCCCGTTCGCCTGAAGGTGCTGCAAGCCATCGGGGAACCCTTAGTGTACCCCAACCCACTGATGACTAACCAATTAAACTTACAGCTTCCGCAGGGTGGGGGTATGCTTGAGGTAGACCTCTGGAATGCCTCCGGCGCACTAATCTTTAACCGCAGCGAATCCGTAGCTGACGATCAACGTATCGTCCCCTTTATTTTACCTTCCATCCCCGCCGGAGCCTACGTGCTGAGACTGGAATTTGCCGGTGCAATCACCTACCATAAACTTATTCGTCTGTGAAGAATCTATCATTGATGTCAGGGCTCCTGGGGCTTGTTATTGTATTAATCACCGCTTGTGGTGATGGCGTCGCTGCTGAACAGAAGGTTATGGAGAAAGCCGAGCGGCCTAACATTATCTTCATCATGTCCGATGATCACACCACCCAGGCAGTCGGTGCTTACGGCAGCCGACTGGCGGGATTAAACCCTACCCCGAATATTGATGCACTTGCCGCTAATGGCGCTTTGTTCAGCAACGTCTTCTGTACCAACTCCATCTGTACCCCCTCCCGGGGAAACATCATGACCGGTCAATACAGCCAAACCAATGGCATCCTCACCCTGGATGACACACTTCCACCAACCCGACAGTACCTGCCGATGGAGATGAGTAAGTTGGGGTACCAGACCGCCATGATCGGTAAGTGGCACCTTAAAGCGGAACCTGCTGCTTACGATTACTACCACGTCCTGGAAAGTCAGGGCAAATACTTCGACCCGGAATTCCGGGCAAGTGATCAAGGCACCTGGCCGGATAACTTCGTGAAATACGAAGGGCATTCGAGTGACATCGTAACCGACGTTACCCTGGATTGGCTAAAGACAAAGCGAAAAAAAGACCAACCCTTCTTTTTGATGCATCATTATAAGGCTCCGCACGACGACTTTGAGTTCGCGCCACGTTATTCCGACTACCTGGAGAATACCCATATCCCCGAACCCGCCAACTTATATGACCAAAACCAACCGGACTTTGGGTCAGCGGCCACCCGCGGAACTAATGATGACCTGCGTAACCGTATCGGCACGTCGGTGTCCGACCGGCATCCGTATCGGAGCTATACCGTTCAGTATGGCATTGAGAAAACACCTCGGGATTCGGCTACCAGCGCCGCCTATCAGGAATACCTAAAACGGTATTTACGCTGCGTTAAGGGGGTTGATGATAACCTTGGCCGGTTATTCGCTTACCTGAAAGAAGAGGGCCTTTGGGAAAACACGGTCATTATTTATACCGGAGACCAGGGCTTCATGCTCGGGGAGCACGACTATATGGATAAGCGCTGGATGTACGATGAAAGCATGCGGATGCCATTCATTATGCATTATCCTGATGGAATTAAGGCGGGCACTAAGAGTGAGCTTCTCGTTAATAATACAGACTTTGGCCCCACTATGCTTTCCCTCGCGGGAGGGCAAACACCGGCCTACATGCAGGGGAAAAGTTTTGCCGCTAACCTTGACGGAAGTGAACCCGAAGACTGGCGTACCGCTACTTATTACCGCTACTGGATGCACCTTACTCATCATGATGTGCCGGCCAACTTCGGCCTTAGAACAAAAGATTATAAACTGATCTTTTATTACGCGCAGCCTTATCAGGAGAAACTGATCGGAACAGGAAGCATGTGGTGGAAGGAGGATTCTTACCCGATCGCACCAACGCCGGTTGCCTGGGAGTTCTACGATCTTACAAAGGATCCCGCTGAGAACGTCAACCGGTATAATGATCCGGCCTACACAAATATCATTACAGCACTCAAACTTGACCTGAAGGCAAAGCGAAAAGAACTCAATGAAACGGACGAAAATTATCCTCGTTTTCAAAAAGTGATTGCTGAGAATTGGGACTGATCATATTTGAAAACATATGTCAGACCATTCCAAAACAACAAAAGACTAGCACAAATGATGCATATGTGGGGTTAATCCGTACCAAGTTGTTGATCATACCTTATCATACCTCGTCTTATAATATCTTTATTCTTTAAGCTGATTAACCTTAAGACATTATCCATATTGCGAAATAGGTAAAGCCATCAGGTAGCTAAAAGAACGGAATTCAAATCGTCATTAAAACCACCCATCATGAAATTTTATCTGCCCTTTTTGGCATTGCTCTTTTTTGCTCAGTCGTGTAATATGACCAGTATTGAAGACGCAAAGGAAACGGAATCTTCCGCTGACGGAGACTTTTCAGCAGATTGGGAATCACTTGCAAAAGTCAATGAATCGCCAGACTGGTTCGCCGATTCCAAGCTGGGGATTTACTTTCACTGGGGCCCTTATGCCGTTCCGGAAAACTCAAGTGAATGGTATCCGCGTAATATGTATCTACCTGGCCAGGAAGCCTATGATTACCATAAAAAAACGTTTGGCGACCAGGCTGAATTCGGCTACCATGACTTTATTCCGAAATTCACCGCGGAAAAGTTTAATGCAGACGAAATCGCCGACCTGATGCAAATGGCTGGCGCAAAATGGGGGGGACCGGTAGCACAGCATCATGATGGTTTTGCGATGTGGGATAGTGAGGTTAACCCATGGAATGCTGCGGAAATGGGGCCGAAACGGGATATTACCGGAGAAATGGCCAAAGCCCTGCGCGCCAGAGGGATGAAACTGATTACCTCCTTCCACCACGCCCGAAACCTGCAGCGTAACGCAGCTAACGAAAAATACTGGGATGGATGGGATAGCCACTACCCCTTCAACCCGGACTGGGATACCTCTACCGAAGATGAGAAGCTCAAATGGCTTTACGGCAACGTACCCGCTGAGGAATGGTATCCCTACTGGCTGGGACAACTAGAGGAGGTCATCGATCAATACGATCCTGATATCATCTGGTTTGATGTTTGGTTGAACCTGATTCCCGAGGAATACCGTAAGGAGTTCTGTGCCTACTATCTTAACCATGCCAAGGCCAATGGCCAGGAAGTTGTGATCGCTCACAAGAAGGATGACCTGCCGTTGGACGTCAGTATCCTTGATATTGAACAGGGCGGTAAGAAAGATGCTTCCGAACGCGTCTGGCTGACGGACATCACGCTGAGCAACCAATCCTGGAGTTACGTTAAAGGGCAGACGTATAAAGACCCTAAAATTGTTATCCGAAACTTCATCGATGTTGTCAGTAAAAATGGCGTTGTTCTGCTCAATATTTCACCGAGGGCAGATGGCAGTATTCCTGATGAGCAGGTGGCCGTCCTTAAAGAGCTTGGCAGCTGGCTTAGTGAATATGGAGAAGCCATTTACAACACCCGGGCCCGCATGGAGTATGGTTTTGGTTCGGCTAAGGCAAAAGATGGTAACCACGGTGGGCAATCTGCTACCGTTAAATATGGCCCAGGCGATGTCCGGTTTACCGAAGCAAAAGACCATAGTGCCATTTACGTCATCTTCCTGGGAGCCCCTGAAACAGGGACGAAGGTGAACCTGAAAAGCTTGTCAAGTATCCAATATCCACCTGCTTCTAAGGTCAAAAAAGCTACGCTATTGGGTAGTGGGGCTGAAGTGGAATTCGCCATTAATGAACACGAAAACTATATTGTGATTCCAGACGCACCGATGAACGAAATGGCCACGGTTGTGAAGCTGGAATTAAGCGGCACTAAATAAGCCAGGAATATATGCAACATGAATGGCTAAGACTACACCCTGCGGATAATCTGGTGGTTGCCCTCAGGGATTTACCCGCCAGACATCTGATTAACACTGGGGGTAAGTCCCTTCGGCTGGTAGAAGATATTAGGGCAAAACATAAGTTTACGGATCGGCTGGTAACCAAAGACGAATTGCTGTACATGTATGGCGTATTGGTAGGAAAGGCACTTGCTGACATCCCCGCCGGCGCAGTCATCCACACGGGTAACGTGGTTCATGCTGCGCAGACCTACGTCTCCAGAGAACAGACCTACGCCTGGTCCCCTCCCGACGTAAGTAAGTGGGAAGATCGCAAGTTCCTGGGTTATCACCGGGCCGATGGCACCGTCGGCACCGCAAATTACTGGCTGGTCATCCCGCTGGTTTTCTGCGAAAACCGCAACGTTGAAGCCATCCGTGATGCGATGGTAGAACAACTCGGATATGGTCATCAGCCGGAAACCGTTGTTGATGTCAATACCTTGGTGACAGCTTATCAGCAAGGGGCTGACGCCGAGGCCATCCTGAAAATAGATCCCCTTAGAAAGGGAGAAGAAGTAGGTCCGGAAAAGGTTTTTCCTAACGTTGATGGCATCAAATTCTTGACGCACAATGGTGGGTGTGGCGGTATTCGTCAGGATTCACAAGTTCTTTGCGAACTACTGGCTGGTTACATCAGTCACCCCAACGTAGCCGGAGCCACCGTCCTAAGTCTTGGTTGTCAAAATGCCCAGATTTCTTTGTTGCGTAGTGCACTTGAAAAACGCGGTCTGGCGGGTGAAAAGACCGTCTATTACCTCGAGCAGCAGGCAAGTAAAAGTGAACGGTCATTTGTTGCTCAGGCAGTGAAAGCGACCTTCGCCGGGCTCATTAAAGCAGACCTCTGCACCCGCGCGCCGTCGCCCTTGTCTGCCCTCACTTTAGGTCTTGAATGCGGAGGCTCCGATGGCTTCTCCGGCCTCTCTGCCAACCCAACACTCGGTCACGTTTCCGATATGCTGGTGGCCCTGAAAGCCAGGACAGTCTTAGCTGAATTCCCCGAACTGAACGGCGTTGAACAAGAACTGATTGACCGATGTGCCACCCCGGCACTCGCCGATAAATTCGCAAGATTGATGCGGACTTATTCCGACGCAGCAGAAGCTGTCGGCTCCGGATTTAAAAATAATCCCTCCCCCGGCAACATCCGGGACGGCTTAATTACTGATGCGATGAAGTCGGCGGGGGCTGCCAAAAAAGGTGGCTCCGGCCCGGTTTCCGACGTACTTGATTACGCTGAGCCGGTCACTAAACCAGGATTGAATTTACTCTGCACACCGGGTAACGACGTGGAAAGCACCACCGGCCTGGCGGGGTCGGGTTGCAACCTGATCGTATTTACCACCGGCCTGGGTACCCCAACGGGTAACCCCATTGTACCGGTAGTGAAAATGGCTAGTAACACGACGCTTGCTGAGCGGATGGCCGACATCATTGACTTCGACGCGGGGCCGGTCATTACTGGTCAGCAGACCATCGAAGAACGTGGAGAAGCGCTCTTGGAACTACTAATTGACGTAGCCTCAGGGAAGCTCCAAACTGCCGCCCAACGCTTGGGGCAGGATGATTTTATTCCCTGGAAACGAGGCGTTTCCCTTTAAACAAAATTAATGCTCGATCCTCAGGATTTTGACCGTCCGCAACGTCCCCTACGCGTCCTCCAATTTGGCGGGGGCAACTTTTTACGTGCCTTTGTGAACTGGATGATCGACGTGCTCAACGAGCAAACGGATTTTAATGGGGCTGTTGCTGTCGTCAAGCCCACCAGCCGAGGAGATTACGAAGAACTCCGGGCGCAGCAAGGGCTCTTCACCGTTGCGCTCGACGGTATCCGGCGGGGAGAATTGATGGCAGAACGGCGGGTGGTGACCTGCGTCCAGCAGGTCATTCAGCCTTATCTGGAGCGGAAAGACTGGTGGGGCCTCGACCTGAATACGGTTGCTGGCCTAACCGACGAACTAACCGAAGCCTTCAAAAAATACCAAGATTAAAGCAGCTATCATGGATCTTAACCTGAAAGGAAAAGTCGTTGTAATCTCCGGTGCCGCAGGGCACCGCGGCAGCATCGGTGAAGTAATGATGCGGGCCATAGCCCGCGAGGGAGCTATCCCGGCCATCATTGACCGGAATGCGCGAGGCTTCGGCTACGTCGAAGAGCTTCAGGCAGAAGGTGTTGATGCGGCCTTCTTCCAGACCGATGTGACCAAGCCCGACCAAATCAAAGCAGCGGTAGAAGGGGTTGTAGCCAAGTATGGCCGGATTGACGTCCTGATCAACAATGTTGGTGTCAACGACGGCGTCGGCCTTGACGGCAGCTACGAAGATTTTATGTACAGCCTGCAGCTCAATATGGTCAGCTACTTCCTGCTGGCCAAGCACTGTTTACCACTGCTGAAAGCGGCTAAGGGGAACATCCTGAATATTGGCTCTAAAGTTGGCTATACTGGCCAGGGTAGCACCTCTGGCTACGCTGCTGCAAAGGGTGGGGTACTAGCCCTTACCCGGGAATGGGCCGTCGACTTCGTTAAATGGGGGGGGCGCTCCAACGCCATCATCATTGCCGAAAGCTGGACCCCCGCCTACGATACCTGGATCAACTCCTTGCCCAACGGGGCAGAAAAACTGAAAGGCATCGTGGAGAAGATTCCGCTGGAAAACCGGATGACTACTCCTGAGGAGATCGCAAATACCGCTTTATTCTTAATATCCGATTGCGCTTCGCACACCACCGGCCAGCATGTGTTTTGCGACGGGGGGTATGTGCATTTGGACCGGTCTTTGTTGACGCAGGCCTAACCCCCTCCCTAACCCCTCCCCACGGGGGAGGGGCTCAAGAAAACGCTTCGCGTTTTGGGCCCATGACCAATCCACCGCTAGTGTTGAGGCCCCTTCTTTTCTAATTCGATCACGCACTACAAGACATACCCGTTCATGGAAAACTCAAAAGCTTTAGTTCCCAATCAATACCTCCTTCCCTTCATCATTGTCACCTCGTTGTTTGCCTTGTGGGGCTTTGCCAATGACATTACCAACCCAATGGTGTCGGCCTTTAAAAAGGTGTTGGAGTTGGACAACACGAAGGCCTCCTACGTTCAGCTTGCTTTTTACATTGGTTATTTCTGTATGGCCCTGCCGGAAGCCATCTTCGCGAAAAAATATTCTTATAAAAAAGCCATCATCATTGGTTTGGC
>JBGCFZ010000222.1:0-30327 GCA_045110355.1 Lewinella sp. | reverse complement strand
GTTTAGTCCGCAGGATTTTCGTGCCGTGGCAAGGCGCTGAAACCGGATTTTAGCCATAGCTAAATGAGGATTTCAGCAACGAAGTCACGGTGCTAAAAGGCAAGGAATAACGGTCAAGTAATTGTGAATTCACCCACTAGTCGAGCATACGGCTTTTGCCCAGATTTCTACCACCATTTTTTGTAACCCCCTTAAAGCGATAAGTCATGAAACTTATTAAGCCCCTGGCACTGCTGTGCCTGCTACTTACCTACAACACCCTGTTCTCTGCGCCACAAGAAGGCCTCCGATCCGATTGCATTACGCTAAAGCAACAGGCTAAGACCTTATCGGAGAAAAACTTCCATCTGAAACAGGATTTGGGAGAAGTCCATACCATTAACCAAGAGCTGAGCAAAGACAACCGCAGGGCCTATGCTTTGGTGAAATCGCTAAAAGAGCAACTCGGTTCACCAGATGCTTGCCGGAATTCGATGGACAAACTTGTCCGAGAGAATGCAACGCTAAAGCAAACGATTGATCAGCTTAAATTACTACTTGATTTGGCAAATAGGCGACCTCAGGGGCAGAAAGCCACAATTGGTGGAAGCTCGTCTGCTAAAGCTGACGACAGGGCCCCAGGTGTGAAGTCTTTTGACCGTTCCCCAAATTTCATCAAAGTGAAGCCCGAAACGGTAATCACTGGTCAGCCAACCCTTCAGTCGGGTGTGTTGGCGCTTTCCGTATTCATCTGCCTGTTAGCCGCCTCCTTTTTTCTAGGTGTCCTGTACCTCGGGCTAAAGGAGAAATGGCGTACTCGCCGTTGGTTGCGGTAACGTATCAGCTTGTGCTGCGCACTGTTTTGACATCAATTTACATTCGACTTCTCAATCCCTAGCCTAATGACTGTTCCTTTAACCAATAAAGCGGTGGCAGACTTTCGAAGTACTTTTCCTAGCTTTCAGCCGAAAATGCCGCCCAAAAGGCTGCCGTTTCATTTCTCACTAACGTCTGATTACACAATTATGTACGACGCCCTGATCACCGGTGCCGGCGCCGTAGGCCTGGCTACCGCCATCCGTCTGCAAGAACGGCAACCGAATTGGTCCATTCTGGTAGTGGACAAGGCCGAACGGGTAGCCGCCCACCAAACCGGACACAACAGCGGGGTTATTCATTCCGGGGTGTACTATCCGCCCGGGGGGACCCGGGCCAGGCTGTGTCGGGAAGGCTACGACCTCCTGTTGGATTTCTGTAAAAGAGAGAACGTACCTTTTCGCCTGACGGGCAAATTCATCGTAGCCACCCAAGCGGCAGAACTGCCAGGACTGAAAAAAATCCAGGACCGGGGTATGGCTAATGGCCTGACCAACCTTCGCTGGATGACCGGGGACGAAATGCGGGAGCACAGCCCGCACACTGGTGGTATCGCTGCACTGTGGGTGCCTCAGGCAGGTATCGTAGATTATAAGACCGTAACCCGTACCTACGCTGATGTCTTTACTCGGTCTGGGGGAGTATTGCAACTCAATACGGAGGTCTTGGGTTACCAAAGAGACGGGAAATCTTTCGTTGTGCAAACTAACAAAGGAGAGATCCGAACCCGGCACCTGATAAACTGCGGAGGGTTGCAATCCGACTTGCTAACCAGGATGAACGGCACAAAGCCACCCGTACAAATTCTGCCCTTTAGGGGAGAGTATTACGAGCTTATCCCCCAGGCGGCAGCTAAGGTGCAACACCTCATTTATCCCGTCCCTGACCCGGCCTTCCCGTTTTTGGGGGTACATCTCACACCAATGATAGACGGCAGGGTAGAAGTGGGACCGAATGCGGTATTGGCCTTCGCCCGGGAAGGGTATAACAACCGGACCGTTAACCTGGGGGAGTTGATCGAAACGGTTCGCTACCCAGGCTTTAGGGCCTTAGCGCGCCAGTATTGGCGAAAAGGAGCTACCGAGCTGCGGCGCAGCTTCAGCAAACAGGCATTCCTTGATAGTTTGCTGCCACTGATGCCTTCGTTGAAACTGGACGACCTGAGGCCCGGCGGAGCCGGGGTCCGAGCCATGGCCGTCAGCCCAAAGGGGGAGATGATCGACGATTTCCTGTTTTATACCGAAGAACGACTCGTCAACGTAGCCAATGCTCCAAGCCCGGCAGCCACGGCTTCTTTGGCTATTGGTGGGGCAGTAGTCAGGGAGTTAGAACGTGGAGGGATGATGGAATGAGTGCAGCATTTTATTGAACTTGCGCTCAACTACCATTCCCCAAATTAAGTTTACTACTCATATGAAGCAAACCCATTCTATCCTCTGCTTTGGTATTGCCCGAGACATCACCGGCTCCGGCACCATCACTATGCACCTGCGGCCCCGCCCAAAAGTGCTTGATCTCAGGACGGAACTACTGGCCCAGTACCCCGCCTTCGGTGAACTGGTGAACTTCGCTATTGCCCGAAACGAAGCTTACGCCGACGATCAAGAAATCCTCGAGCCAAATGATACCCTCGCCATCATCCCACCCGTAAGCGGAGGATAGTGGCCAGTTTTCAACTTTTAGCAGTTAACTGCTGCAACCTGCAACCTGAATACAAATGACCGATATTGTCCTATCCGCCAACCCGCTGTCCATTGACACCTGCTACGCCAGTGTGCAGGACCCCACTTGCGGAGGCATCTGCCTCTTCGTCGGGACTATTCGAAATCATAATAATGGCAAAGTGGTTACCCACCTTGATTTCGAAAGCTATGCCCCGATGGCAGAAAAAGAAATGCGACGAATTGCAGAAGAAGCTAAAACGGACCATGGCTTGCAGGCGGTGTCCTTACACCATCGGGTTGGGGAACTGGCCATAGGAGATATTGCGGTCATCATTGCCGTAAGCAGTCACCATCGGGCAGCAGCCTTCGCTGGTTGCGAACAGGTGATTGACGAACTGAAAAAACACGTGCCGATCTGGAAAAAGGAGTTTCTGGAAGATGGGAGTTACTGGGTGGGGGCTCGGCCTTAGAGTTCAGGTTTCAGGGTTCAGGTGCCAGTACCCAGGGTTCAGTTCTCAGGATTCAGGTGTTAGTACTTAGTAATCGGGGTATAGAATTCAGCGGTTTGAAGTCGGTATCCTGCGGACTAAAACCTGAACCCTAAAACCTGAACTCTGAATCCTAAAACCTGAATCCTGAGAACTGGCACCTGAACCCTGAATCCTGAGAACTGAACCCTGAATCCTGAACCCTCCCTAAGGCTTCCCCGTCCGTAAACTAACTGCCCGAATGTCCGGATCATGCTTCCTGAGCTGTGAGGCCAGCATCAAACTAAGTTTGCCCGAATTGCAGTAGATGAGGTAGCGGCCGCCAGGTCTCATCCGCTCCAGGCACTGGCCGAAGGGGTTGCGTTTGGTTAACCTTACGACACCCTGGGGGAGGTCAGGCTCCCGATGTTCATCAAGCATGCTGAAAACGAGGTCGTAATCAGGGAAATCATCCAAGGTCGCGTCAGTTTCCAATTCCTGACGGGAGGGACGGGGCGTATTCCAGGGAGGGAGTATTGGCTCGGTGTAGTTTTTTCGGAGCGTGAGACGGTGCTGACTATTGTCGAGCGCGTTGTAGGTAAGTAGTTTGCGGGTGGGTGGGTCGCCAATGCCAAGTAAGTAACACAGGCCGGCATTGGCTTGTAGTAAGGCGATAATGCCAACGGCGGTGGGCAGGACGCCAACGGTAGCGCAATCGGGGACAGTAGGGTCTGGCTGCGGAAAAAGATCCCGGAGGTGTAGGTCTTCTTTGTTTTCGTTGGGAAACAGGGCGACATAGCCTTCGTACTTGTGCACGGCGGCGTAAACGAGTGGGGTATTTAGAAGGTGGCAGACATCAGACACCAGGTGTTTGGTGAGCGCGTGGTCCGTGCATTCGATCACCAGGTCGGCACCATCGATCAGTTGCCGGGCATTTCCTGCTTCCAGATAGGTTTCGTGGGCGCGGACGCGGGTTGCAGGGTTGAGTTTAAGGCAGTGTTGGGCCAACAGTTTTGCCTTGTTTTCCATGGCACCCGTCTGAAAGAATACCTGACGATGGAGATTGGTTTCTTCGGGACGGTCTCCGTCAACAAGGGTAAGTTGGCCAATGCCCGCTCCGGCAAAATAGGCTGCTACCGGACCGCCTAAGCCGCCGCAACCAATGATCAATACGTGTGCGTCCTGCAACTTTTGCTGGCCGGATTGTCCAATTTCAGGAAGGATGGTTTGGCGGAGGTAACGATTCATTTTGGGGAGATTTTCGTTTATAGCGGAGATCGGTACAAGTACAGACGTATCCGAAACGGCTAACTATTCTGTCCTAACTTCCCGCTCATAATCAGATTTACCCCCCGTTTTACGATTGAGCTGTAAACCCTCAATCCGAATATCGTGGCTCATGGCCTTGCACATGTCATAAATGGTAAGGGCTGCGACGGAAGCACCGTGGAGGGCTTCCATTTCCACGCCGGTGCGCCCGGCCGTTTTTACCCTACAGCTGATTTTCATCGACTCGGCATCCACCGTGTCAATGTCGAATTTTATGGAAGAGATGTCTAAGGCATGGCACAACGGAATCACCGACCAGGTTTGTTTCACCGCCATCGTTCCGGCAATGACCGCCGTTTGGACGACCGATCCTTTCTTAGTGTTAAAGCCAGTACTTCCCAGTTCATCCATAATGGCTTTACCCAAAACAACCGTCGCTTCTGCTTCGGCGATGCGGGTAGTGATGGCTTTGTCGCCTACGTCGACCATTTCTGGTAGGCCCGAGGCATTGAGGTGGGAAAGGGACATAATAATGAAATTTAGTTTTCAGGGCGCAGCGGCCAGTAAAAATCACCTGGGGTGGCCGAGCCCAGTATAAAGCAGGGGCAATCGCTTTACTATTTCTCTCGTTCGGCTTCCAGTTTTGCTAGCAGTACGCCAACTTTTGTATACAGAGAATCAATCCAGACGGGTTCTTTTCTGATCATCCAGGTAAGACTATCGAACGTGGCTTCATTCATCCCATAGTCCGCTAATACTCTGGTAAAATAGACTTGTTTGATGGAATCCCGGATAATCACGGGGACTTCGGTGGCCAGCGCCTCGGCTACCTGGAGGTCCGCCATCATGGGGGCGAATTCGTCCAGGTCAACTGGTGGAGGGCCTACATCAGGACTGATGCAGCTGGTCAGCAGGAGGAACAGGCTGAGGGCAAAAAAACGCTTCATAATTGCTGTTTGGGGTAAAGGTAGCCCGCCCTGCGGGCCTTTTCGAAGGAGAACTCCTCCCAGTTTTCAATATCAGCTTCTACGATAATAATGCCGCAGGTGGGTACATTCCCGATATAGGCATTGTGTTGGAGCCGGTTGGCCAGGTCCGTATAACCTGGGTTGTGTCCGAAAAAAAGAACGGTAGACCATTTGTCCGGAACATCATGTACCCGTTTTTCGATGCTCGCCGGCCAGGCATGGTACAGACTAGGGTCATACTGGCAATTGGCGGCAGATATTTTCAGCGCCAGGCGAAAAGCCTCCGATGTTTGCTTCGCTCTTTTGGCGGAAGAAGAGACGAGCCCGTCAACGACTACTCCAAGCTTTGCCAACCGATCGGCCATCATCGGAGCATCCCGTTTGCCACGTGCATTGAGCGGCCGGTCGTGGTCATCCAGTGTAATATCGTCCCAGCTGGATTTAGCGTGCCTGACGAAATAAATTGTCTTCATAACAGAGATTTACATTGGCTTAACCATGAGTTAATCGGAACCCGGGTTAAAAGACCTAGTTTTGCACCGAATCATTAAGAGTTTTGCATATGAACCCGGCCAAGATACTACTGGTTGACGACGAACCAGATATCCTCGAAATTCTCGAGTATAACTTGCGAAAAGAAGGCTATGAAGTTGCCACGGCCGGAAACGGTGAAGCTGGCCTTAAAAGAGCCACTGAGTTTGAACCCGACCTGATCATTCTCGACATCATGATGCCCATTATGGATGGGGTAGAGGTTTGTCGTCAATTGCGCGCACGCAAGGAATTCGACAAAACCATCATCACTTTCCTCACCGCCCGGGAGGAAGACTACAGCCAAATCGCGGCACTTGATACCGGAGGAGATGATTACATCACCAAACCCATTCGACCACGCGTTTTTCTCAGCAGGGTCAAAGCCCTGCTCCGCCGGGGTATTCGGGAAGAGGAAGTTGCGCCTAAGGTGATCAAGCTCGGAGACATCGAAATCGATCTGGAGCAAGTCATCGTTCGTAGGGGCGAAGAACGTATCGAGCTGGCGAAAAAAGAATTTGATTTACTGACACTTCTGGCTTCTAAGCCAGGAAAAGTATTCAGCCGGGACGAGATATTCAACCGCGTTTGGGGAGCAGACGTTATTGTAGGGAACAGAACCATCGATGTTCACATCCGAAAATTACGGGAAAAACTCGGCGATCATTACATCAAGACCATCAAGGGCATTGGTTACAAATACGTCTTTTAGTGCTTAAGAACAGTACCCCCAGAGAGATTGCAACACTGGCCTCCGTCACCATCGGTGGAGCCATCCTTGGCCTTAGCCTCCTGCTAAAGGTCATCCTCTATTCCACCATCTCATGGTTGGCCATCGGTGTAATGTCTGTTGGCGCTTTCGGCTTCTCCTACCTGGTTGTTCTCACCTATCTGGATCGTTATATCTACCGTAAAATCAAACTGATTTACAAAACGATTCATAGCCAGAAAATCAGTACCGATCTGAAAAAAGAGGGGGTCGATCTTGATCAGCCGATCATCGATGATGTAGAACAGGAGGTAGAAGAATGGGCCCAAGAGCAGCAGATTCAAATTCAGCAATACGAACGTTTTGCCGAATACCGACGGCGCTACGTTGGTGATATCAGCCACGAACTGAAGACCCCCATCTTTAACATCCAAGGGTATCTCCATACGCTGTTGGAAGGGGGCTACTATGACGAGGAAATTGCCATGAGCTTCCTCAAGAAAGCGGCCAAGAACGTCGAACGTCTGCAAACAATCGTAGAAGACCTGGGCGCTATCAGCCGCCTGGAAAGCGGTGAGCTCATCCTTGATACTGACGTATTCGACATCAAAGAGCTAGCCATGGAGGTCCTCGATGAGGTTGATTTAAAGAGCAAAGAGATGAAAATCGAGCTCGGGTTTAAAACCGGTGCCGATACGGGCTATCTCGTAGAAGCCGATCGGGAAAGCATCCGCCAGGTACTGGTTAACCTCGTAACCAATTCCCTCAAATACGGTAACCCCAACGGCTCCACCAAAATCGGATTCTATGATATGGATGCCTACATCCTGTGCGAAGTAGCCGATAACGGTATAGGTATTCCGGAAAAACACTTGCCACACGTCTTTGACCGGTTTTATCGTGTAGACAAAAGCCGAAGCAGGCAGAAAGGGGGCTCAGGACTTGGGCTTGCCATCGTTAAGCACATTCTCGAAGCCCACCAGCAAACCATTAATGTACGTTCTTCGCCAGGTTTGGGCAGCACTTTTGGCATTACGCTGGCTAAAGCTTAGACGCTTCGCTTTTAGGGTAGATGATCAGCGTGTCGGAGATACCGTCCGCGAACGGAGCGAGTATTGCCATGCGGTAGCCGCTAAAAGCCAATGGTGTCTATAAATTACGAAGTAATTGCTTGTATTTATCTGGGGAAGTCCTATCTTTGCACTCCATTTCAAAAATAGAATCATCTAAATGCTGATCATCAACGTCCGTGAAGGAGAAAACATCGACCGCGCACTGAAGCGGTACAAGCGTAAAAGCATCAATACCCGCGTCATTCGTGAACTGCGGAACCGCCGGGAATTCACCAAGCCAAGCGTACTGCGCCGCAAGGAGAAACTGAAGGCTGCTTACCGCCTGGATAAGTACGGCGAACGCTAGTACTTCAATCGATTAATAATATAAGTGTGCGTCAGGAGGCGTGCACGCCAGTCGGAAGCGGCTATTCGGAATCGTATTCCGGATAGCCGCTTCCGCAATTTTTTCCACCGACTATGAAAGCCAACACTCCGGATAATCTCGATGAACTATTTGAAAGTCTTCCGGAAGATGAGCGACTCATAGCCACGGTGCTTCGGGAACTCATTTTTGAATCACTTCCGGATATCCGGGAGAAAAAGTCATACGGGGCACCCTTCTACTTCGGTAAAAAGGCCGTTTGTTACATATGGCCAGCGAGCATCACCTGGGGCGGGAAACGACAGGGAGAAGGGGTTACAATGGGGTTTAATCAGGCAAAGAAACTTAACCACGAAGGGTTTCTGAATTTTGGTACCCGTAAGAGCATCGGATCACACGTATTCAAGGTGGCGGAAGACATCGATGTGGAGCGCGTCGTTGCTCTACTCAAAGAAGCATGGCAAGTTGATCACTTGCCGTAAGGTGACCTGCGCTTACCTAACCGAGGCTAGCCTTAACGTCAAGCATCGCTTTACCGTTTTCTGTTCGAAATTTTAAGGTTTCAATGTCGAGAAGGGCCAACAGTGCTTTTGGGTCAGGCGCGGCCGCAGGTGCAGGGGAGGGGGCTGTAGCAGCACGGGGCGTTGCGCCGCTTTTCAGGCCATTGAGGAAGTCCATTATTCCAAGGTTGATCAACTCGTCGCTAAGGGCAATGGTGCCTTCTATTTTGGTACCCTCCAGGTCTTTAAAGTTGGTGTCGAAAAGGTGCTTTTGTACGGGGTGCATGTAGATTAATTTTTTGAGATTGTAGTTGGCTGATAAATGCGGACCGAAAGTTCGTCCGACATGGTGGGGCATTTCATAAGTTTTACTGCTAAAATAGGGCCAATCGGAAGCGCTATCGCGTAGCGATTTTCCTTAGTGATTACCCCGCACGTAGTGCGGGTAATAGCCATCCGTCATCGTAAATGGATTGCCTGCGGCAATCAACGGTGAGCCAGACAATTTACCAGGGACTTTGCCCCCGGTAATCACTAAGGGGAGTCGCTACGCGACAATTATGTTAAAAAATAGTGTTCTGACTAAGCATCAGAACTTATGAAATGACCTACTATGTCCGACGACTTTAGCGAAAGTCAATAAGTGCAAACCTAAGCAACCAAATGCAAAGCAATCACTAATCGATTCGCTTCGCTACGAAGTTGCAGGCTTTTAATCAACGGCACCAGCTTCTGATAGCCCGCTGCAGTAAGCAGTGCGGGAACGTGAAGGCGAAGGTGATCCGAGGTAAGTTCGATGCCACGGGGCAACTTTTCGGCAATCTGCCCCTGCATCAGTTTGATGATGGGCTTGTCCATAAAACGAAAGCCATCGGTGATGTCGAGGTGCAACCAGGGTTGGTCGGGGAAGGCCACCGGCCCTCCGGGCCGGAAGGTAATCCGTCTTTTCACCGCGCCGATAACTGGTGCTCTTACCTCCAGGTGAAGATTGATCGTATTGTCTCCTTCCGGGTCAAGCAGTAATTCCTCCACCGGCGTATCGGCTGGTCTGGCAGCTAATATTTCGTTGAGCAATGTTCGTCCCACCGGCAGGTCAACCCTGACGTCGGTACCCCCAAGATGCGCCTCAGGATTGTTCAGTATGGCTTGCAGTGGTGGCGGAAGATCGGGCATTAAAACAATGGTTTGAGTGGAAACGGCTGTCTTGCCCTGCTTGTTCAACGGCTATTGCATCCTGCGTCCGCGCCTTATTAGGAACTAGTATCTAGAAACTAGGAATTAGGAACTAAGGGCAAGAGAGCTAGAACTGGATAAGCGTAATCGCAGGAAAAGCTATCGTTTGGCTGCTTAACCTTTATTTCCTTTATCCCTTTCCCCCTTATTTCTTAACCATCTTCTTACCCGTAACGATCTTACGACTGTCTTTCATCCAGTTCTGTACCGAAGGGCATGGGTGGTACCTTTTGTCTACCATCACGAAGGTAGAGCCAATGGTCTTTTCAATCCAATCACTGAGGTACTGCTGTTGCTTGGCGTTTTTGGTTGCATCCTGGATCTTAGCATAATCCTGCGTCAGGGAAGCCTTGTGCGGGCTACTGCGAGACTGCAACTGAACAACACGAAGCATGTCTTCTCCCCGCGGTCCTTTGTATTCCATTACTTCACTGATGTCACCAATTTCCATGTCATCAATGGTAAAGTAAATGTCGGGGTCCAGGTCACCGATTTCAAAGAAAGTATTGCCCGATGCGGGGTTAGTCATCCGGCCATCATTGTTGTAGCTCTGGACTTTATCGAAACCGAATCGCTTCACCGCATAGCTGAAGTTGATGGTGTCGATCTGAACCAGGTTGCCAATACTGTCGAGGAATACGCGCGATTCTTCCTTGTCTTCGTCAGTAATCTCAGGGCTCAACAGGATGTGAGAAACCCGGATGGTATTCCCTCGCCGTTCCTGTAGCTTGATGAGGTGGTAGCCGAATTCAGAGCGTACAATGTCGCTCATCTGGCCCGGCTCAAGGTTGTAGGCTGCTGCTTCAAACTCTGGCACAAATTTGCCACGCTTGGTCCAACCAAGGTCTCCGCCACCTTTGCCGGAGCCATCAGCGCTGAACTTCATGGCTGCTTCTTCAAAGGAGAGGGTGCCAGCTTCTATGTCCGCACGAATCTCCTTCAATTTTTCGACCGTAGCCGCCCGCGTCGTCTCATTGGCGGTCGGTTGTGCAACAATCTCACCTACTTCAACCTCAGCGTTGAAATAAGGCAGACTGTCAGCAGGAATGTTGGCAAAGAAGTCTTTTACTTCCGCCGGGGTGACCTTAACGCCACGTACCACCGTACCACGAATCCGGTCAGTAGCGATCTGCTCCCGCAGGTCTTCGCGGAATTGTTCCTTAGTCGCCGTAATACTTTGACCGTAATAGTCCTCAAACTGCTCAATGCTTCCTTGCATGTAGCTAAGGATACGATCAATCCGGGCGTTCAATTGAGATTCCACCTCCGAGTCAGAGACTTCAATACTGTCAAGTTTTGACTGATTGAGCAGGAGTTTTCCCACCAACAATTGATCCAGCATTTGGCAACGTGCTTCAGGAGGAAGTGCTTCATTACTTTGGCTGGCCGCCAGGGCAAACTGTTCTTCGAGGTCCGAAAGCAGGATGTACTCACCACCCACACGGGCAATAACCTGATCAATCACGGTGGACTGCGCACTGAGGCCGAGCGAAACGGTCAGTAACAACAGTAAAGAGAGGCGGGTTAAAATCGTTTTCATACGGTAAAGTTATGGTATCCGTGGGTTGGATGTAGTATCAGTCTAAAACGTTTCAATATTATTTCGGCGGAGTTCTCGTTCGAAGATCTCTTCTCGAGCTTCGTCGATCACCTGCCTTTTACGGCTGTGGAGGATGACCTTTCGGGCCTGGTCTTCCACGTAGCTGAGCGGCGCAATCTCCAGTCTCGGTTTCAGTTCAAGTAAGCGGAAATAGTAGCGGAAGCTACCGTCTTGCTGACTGAACTCCCGTTTGGAGTTTACGTTGGCTGCCGTTAGGGTTCCTTCTGGCAACTGCTTGGCAATATCATCCAGGCTATACCATGGAGTAGGATCAAGCAGCGAGACCTCCGCAAAGCGTTCGCAGTAATTTTTCAAAGCCATGGAGTCGGTGATTTTACCGTTGTTCCATAGTTGCTGCAGCTGTTCTTCGTCTTCAGTAGGGTAGGGAACCCGAATGAAAAGACATCTGACAATCGGCCGTTCCAGCAAGTACTGTCCTTTACTCTGATTGTAGTAAGTCTCGAGTTCTTCCTGCGTGATCGTACTGTCTAGCCGAAGGCTCACCAATACTTCCTCGTAATGACTGCTGACCAAACTGGCGCGGTAGTCCCGTACGAGTCGGTCGATGTTCATGTCCGAAGGAAGGTTGCGTTCCGCTTCCCACTGCAGGACGGTTTCCCGACTCCAGCGACGCACGAAAGCTCCCCTGATCAGCGAGCTGTCTTCAGCCGTTGCATCGGGCGGGAACATACCTTCTAGTTCCGATAGACGGAGTACTTTTTGGTGTACCCGTGCCAGAATCGGATCCTCTTCGGTGGTGTCTGACTCGCTGCAATGAGCAAAAGTTAAAAGTAGCAGGGCAGCCGTTGCTACCCGAAACAAAGTCATCAAGATTTAATCAATTTAGCGAGTACTTTCTTGTTGATCTTTACTGGGAACTGCTTGCGCAGTTTTTCAACCCACTCGCGTTCGAGTTGGTCCTGGTAGTCTGCAATAACGTAACCCCGGGCTTCCCGCAATTCCTTTTTGCGGGCTGGCAGGAGGGCTTCCACTTTGGAGAAAGTAGCTACGCCCTTACGCATATCATTGGCGACCGGGGTTCGGCTGCCTGTTTTTGGCATCAGATTGCCGATTTCAGTTAGCCGGCTGAACTCGAAATCATCAGAAGAAGCATCAATATTGACACGACCAAATTTATCGAGCGTTTCGTCCATGTCATGGTCAGCGGCATAAGCATAGACCTCGTTGATGTCTACCCCAGATTTAGCGTTCACCACGTAGCGGGTAACGGTGGCCCGTTCTTCCCACATGTAGTCCTCGCGGTGCATTTCGAAGAATTGTTTTAGCCCGACGGTGTCGTCGCTGGCCTTATCCCAAACCTCGATCTTGGTAGCTTCGAACAGCAGGATACCTTCACGGTACTCCCGCATGAGCGCGGCAAACTCCGGGAAGTCATTTTCCAGCTGGCTTTCCGCGTAGGCCATAAGCTGTTCATTAATCCAGGTGTCGTACAGGTTGCTGGCAACGGTGGATGCATTGCTACTTCTACCCATGCTAACGCGCTTCCGGCTGTTTTTACGCAGGTACTCCTGGAATTGATCCAGGCCTACTTTGTAGTCGTTGCCAACGGCTAGTAGGGGCGTAGACACGCCGGTCTTAACGGGCTTCCAACGAAAAGAAAGAAAGGTGGAGTCGACCAAGGAAGCGGCATAGCGGCCGAAGACCGCTTTGTTTTCCTGTACGTTCGCCTTAACTCTGATGTCTTTCAGCATCTGCTTTTTTGCGTCTTCAAAGCGGCCATCCGCCTTCACTTTTGTCTCCAAAAGAGGGCGTACATCCTCCAGCGGTTGTATCCCCTTGGCGGAAATCCGTCGAATAAGGTGGAAACCTACGCTTGACTCGATGATGTCACTTACCTGGCCGTCCTTAGCCAAGGCAAAAGCTGCGTTTTCAAAAACTGGTTCGTATCGGTTAATGCCGATGAAGCCGAGATAACCGGCATTGTCTTTAGTCTTACCGTCTTCGCTGATTCTGGCGGCTACTTTCGCGAAATCTTCGCCATTGGCCAGCATTTTTTGCGCGCTTTGAAGCTGGGCGGGGATGGGCATTGTGCCAGTCTTGGTGCCCTTTGGTTTGCGGATCAAGATGTGGGCGATCTCAGTTTCTCCCCGTGCCGACCGCTCTTCCGTTTTTATCGCGAGGTGATAGCCCAAGGCAGTTCTCACTGGCCCGACCACCTCATTTGTTTTGGCGCCGTATAGGGCCGCTTCCAGCCGATGCATACCTTTAGGGAAAGGAGCGGTGATGTAACCGATCTTGCCACCATTAGGCGCACTGAAATTGTCCTGGCTGACCTTTTTAGCTTCCTCGGCAAAGTTGCTGGCGGTTAGGCCCGCTTTGATGCCTTTTGCCTGGTTGAACAGCGCTGCGGTATCAGCCGGTGATGGGTTGCCTTTGAACTTTAGCAGGATGTGCGAAAATTCAAGGTCTTTTTTCTGCCGTTGGTGGAGCGTTGCTACCAGGCGGTCGGTTACCTGGCGATCCACCAGGTAGTTGTCGGCCAGCTGGCGGCGGTAGCCTTCCAGCTCATTTTGCAGCGCAGCAACGGTATCAAGGCCCATGGCTTTGGCCCGGGCTACTTTGAGTTTAAACCTTTCGTAAAGGTCCAGGTACTCACGAACGCTTTCGTCGTTGTACCCGGTTTCTTCACCATTAGTTTTACTGTAGATGTATTTAAACTCTCCTACGGTCACTGGCTTGTCGGCAACGGTAAAGAGAACATCACTGTCCTTTTGCGCTGAAACCCCGGCGGTGGCCAGCACAAAGATGAGGAACAAGAGGTGCTTAAAACTATTCATATTATTCATTCAGTTCATCCATTCAGTCTGCTGAAGTAGCGGCCGGATTACCCGCCATTACTTCCCGATTGGGAGCGCAAAAGTAACCATTTTTTTGGTGGGGTTATTGTGGGGTGAATTGGTTTTGGACCCGGGCAGGTCAGGCGGGGCCGCAGGTGCAGGGAAGGGTTGGAGGGCAATGGGGAAGGGTTTGTACGGGACCAGTCAAATTCTTATCTCTCAACATCTAACCCATCTTTCAGCCTGGCGCAATAATTCTTCCTTAGAGCGTGTCTAAAACTAGCTTTTGAGGCGACTGCTGAAAATATTGTTCTGAATGAGGCGCAAAGAGGGAGCCTGGCCATAGCCAAGTGACCGATGCAGCAACGAAATGCAGGACAATATTTAGCTTCGCTGCTACTATGTGGTGGCGCAGGTAGCCCAAAGTGTTAAATTTAGACACGCTCTTAAAGCTTACCTTACCCTTTCCCCAATTCTGGTTGCTCCATGACCCCAAATGGAAAACTCCTACGTAGTGCCCTGGTTGGAGATGGTCCGGTCCGAAATGGAGGCCATTGAACGGGGGGATTCTGACATCGATAATTACGCCACCACCAATAAGGCGGAGTTCTTCGCCGTAATCGCCGAATATTTCTTCAACCGACCGGAAGACTTCGCTGATCATCACCCAAGATTATTCGCCTTACTTGAGCAGGTCTTTCAACAGGATATGGATGGAGATGGGGCGGTTGGGTCTATTGATGGGGAGGGGGTGTATTGAATTACGTTATGTCCAAGTTAAACTCGCTTTAAGATGTCTCATGGGAAAGGGGGAGCCTTTATTTTAGGCAAAACCCTTGACATGAAAACCTTAACCCTGCTCTTTTTATCCCTTCTTTGCACCTGCGTCAGCGCCCAAAAAAGTGCTTCTTCTGAACTTCGTGGCTCCGGCAGTATGATAGTCAATATAGGCGACGAGATATGGGAGGCCTCTATTTCGAGTGAAACATTGCATGAAACTCACCAATTCGTGTCGGAAAACCGGTACCGTGAAAATCCGAGAGGCTACCCCGGCTATGAGGTCGTCAACGCTTCGGAGCGGCATGATCTGCGCATGATTCATAAGCTGGTTAATGAACGTCTGGCGGCTGGTTGGCAACTGTTATCGACGAAACATTCAATGGGGACAGCCGTTTTGGACTATAACCAACTGGTCCGGCCGGAAATTATTTATTACGCGTTTTCTGTCCCTACTTCGTCCATTAGTGTGGGGGGTAAAACAGAAGGAGTCGTAGTGAAAACAGCAAGAGTGTCAGATGCAGATCCGACCAAACTTCGTGGGAACATACTACGGAACGCAGACAGTACCTTCACTTTGCTGATTGAGGAAAAAGTAGGGGAGACCTGGCTGGAATACTACCGGCTACAAAACGCTGGGATGATGGCCGGTGACGCACCCTCCCTGATCGAATCAATAACGATAAGCCGCAAACAAATCATCTTTACCGTTAAGCTAAATACAGGTTACTATCAGTACCATTTTTCCCGTTGGCAAGACGATCACTATTTCCTTAGTTATCTGTCGTTTAATCCTGAAAACAAATGTGGTTTAAAGCAATTTCATGCGAACATCAGTTCGGGTATTCTGGCGATTTGTACCGGGGAATTCGTGAGGCAAGAATGTATGCCCGGTGATAAATTAATAACTTTGGAAGAGAGGGTGGAAATTCGCCAGGCCTGGTTGCATACTTTTATTCCAGGAACCAGAAGATTCAAGCTCAAAAACCGGATAGTCAACGTATTTTACTAGTGCGGGCCAAACAAACTAATCTTGTGTGGGTTTCGTGAACAGATTACCCACTATGATAAAAGAACTTCGCCGCCGTTACAACGATACTTTTACGGATGCTAACTACCAGGACATGCGTGCCTGGATGAAGGAACAGTACGAGCATGATCCTAAATTCCACGTTGCTGAAACACCTATTTTTATCTCCAATAAAATTGGAGACCGATTAGTGGCTGCCTGCAACGATGTGTTGGAGGTTGTGCTTCAGCCAGGCTTCGCCGAACGTTCAAAAGCAGCTATCCCTCCCGGTGAGGACGTGCCGGGGCAAAACGAAAGACCGCTTTTCCTGCAGTTTGATTTTGGCCTGTGTGAAGATGAGCAGGGGGAGGTGGTTCCTCAATTAATTGAAGCTCAGGGCTTCCCATCCCTGTATTTCTTTCAGTACCTGCTGGATAAAGCTTACCGGAAATTTTTCCCAATTCCCGAAGATTATTCCTGCCGTTTTGGTGGTAAATCAGAGGGCGAGTACCTCGAACTGCTGCGTCGCTGCATCCTGGGAGACCACGCTCCGGAGAACGTCATCTTGCTGGAGGTGGACCCCGAAAACCAAACCACGCGGATCGATTTCATCGTTTGTTGTGCCGAGCTGGGTATTGCCGAGGTATGTATCAGCGAAGTCGAGTTGGTGGATGGAAAGCTTTATTATGAACTGAATGGTGAGCGCAAGCAAGTGCACCGGATATTCAATCGGGTTATTTTTGATGAGTTGAAAACCCGGCCTGACCTCAAGCGGACCTTCAACTTGATTGAAAAAGCGGAGGTAGAGTGGGCGGGGCACCCCAACTGGTTTTTTCTGTTGAGCAAGTTTACGCTGCCATTCATCGACAGCCCATACGTCCCGGATACCAGGTTCCTGCACGAAGTGACGGAGCTCCCCAACGACCTGGAAGCCTACGTGTTGAAACCACTTTACAGCTTCGCTGGTGCCGGAGTGGACCTACATCCAACCGCAGAGAAAATTGCCGCCATCGAAAAACCAGAACACTTCATCTTGCAGAAGAAAGTACGGTACGGTGATCTGATCGAGACGCTTGATGGCCCCGCCCGTACCGAGGTGAGGATGATGTATGTCTGGCCCGACGATGCCGATAAACCGATTTTGTTGAACAACCTGGTACGACTTTCCAAAGGAGAAATGGTCGGTGTGCGGTACAACAAAGGAAAAAGCTGGGTCGGTGGCTCGCTTGGCTATTTTGCGCCGTAATCAGTCCGTTGCTGTATCTTATGCTTGGGAACCACCTAGCCTGGGGGAAATACCCGGTAACTACCCATATGGTGTTAATATTCTGGTAAACCACGGCCACTCGATCAAAAACTATCGGCAAGAAGCAATAGACCTGACTTGCTAAACATTAGAGTTCTTTAGTTATGTTACCTCAGCCCCATATGAAATCGTTTCAACCTACCATCTTTTTTCTGCTTGTCTTAATGGTTCTTTCCTTTTCACTTGATGCGCAACGACGTAACAGGCGATCTGCAGAGCCCGTATGGCCACCGGAACGGGCTTATGGAAGAACGACATTGGGCAATGCGTTGCAAAGCGTTTTTCAGCGGCACTATGATTTTTGTGGATTCACCAAGCCAAGTGGTAAAAGGGATTACACGCCTCCGACCATTGACCGTTTTCTGGGGAAGCGTGATTTGAGAACGCGCGTAGAACGTGCCGACATCAACGGAGGGAATCTACTCAGCTACATCTTTACCGGCGAGGAAACAACTTTTCCACTCGATCTTATCCATTACCGTGCCGACCAGTTGTTGTTCAACAAGGCAGACGGTATTGAA
This sequence comes from Lewinella sp., assembly GCA_045110355.1. Taxonomy (GTDB): domain Bacteria; phylum Bacteroidota; class Bacteroidia; order Chitinophagales; family Saprospiraceae; genus Neolewinella. Next base: position 12,683 of record JBGCFZ010000222.1, on the reverse strand, counting down.
TTAATGCCCGCCCCCAGGCCGGGTTTTGATGCCTTTTTGCTTACCAAAAATTGCAGTGGTTACCTGAAATCTTCTCTTGACGCGGGGCTTAAGCCCCCCTACATTGCCTTTTCGGCAGCTTTGGACACCGATGCCCGCCGTAACAGTACCGTAATGGCCCTTGCGGGAAGCTTCGTCAGTCCGTTGGGAGAAATACTGTCTGCCAATGATGCCCGTACTACCGAATTAATGGCTACCCTTTGGCGGTTTTATCAGGATCACCCCGATTACATCGGGCAGGCGTATTACCTGACGCAATTCGAAGGGGTGATGGTCAAACACCTGACGGACGCTACTGAAGTTACCCGTGCGGAGCAGACCCTAGGCGTAAATGTATCCGTCCCCCTGGCGGGAAAACTCAATGCTGGTCTGAATCGACAGCGAACGAACGACAATAATTTTTCGGGCACCGACTGGGAGACCATCGTCTACACCGACTTCGCCGGCCCCTACCAGCGGAACGGCTTATTTGCTTCCCTACCTACCCCCTCAGACATCGAAGCATATTTTCGAAATACGCCCCTTGCGGCTACAGATGGAAAGCGAGTGCCACTGCGTGAGGGCGGTGCCCACAGGCATTCCGTCAGTGTGGCGGGGTTACCTGCCGGTCTGGCTGGCGCAGGCTGGCGAATTGATAACGTAAGGGGTGGCGCCTATCGGGGTACGCCTTCTTTGCAGGTGATGGCGTCGGGCCCGTCGGGCCTCTCTTTTACAGTAGGTGGGAATACTTCCCCTGAACTCTTTTTACCGGAAAACCCCGGAGCAATCGCGGAGGTGCCCTTGTACTATGAATTGGTGCTTCCCTCGAGGGCCAATCTGCCAGATTTACGCATTCCGGTAAGGAATAGGATACCTACTTCGACCCATCCTTTGGTCGATATGGCCGGGGCTCGGTTCGAACTGCAACGCAAGAACAACGGACAGTACGCCTTCCGTTGGTACCTGACCCTCAATGTGAATGACCGGGAAAATCCCCTGGATGCAAAGGGTAAATTTGAAGCGACAGAAATTACGGCTGGTTATCCTGAATCACCCATGGACCTGGCGTTGATTGATGCTTCTTTCGACGCCTTAAGGGCAACAATGACCGTGGTGTTGGAAACCGAAAGAACCTGGCCCCTGAACCTGATCGATGATCGAAACATGCAAACATTACCCGTTCGGGTGGAAGTTTGCCTGCCCGTCAAAGATGGCTACAGCCTGTGTCGCCGTCCGTTGAGCACCCGGCTGGCGGTGCCCCGAATTCGGATTCAGGCAGTGAAGGGCCTGGATTAATGTACTCATAGATTTATGAGCATCTTGCCATCAAGTACAGCTCCCCTAGTTTCTAGTTCCTCTAGCTTCTGACTCTCTAGTTCCTAGTTCCTCTAGCTTCTAACGCTCTAGTTCCTAGTTCCTCTAGCTTCTAACTCTCTAGTTCCTAGTTCCTAGTTCCTCTAGCTTCTAACGCTCTAGTTCCTAGTTCCTAGTTCCTCTAGCTTCTAACGCTCTGGTTTCTAAAAATAAGGGCGCGGCCGCAGGTGCAATAAATGGTTTTCGGAGCAATGAATGGACTTTTGGTCTTGAATCATTAACTTTCGCACCTGATTGTTTCACCTAGATTTTACCCATGTCACCAACTACAGCTACCCGCCAGGATAGAATTCAGCTACCTTTTAATTTTGACGTAGCCAAAATGGAAGCCGAAATCGAAGTGCTTCGCCCCCATAATTTCATCTATTATGATGTGATGCCCCTGCGTGCACCAGCGCATGAGGTTGATTCTTCGGTCCCTTTTCCTCCTCCCGCAGATGATTATGCGGACGGTACCTGGACGGAATGGCTGGATACGCCTTCGTTGAAGAAATCTCCCTACTTGAGTAGTGTTGTTGATACCTTCAAAGCCCATACTCGCGTGACCCTGGTAAGGCTTCTTCGACTTGAAGCTGGTGCCGTCGTAAAGGAGCATACCGATCCGACGTTAGGCCTGGAGATTCATAAATCCGTTATCCGGCTTACCATTCCCATCGTTTCTACCGCTGATGTTGAGTTTTTTCTCAACAATGAGCTCGTGCCCATGAAGCCAGGTGAATGCTGGTACCTCCGGCTTACCGATCCACATCGAATAGTTAATGGCAGCCCCATTGAACGGATCAACTTGACCATTGATATGGAACCTAATGATTGGATTACTAAGATGATCCTCGCAGAGGATGCATAGACGGCCGCTAAGCGACCTAATAGATTGATAGTGGATAGATTGATAGTGCTGCCGCATGGCTATGCTCGCTGCGCTCGTCTGGATTGGTTACCCGGACTTAGACCACACGAGCGCAGGGAGCAGAGCCATGCGGCAGCCTATCAATCTATAAGCGCGAAGCGCGACTACCAAGAAAATGAGCGAAGCGAATTTTCGTCTACCAAGCGCGAAGCCCATCTATTCCCGTGCCGCCGCCATAGGATCAGCCGCCTGCATCAGCCGCAGGGCTTCAAGCACGATGGGGTCCTCTTCGTTGAGTACCTGGAAAAAGGCAGAGTTGTCGAACAACTGGCGCGCGAGGCGCGCGCGGAAGAACAAGGCAAGTTCGGGGCGCAGACGCGCGGGAAGCGGACCAAGTCCATCTTCGTAGGTCTCCAGGGCCCGCCGGGTTAATTCCGGTAAAATATCGTCGAGGTTAACCTCAAAAGTGGTCAGGTATTCCTTAATGGACTGGTAATTATTCACTTCGGGGTGCTGGCGGATGTAGGTGAACAGGTAGGCGGGAATTTGCTGCCGTAGCCGCAGAAAGGCCTGGTTGTTCATGGAAGTATCCAGCGGGACAAAATAATCTGGGGTAATGCCGCCACCACCAAAAACCGCGTGGCCACTATTGGTGTAGTAGATGTTGGCACTGTCCTGAACGGCCTCGGTGCCACCGGTCAGTTCTCCGCTGTTGTACCGCCGGCCCAAATCATTGCGGTAGGCATCTTCACCGTCTTCGTAAGAGCGCTGGATGCTCCGCCCAGAGGGCGTGTAGTACCTGGCCACTGTGAGGCGAAGGGCTGAGCCGTCGCTGAGGGGATATTGCTCCTGTACGAGTCCCTTGCCAAAGCTGCGACGACCTACAACAATGCCCCGGTCGCGGTCTTGTACGGCACCCGCTACAATCTCACTGGCGCTGGCCGATCCTTCATCGATCAAGACCGCTACATTCTGAATGTTGTAAAAAGCCCGACCGTTCGTCTTGTATTCTACCCGGCGGGAGTTGCGACCTTCGGTGTAGACCAACAACTGCCCTTTTTGTGGAAACAGCTGACTGAGGATTTTGGTGGCTTGTTGTAGATAGCCCCCGGGATTGTCCCGCAGGTCGATCACCAGGTTTTTGGTGCCACCTTTTTCCATGTTCTCTTCGAGCGCTTTGACGAATTCATCGTAAGTGGTGGCACTGAAGCGGTTGATCTTTACGTAGGAAGTGTTTTCATTCAGGTTGTAAGCGGCATCCACACTGAAAACAGGGATCGGAGCCCGGGTGATGGTGAAGCCAATGTTTTCTTTCTTACCGGGTCGACGGACGGTGATGTTGACATCAGTCTCGCTGACACCACGCATCAAGCTGGCCGGGTCGATGCCGAATTCCTGGACGCCGGTGACGACACTGTCTTCCACCATGATGACCTGGTCGCCGGGTTGTACGCCTGCGGTGGCGCTTGGCCCGCCCGGGAGGGCGGAGACGACGGTGATGGTATCATCAACGACCAGAAATTCTATCCCAATTCCTTCGAAGTTTCCTTCCATAGATTCGGTCAGGGCGAGCAGCTCATCCGCCGGAATGTAGCTGCTGTGGGGGTCGAGCTCATCAAGAACGGCCCGGATGGCTGCTTCGTGTAGCTTATCACTGTCGGCAGTATCTACGTAGCGGGCCTCAATGAACCGTAACAACTCCTCGACCCGACCTCCGGACGTAGATTCGGCACCGCTCATGATGAGTGGTGCATTGCTTTGCAGACGGAAGCCGATGAACAGGCCGATGGCCAGGGTCGCAGCAAAAAGCAGAGGGGTCCAGATGTTAGGAGTCGATTTGGCCATGGTGTTGAGGTTAAGACAAAGGTAAACAGCCTGAAAGAATGCTGATCAAAATAGGGGAACCATACTAGAGGGCTCCGGGTTCATAATAAGAACTTTCGAAGAAGGTTAAGTCATCGGTCAGTAATGTGGTGCCCGGCTCCGCTACCCTCTACTGGAAAAGCGTCCCGAACACCGATGCCGGCGCGGTAAACGACCGTATCTTTTTCGTAGGCCAGGAAATTTATTATCTGACCAGCAGGGACAAACGCCGCACGTCTGCGACTTGTGAGGGTGATGGTGGGGCTGGCCAATTTCCCTTCCAGTAGAAACAGAATTAGCGGGCCACCTTCGGTGGTATCAATTTCGAGGTCTTCGCCGATGCGCAAGGCAGCCCGGTACAGCGCGAAATCCGGAGATGGAGTGGGGTACCGTTCCCAGTTATCGTTACTGATGTTGGGGAGCAACAGTGCGGGTTTGATCGGGCTGGTAACGGTATGGGTCAGCAGTTCTTTTACGTCAATGTGCTTAGGCGTAAGCCCTCCCCGGAGTACATTGTCGCTGTTGGCCATCAGTTCAAGGCAGACACCTTCCAGGTATGCGTGAGGAATGCCTGCGTCCTGAAAAATGGCTTCTCCGGGGTGAAGGTGTACGATGTTCATCCACCAAATGCTGAAGATGCCCCGGTCGTGGTGTCCGTCTTTGCTGTATTGTTCAATCGCCCGATGCGTCCAATAGGCCATCCCTTCCTTGCCATCTTCTGATTTGGGGCCGAGGCTATCAACGGCTCCCTTTGCTAAAAGGTCGATGGTTGGTTGGTCGGCAGACATAACGTATTCGTAAAGCCCGGGAACGCCCTGCTCTTCCAGCACAGGAATTAACACTTCCCAGCCAGGAATGACGCGCAGCAGACGTTGAATGTCTTTTTTAGGTTTGAACCCATGCAGCAGGTAGAAATCGGTAAGGGCAACCCCTAATTCAGGTTTGTGGTTGTCGTCCCGATAATTACGGTGTGGGGCCGTGCGGTCAATGCCGGCGGCTTCCTCCCGGGCAAACCCGGCCTCGGCTGCAGCTTTGGTGGGGTGGACCTGAATGGACAGCATCTCCCGGACGTCCAGTACCTTGAAAAGGAAAGGGAGTTGGTTGTTAAACCGGCTGGCCACTTCTTCACCGAGCAGGCCAATGGGGTCGGCGGCGATGGCTTCCGCAAGGTTGAGGGGGGAGTCAATGATTTGAGCGGCCCCTCTGGGGTGAGCACCCAGCCATAACTCTGCCGTGGGCTTTTGGTCTGGGTTCTGCCGGCCAAGAAGATTGGCAATGTAGTCGTACCCTCCCCACGCATAATGCTGAAGAACACCAGAAATGAGGAAGGGCTGCGGAGGAGTAGCCATAGGTAACCTTAAAAATGTTTTTTGGGATGGCAAAGATAGGGTATGGCATCGGCAGTTTGTGGCCATGTTGGTTGCCCGTCAAGGCAAACGCACCAAACTTCGTTTGCTACGTTTTTGATTGGCGATTGGTGATTCTCGATATTTGATTTGCTACCGCAAGTGATTGCTCACTACGTTCGTTCAAGGCAGATCCCAACTGTTTGTGGACGAATTTTGATTTGATGCGTTTGCCGCTCGTCTTGGCTGCCGTCGGTAAAACAACTGGTTTTTACTGTTGATCCTGCAATCTTTTAGGAACAGGATTGCCCTGCTTTTCCCAATTTGCCCTGCACCTGCGGCCGCGCCTACTTCAAAACACTCGCCTAAACGAATAATTTGATTGCTGTATCTAAAGACTAGGTAAGGATTTACCTACCTTCGCGTTTCCAAAAGAAAACTATATGCCATATCTCTTTACTTCGGAGTCTGTTTCCGAAGGCCACCCAGATAAAGTTGCGGATCAAATCAGCGATAATCTTGTTGATCACTTCCTGGCTTTTGACCCTTCTTCCAAGGTAGCTTGCGAAACCATGGTAACTACCGGACAGGTCGTTTTGGCCGGTGAAGTTAAATCGAAAACTTACCTTGATGTCCAGCAATTGGCGCGCGATGTGATTGAACGCATTGGTTATACCAAGTCGGAGTACATGTTTGAAGCCAACAGCTGCGGGGTGCTTTCTGCTATTCACGAGCAAAGTCCCGACATCAACCAGGGCGTTGAGCGGGTGAAGAAAGAAGATCAGGGTGCCGGAGACCAGGGTATGATGTTCGGTTATGCCACGGATGAAACGGAGAATTACATGCCCCTGGCGCTGGATCTGAGCCACCGCATCCTTCAGGAACTTGCGGCTATTCGCAAGGCCGGTAAAAAGATGAAATACCTGCGCCCCGATTCCAAGAGCCAGGTAACGATCGAATACGATGACAATCACCAGCCCATCCGGATCGATTCCATCGTGGTGTCTACCCAGCACGATGACTTTGACAGCGACAAGAAAATGCTGGCCAAAATCAAAGAGGAAGTGATCGGTATGGTTATCCCGAAGGTCAAAAAAGGACTGAAGAAAAACCTGCAAAAGCTTTTCACTAAAGACATTACCTACCACGTGAACCCTACCGGGAAGTTTGTCATCGGCGGACCGCACGGAGACACGGGCCTGACTGGCCGAAAAATCATTGTAGATACCTACGGTGGTAAAGGTGCTCACGGTGGTGGTGCGTTCTCGGGCAAAGACCCCAGTAAGGTGGATCGGAGTGCTGCGTACGCTACCCGCCACATTGCCAAAAACCTGGTTGCGGCTGGTGTTGCTGGCGAAATCCTTGTCCAGGTAAGTTACGCCATCGGGGTGGCGAAGCCCACCAATATCTACGTGAACACCAACGGTTCGGCGAAGGTGAACCTGACCGATGCGCAGATCGCCAAGAAAGTGGAACAAATTTTCGATATGCGCCCCTACGCCATCGAAACCCGCCTGAAACTCCGTAAACCGATTTACTCGGAAACAGCTGCGTACGGCCACATGGGCCGCCCTTCTGAAAAGAAGAAACTGACCTTCAAAGATGGTTCCGGTAAAACCAAAACCATGAATGTGGAGACCTTTACGTGGGAGAAACTTGACTACGTCAATAAGGTTAAGAAGGCGTTTAAGATTAAGTAGGTTATAACCTGTGCCGTGTTTATAGCAAATTGCAATAGCTGATAAAAGGGAATCGGGCCTTACCTGCGTTAAAACGCAGGCCTGTGGTATAAAGCTCTGCGAGCTGAACCAATGCTCGTTAGCGCTCGTGGCGGCTATCGCCTTTTACGACAATTTGGTTTGTGGCCCTTGTTTGTGCAATTTGCTATGCATATACCTATAGAGGGCAATCGCAAGGTCGGCTTAAGCTGAGGGTTAGGGCCAAAAACGCGTAGCGTTTTTAATAGTCCTCCCCCGTGGGACTGCCGAAGGCAGCCGCGAAGCGCACGGTTGGGAGGGGGGCTCTTGCGATTACCCTGTATACCTGTACCCTGCAACCTGGTTGAATCCCCGAAATAAACTATCTTGGCCACATGCAAATTCTGACGATCGTTATCGGTATCATTTTCGTGTTGTTGCTGCTCAGTTTGCTGGCCACCACGATGATGGAGTTGTTGTCTTCCTTGTTCAGCCTGCGTGGCCGGAACCTGGTGAAAGCACTCCGAAATATGCTGGCCAGTTCGGACAAGAATGAGGTGCTGGTTGATGCTTTCCAGAAGAACAGCTTGTACCGTCACCTGACCCAGCAATACGGGCGCGAGGCGAAAGGCTTTTCGGCGCCCAGCTATATGAGTGCGGAGACCTTCCAGAGCATTCTTTTCGACGTCATCCTGAAGGGAGAGCCGTTGGAAAACATGGAGGATAAGATCAAGTCACTGCCGGATGAAGACCTGAAGAACGTACTGTCTCAATTGCTGCGCGAAAGCGGCGGACAACAAGATCTTTTCCGGTTGGAGGTTCAGAATTGGTACAATAATGTGATGGACCGTGCGGCCGGCTGGTACAAGCGTTACACGCAAAAGATTTTACTGTTTATGGGGCTGGGGATTGCCGTGGTGTTCAATGCCGACGTAGTGGCGCTGTACGATCGGCTCAGTAACGACCCTGAAACGCTCCAGCAACTGGCGGATGCGGCGGAGCAATACGTAAATGCACGGGACCAGGCGGGAACGATCGCTGTTCAGGCGCGGCCGCAGGTGCAAACACCGCCCGTGGCCGTCCCTTCGGGCGGCGAGGTGGCACCGTTGGATACCGCGAATATGTCTGCTGTGCCAACGACCGACCCCGCTCCGGCGCCCGGCGGTGGCTACCAAACCGTGGAACCCGTACCAGCCACTTACCTCTACAGTGGGGAGGATGTTGCCGACCAGGACTTCCGCACCTCTCTCGAAGATTTAAAGGGCTTGCTCAATAACGAGATCGCAGAAATCAAACGTCCCCTGGGCCTTGGGTGGGAAGGAGTATCCTTGCGCGAAATGGAGGCCTATGACCTGATCTCTAAACTCCTGGGCTTCATCCTTACCGCACTGGCCGTAAGTATGGGGGCTCCGTTTTGGTTTGACCTGCTGAAGAAGCTGGTGAATATTCGGAGTTCGGGGTCGCGGCCTTATGAGAACTAGGCAGGTTGCAGGTTGCAGGTGTAAGGTTACAAGTGTCAGGTTGCAGGTTGCAGGTTAGACCCCGTTTGTGGTGGTGAAACCTACGACTTTCAACCACCTGTGCCCTACAACTTGAAACTTGCTACCTAGACACTTGCACACGTCGGTCCCTTAGCCTACTTTTGCCCCGCTTTCGGTGCAACCTATCCAGTTATTGTACCGTTAGTGCTTTGTCCGGTCTCGTAGTACAACGGATAGTATACAGGTTTAGCTTCGCTGCTGCCTGCGGCGGTCCGAAGCTGACGATGATGGTTTGATTCCATCCTGGAGTATATTGAAGTGGTGAAATGTTACCGCAAAAGAAATAGCAGTTTTTACCATATCTGGTCTCGTAGTACAACGGATAGTATACAGGTTTCCGAAGCCTGCGATGATGGTTCGATTCCATCCGAGACCACTTCGACACAACATTTTGTGGCACCATTAGCCCGCAATCCTTTACTTTAAGGGGTTGCGGGCTTTTTTGTTATCTTTGTTTTCTACTGTTTTTGTTTGTTTTATACGCTAATCGTCAAGCCTTTCTAACTTATTTCTAACCAAATCAGAAATTTCTGACCATGAGGGTGAAGGCAATTTTGTGGACCTATAAGCCACGACGAGACGGAAGCTGTAACATCAAAATTTACGTACAAAACAACGGAGAGAAGCAATACCGGAAAACCGACTTCTACTGTTTACCGGAAAACTGGGACAAAGACCAGGGTTGCCTGGTGGGTAAAGACTCCCTTGCGAAAAAGACCAATAAGCTCCTGGAGCGGCTGAAGAGAACGGTGGTGGCGGAGCTCTCCGGCGTGGATACTTCGCTCCTGCGCTTTATCGCTGGCCACGTTGACGAGTGCGAGCAGGGCTTGCACAACATTGCGAAGAATACCGTTAAACAGTATAAGTCTCACCTGAAGCGGCTACACGGCTACGCTGCCGTTGCTCACCTAGAGACATTTCCTTCGACGACGTGAGCCTGAACTTTTACACCGACTTCAAGCAGTACCTGATGGGGACCGGCTGCGGTCCGGCCGGCACCAGTAAGCACATCCGGATTTTAAAGAAGTTCATGCGCCTGGCGCTGGAGTTCGGTCATCACGAAAACACCGACTTCCAGCTCAAAGCCTTCGCCGGCACCCGCGTACCGGCCAAAAAGAAGAGCTACCTCACCAAAGACGAAATCGATTTGATGGCCGGCCTGAACCTCGATGGCCAGCTCGCGCTGGCCAAGGAGCGGGACCGCTTCATCGTTTCCTATTACCTCCTGCTCCGCTATGGCGATAGCGTGAATATCTCCCGGGGAAACATTGTAGCCCACGACGGGCGCACCTATTACAGGAACGTGGCGGAGAAAACTTCCCACGAAAGCTTTGTCCCGGTAAGTCCGGTGGCACTGGCCATCCTAGAGGCCCGCGAATTCGACCTCTCCGGCGGCGCTAACCAAGATTCTAACCGGAAACTAAAGATGATCGCCGCCTTAGCCGGCATCAATACTAATATGGCCAACGGTGGTGACGGCATTACGCCTAAGTCTGCCCTGGTAACGACGCATACGGCGCGTAGGAGCGCTGCGACTAACTTGCTACTGGATGGTGTGCCGATATCGGAGATCATGCAGCTGGGAGGCTGGAAGAATGAGGCTACTTTGCGGCATTATTTGTTGGCTGGGGGGATTCAGTTGGCTCGGTTGAGTGCTGATCGGGCGTTTTTTTTGTGATGGGTTTATTTTTAAATAAAATATTTCTCAATGTTAAACTAACAATATCTGAATATCAAGAGAATTTTGCAGAAGCGAGGGCAAGTTTTGGATAAATATATTCCCAAGGCGGGTTCGATGAATAATTCTGATTAGGTATTCGGAACTTTCTAAAGTAAGTTGCATTTAACAAAAAATCTGCTTTGGGTTAAGCTAGTAGACAAAATTAACACATATTTACTGGGCATATTTTAAGTCGTATTAAATAAAACTCAATAGAGAATTTCCAATTCTGTTTGATTCCAAGAAAAAATTATCGTGACTAATAATCCCCTGCATTTGTTGAAATTGTAGATCATTATACCTCTTTTTTATAGCATAAAACCCATTTACAATTTGAGAATTGTCACAATTTTTTACATCTGCTTGAAGCGATTTGAAAACAAAATCTACATCACCATCTGCTAGGCGTTCTCGAAGTTGATTAGCAAATATATCTATTAAGCCGTCTAACATTTTTCTTTGCTTTACAAATTCAGGCATAAGTGCAATCATTCCTCCTTGACTAGCTATCCGGCCTAATTTTCCAAAAACCGAAGAACTATTCTGATTCATATCGTATAGCTTTTTTGCGGACACCACTCGAATAAAAATTGAAATAACGGGCTCAAGATATTCACTTAAGGCATGTTCTGAAAAAAGTGTTCGACGGCTATTAAGCCAAGTGTAAAATTGATCAAAATACCGGCTATCTTTTGCTGCATAATCATCTTCCAATACACCATCAGTATCAAATAAGAATTCGACCCATATTTTCATTTCTTTGAGAACCAAGTACATAATATTTTTTTTTAACGTTATTGTTTTTTTAGATAAACCTATGTCACTTGAAATAGTTGACAGCTCTTATCCAGGAATATCATTTGAAATGCCGGCGCATTCTAGATAAAAGGCAAACTTCAAAACTTCTTCTAACAGCTACAGTATCCAGAGACAACTATATCGTAATCAAAATATAATTCATTGATGTATTTCATGAAAATATCACCCATGTCTCCAATCTTAATCGTCTTATCCTTTATCCTTTGAATAGTTCCATCTGAGTATTTCTCTTTTGGGCCAAAAGCAGCAACACTACAAAATTGATCTGAACCAGTTGGTGTTTCAAAATACAATACAAAATTTTCTTCCTGTAGCCATTCCCAGTCATCATTAGCTAGGGCGGGAGTGAAAAAATGCCCCTCAAATGGAATTTGATAGACGATTGATATTTGACATGGCTTGGATAATATTTTATCAAGGCTAATCTCCGCTGGATTAGAATAAACTGGCCACTTTGTTCTATGGTTGTCTACAGACAAGTATTTTTGAGCGTCGAATAATTTAAAGGAACGATATACTTGTGAATTACTAATATCATTTTGACGTTGGATATAGGCCTTGATAGAAATGTATTCAAATACTCCATCAGAACTATAAATTTCAAGGCTGTCATTATTGATCCGCGAATCAGTCCAAACAGCATAGTAGTAGCTATTTCCTGATTGGTCAATTCTAACTGTGCACATTGTCCCCATGTCATTTTGCTTATAAGTTTCACCACTTATAAAGCCAAAGCTATTAACCATACAGAATGAAACAATAGACAATAACAATTTCAACATAGTTATTTTTATTTAGAGTATTCTATCAGAAGCATATTTTAATTTGAATGTTGGCTCATTCTTACGTTATCAAGTTTTGCTAAATATTTCTTGGAGTGGAAGTCAGAGCGCAGCGGAGACTTTCACTCCAACGTATTATATGCGCATTGCGTGAACACCCGCAATATACCCCCACTTTTCAAACAAAAAAACCGCCCACCCAAAGGGCAGACGGCTAAAAAGGAAAAGGTTGCTAATGTAAAGTAGTCTAAGCTGCCTGGTTCAGCAGGCCAATGCCCTCACCATCCTCCATCCGGAAGATGAGGCTGGCTTTGTACGCTTCCCCTAGACCGCTACCGGTTTATAGTAGAGACGTCACAACTCAAATGAAGCTTTAAATTCGTCAGCGCTTCGTTTAAGAACGATTGCCCGAAGCCGCTGTTATATATACAGGTTAGGCTTCCCTTAATCCAATATATTTACCTATTCGTCGACCAAGTTCCCCCGTCCAACAACCAATCAATATATTAAACCCCTACCAAAAACTGACCCCATGGAAGCAACCCTACGCCAACAAGCAGCGAAAAAAGTAAACGCCAAACTGGCATTTTTTCAATGTGCCATTATCTTTTCTGCCGCAGCAGCGGTGCTGCTGATGCTGAGCTTTTACCTGACCAGCGCCAGCTTTTGGTTAAGG
>JBGCFZ010000221.1:0-30174 GCA_045110355.1 Lewinella sp. | reverse complement strand
GGAAACGCCTGGTTTCAGCTCTACCACCCGGCGGAAGACAAACTGCGCGACGACCTCCTCCAGCGTTGCGCCGACGCGGAGGTTCCCGTCCTCGTAATCCTGAGCGACGTGCCCACCTTCGGCTACCGCGCCAAAGAAATCAAAAACGGTCTCGCGATACCGCCCCGGATGACCGCTCGGAACATCGTCCAGATCATGTCTCGCCCGAAGTGGGCCCTCAATACCCTGATGGCAGGGCAGCCGGAGTTCAAAACCCTCAAGCCGTACATCCCCAAGGGAATGAATCTCAAGCACCTGGGCCTGTTCATGAACAAAACCTTTACGGGGCGGCTCAGCGAGGAAAAGATCAAGGTCATCCGCGACCAGTGGAAAGGGAAGCTGGTCCTGAAGGGCGTTGCTACCGAAGAAGACGCTAAAAAAGCCATTGCCCTCGGCATCGACGGCCTCATCGTATCCAACCACGGCGGCCGGCAACTAGACGCAGGGGAAGCGGCCATAAAACCCCTTTCTCGCATTGCAAAAAGCTTTGAAGGGCAAATCAAAATCATGATGGACAGCGGCATCCGTACCGGGCCCGACATCGCCAACACCCTGGCAAGTGGTGCCGAGTTCGCTTTCCTGGGCCGGTCGTTCATGTACGGTGTTGCTGCTCTCGGAAAGCAAGGAGGTGACCACACCATCGCTATCCTTAAAAAACAATTGCAGCAGGTAATGGAGCAGTTGTGTTGCGCAAAAGTAAGTGATTTGAGCAAGCATAAAATACAATAATTCAGTTCTTTATACCACCTGAGTTCAAGGTTGATCATAAATATAAAAGCAGATGACAGACGATAACAAAGCAGTACAAAGTGAAGAGTTCGAGCGCGAACCAGTACCCGCTTCTTCCCGCAAGGGCTGGAAAAGCTTCCTGGGCATGTACGCAGGAGAACACGCCGCCGGAACCGAATTCATGATCGGCCCACTCTTCCTTACCGCAGGCGTGAGTGCTTTCGATCTCATCCTGGGCTTACTGCTCGGCAACCTCATGGCGGTTATATGTTGGCGCTTCCTCACGGCCGAGATCGCCGTCAGGCACCGGCTAACGCTCTACTACCAGCTCGAAAAGATCTGCGGTAAAAACCTGGTGACTTTCTACAACCTCGCCAACGGAATCCTCTTCTGCTTCCTGGCGGGAGCCATGATCACCGTTTCGGCAACGGCCGTCGGCATCCCCTTCGGTATGGACATGCCGAAACTGACCGATACCCTGCCAAACGGCCCAACCTGGATCATCATCGTCATCATCATCGGAGCGGTCATCTCCCTGATCGCCGCCCGGGGGTACAGCACCGTTGCTAAGGCCGCAAACTTCATGTCGCCCATCATCGTACTGGGCTTCATCGCCTGTGGCATCGTTGCCCTCAGCCAGCTCAACGTCGGCAGCTTCAGCGATTTTTGGAACATCTGGGGAGAAGGTAGCGACCCCTTCCCCGGGCAGACCAAGTTCACCTTCTGGCACGTGTTCATCTGGTCGTGGTTCTGCAACGCAGCCATGCACATCGGCATGTCCGACCTTTCCGTTTTTCGGTTCGCCAAAAAGGCCAGCGCTGGCTGGACCACCGCCGCCGGCATGTATGTCGGGCACTTCATGGCCTGGATCGCTGCCGCCTTACTCTACGCCGTCTACCTGAAGTCTCCTGAAGCACAGGCAATGCTCAGCAATGGTGATGCGCCGCCGGTAGCCCCCGGGCCCCTGGCTTACAACGCCATTGGCTACCTGGGCATCCTCGTTGTCATCCTTGCTGGCTGGACGACCGCCAACCCAACGATCTACCGCGCAGGCCTCGCCTTCCAGGCCATCATCCCCAAGGCTTCTACCTTTTGGGTCACCATCCTCGCAGGTACTGTGGCCACCATTGCCGGTTTGTTCCCCGCTTTCGCTATGAAACTACTAGACTTTGTCGCACTGTACGGTTTCGTGCTCGCGCCTGTCGGGGCCATCATTGTATTCGAGTATTTCTTCGCCGACAAGTGGGGCGTCGTGAAAAATTACGCCGAAAAATCTGGCGTCAACTTCAACATTGCCGTGCTGATGGCCTGGGGCATCAGCTCCATCGGATTCTATCTCCTTTCCGTCAGCCAGGGAATTTTCCTTTCCTTCCTAACCCTGCCAGCCTGGATACTCTGTGGCCTGTTGTACCTGATGATCAGTAAGCGAACACAGAAAAGCTGGTCGAATGAGTAATACTGGAAGAAAACAGCCAGAATATTCACGCTACCATCTCTTACGACTCGCTTTCCTGTTTGTATTACTGACAGCGACTTTGGGCGCCGGAGCGCAGGTGCAAGGTGGGATGACCTCCATTGAATACCTCTCCGGTACAGACAATGATCACACCGTCGACTGGGAATTTTACTGTACGGCCGGTAGAAGGAGCAAAGAATGGACGACCATCCAGGTACCCTCCTGCTGGGAACAGCAGGGATTCGGTAATTACGACTACGGCCGCGACTACCGGACCTTCGGCAAACGCTTCCGCTTTGCTGACGAAAAGGGAATCTACCGCCACCAGTTCACCGCCAAAAAGGAATGGAAAAACCAGCAAGTCAACCTCGTCTTCGAAGGGGTCATGACCGACGCCGAAGTGAAGATCAACGGCCAGCTGGTGGGAGACATTCACCAGGGCGCGTTTTACCGCTTCAAATATGACGTGACGGAACAACTTCGCTACGGAGAACGCAACGAACTGGAAGTCACCGTCAGTAAAATGTCGGCCAATAAATCCGTCAACCGGGCCGAGCGCTACGCCGATTACTGGGTGTTCGGCGGCATCTTCCGGCCCGTCTACCTGGAGATCCTTCCCCAAGAGCACATTGAACGCGTAGCCATCAACGCCACCGCTGCGGGCAACTTCGACGTCGACGTCTTCACCGGTAACATCGGTAAGGGAAAAACCCTCGAACTGACCATCTACGATACCAACGATAGGGTAGTGGCCCGCCAACAACAACCACTGGTCCCCAACGCCACCCAAACCCGGCTGGCAACCAGGGTGGAAGCGCCCCTGCGCTGGACCTCGGAAGCCCCCAACCTCTACCGGGCCGAACTTACCCTCCGCAAAGCCAAAAAGACCGTGCACCAGGTAAACGAAGTCTTTGGCTTCAGGACCGTCGAAATCCGGGAGAACGACGGCGTGTACATCAACGGCAAGCAGGTGAAATTCAAAGGCGTCAACCGCCACGCCTTTTGGCCCGAAACCGGACGAACCCTCAACCGCAACATCGACCGACTAGACGTCGAACTGATGAAGGAGATGAACATGAACGCCGTTCGTTGCTCCCATTATCCACCCGATAAATCCTTTCTCTCCCTCTGCGACTCCCTGGGCTTGTATGTGCTAGACGAGCTGGCCGGCTGGCAAAACGCCTACGATACCGAAGTCGGTGAAAAGCTCGTCCGGGAAATGGTGCTGCGCGACGTCAACCACCCCTCCATCGTTTTTTGGAGCAACGGCAATGAAGGCGGAACGAATAAAGAACTGGACGATGACTTCCACAAGTACGACCCCTCCGCCCGGCCCGTCATCCATGCCCACCACAAGCCCGGCAACGATTACAACGGCATCGACGCCAACCACTACGAGAAATACTACAGCTCCAAAAGCATCCTCGAAGACTCCCTGATCTACATGCCCACCGAATTCCTGCATGCCCAGGACGACGGCGGTGGCGCAGCCGGCCTCGACGATTTCTGGGAACTATTCTGGGCTTCCCCCCGCTCGGCGGGAGGATTCCTCTGGGCCCTGCTCGACGAGGGCGTCGTCCGTACCGATCTCAACAATCGCATCGATGTCAACCGGGTCAACGCCCCCGACGGCCTCCTGGGCCCTCACCGGGAAAAGGAAGGCAGCTTTTATGCCCTGAAGGAGATTTTCTCTCCGGTGAAAATGCTCACCGATACCTTGTCACCAGACTTCACCGGCGAACTGGAGATAGAGAACCGCTTCCACTTCACCAACCTCAATCAGTGTGTTTTCCGGGCTGAACTCGTTGATTTTCCGGCACCGGCACAAAGGGAAAAAGGGCACACCGTAGGTAAGGAACTGAACTTCACCGGGCCGGACCTGGCCCCGGAAATGAAGGGGCAACTCAAGCTCCCCTTACCGCAAAACTGGCAAGGCCATGACGCCCTTTACCTCCACGCCTTCGGGCCGGACGGCAAGAAGATCATGACCTGGACCTGGCCAATACAGCCATCAGGGAAATGGCGGGAAACGCTCGGCCATAACCTTGACGACGAAACGCTCCCCGCCGCACATTCCGCACAAACGGATTCCACCGTTTCGCTTTCGGCTAATAAAATAACGGCAATCTTCGATATACAATCGGGGCGGTTGATCCGGGTAGTCGACAGCCTGGGGCAAAACCCCAAATTCGGCAACGGCCCCGTGCTGGTCAGCGGCGAAAACAAGCCCCTCCGGCATAGCCTGACAACGAAAGGCAAGGCCCAGGTGCTGGAAGTAGCCTACGAAGGCCACTTCAAATACCTCCGCTGGACCATGTTCCCCAGCGGAATGCTGCAACTTGACTATGAATACGAGATGGAAGGGGAGTACCCCTTTTTAGGCGTAAGTTTCGACTGCCCGGAGTCCGACATCATTGGGGTGAAGTGGCTCGGCAATGGCCCTTACCGGGTTTGGAAAAACCGCATGAAGGGCGGCCAACTCGACGTTTGGAAAGCGGTCTACAACAATACCTCAACCGGCAGTTCCCCGTGGGTCTATCCAGAATTCAAGGGCTATTATTCCGACGTGTCCTGGATGGTCTTCGAAACAGCGGAAGGCCGGTATTCGGTCGGGACGGACCAGAACGAACTCTTTGTCCGCCTCTTCGATTTTTACGGCCTGACTTCTGCCAATCCACACCCGGCCCTACCAACGGGGGATGTGTCCTTCCTCGACGCCATCCCGCCCATTGGCACCAAACTGGCCATCGGCCTCGACATCAAGCCAGGAGAGCTCGGCCCTCAAAGCGAATGGAACCAGACAAAGGGACCGATTAAAAGAACACTGTACCTCAAATTTGGACTGTAAATGATCAGAGATTTTAATTCGCGGAAGTCAGTTTTGCACGTTTTCGTCCTTGCCTCGCTGGGTTGGTTCACCGTTGCTTGTGGTACCTCGCCAGCGTCTGAGCCGGAGGCAATCATTAGCCAGCCCAACATCATCTTCATCATGGCCGACGACCTTGGCTACGGAGACCTGGGGTGCTATGGCCAAGAGGTCATCCGAACCCCCGAACTCGATCAGATGGCAAAGGAAGGAATGCGTTTCACGGACTGCTACGCCGGCTCTCCGGTGTGCGCGCCGTCCCGCTCCGTTTTAATGACCGGGCAGCATACCGGGCATACCACTGTACGGGGCAATTTTGGCATAGGAGGGGTAACCGGCCTGGGTGGTGGGCAAGGACGAATCCCCCTCGCTGCCACTGATACCACGGTTGCTGCGGTATTGAAACATGCAGGTTACACTACCGGCATGGTGGGTAAATGGGGGCTGGGAGAACCCAATACCACCGGCCTGCCCGGCAAGCAAGGCTTCGACTACTTCTACGGCTTCCTGAACCAGCGACGGGCACATACCTATTATCCGGATTACGTTTGGGAGAATAACGAGAAAATTAGCCTGGAAGGCAACCAGGATGGCCAGCGGAAAGACTACATCCATGAACGCTTCACGCAGGGAGCCCTTGATTTCATTAAGCGCAACAAGCAGGCGCCTTTTTTCTTGTACCTGCCCTACACGGTACCGCACGATGAATACGAAATCCCCGGCCTGGGCCGGTTCGCGGACAGCACTCACTGGTCGGAAGATGAAAGGGTCTACGCCGCGATGGTCGAGGGTTTGAGCAACGATGTTGGCCGTATTTTAGCAACGTTGAAAGCGGAAAACATCGATGATAACACGATTGTGTTTTTCTGTTCCGATAACGGAGCAGCCAGCCGTTGGGAAGGTCGCTTCAATAGTTCTGGCGCGTTGAAGGGGCGTAAAAGGGACCTCTATGAAGGCGGGATCCGTACCCCCATGATCGTCCGCTACCCAGGCAAAGTACCCGCCGGGGTGGTGAGCGAATACCCCTGGTACTTTGCGGATGTTTTGCCCACACTGGCCAGCATCGGTAACGCAACAGTACCCGCTGCGGTGGATGGTGTTGACGTTTCCGGGGTGGTTTTCGGGAGCAAGAAAAGCAAGCGGGAAAGCCCCATGTACTGGGAGTTTTACGAAGGAGGCTACCAGCAGGCCGTCCGTTGGGGAAACTGGAAAGGAGTGCAGCCTGAAATGAAGGCTGACTGGGAAATTTATGATCTGTCCGGTGATGCCGGTGAGCACAACAACATCGCAGGCGACAAACCCCAGGTGGTGGCCAAAATGACCGAGCTGGCGGAGGCAGCCCACAGGACTTCTCCTCATTTCACCGTAAAGAACAAATAGAATGAAAGCAAAGCAATACCGCTCCGTTACTACAAATTAGGCAACAACCAAGCCTTGCAACAACCGGTCTTTGCACCTGCGGCCGCGCCCAAATAAGCTTACGCAACAGTGGGCGCCGACGCAAGTGCGAAGTGCGTTGAAGAGCAAGTTGCACACCATCACTTTTTAAAATAACGATCTATCATGCGATTTCAATACCTAATTTGCCTAGCGCTCGTCTTGGTTACAAGCTGCAGTAGCCCCGGAGGTTTAGCGGAAAATAGCGCCGAGTTCACGGTTGCGAACAGCCTTTCGGAGCCCCGTAAGGATGCCTTTTTCCGCATTGCTGCCGATCGGATAACCAAGGTGCCCGGACAAGACTGGTCAACCATGAAGTTGGTTGCCGGCGGGGAAACGATTCCTTTTGAAGCCATGGACACGGATGGGGACGGGCTGAGCGACCAACTCGGTGTTTTACTGCAAATGAAGGCGGGAGAGCGTAAAAAACTAACGCTTCAAGCACTGGCTGAGGGAGAAAAAGCGCCCGTTTTCCCTAAAAGGACCTACGCTGAACTGTCTCATAAAACCGGGGGCTACTGGAAAGAGCGGGAGTACCAGGAAGGCGTCTTCAAAAATGTGGATGTTCTTCAGGTGCCTCAGGAGCATACTGATCATTCCTGGTTTATTCGTTACGAAGGCCCCGGTTGGGAATCGGACCTGGTTGGCTATCGCTTTTATCTGGACTGGCGCAACGCCAACGATATTTTTGGTAAAAAAACGACGGAAATGGTCCTTGATCGGGTTGGTCAGGACGGCTTTGATTCCTACCATGAACCGGCTGACTGGGGGCAGGATATTCTTAAAGTCGGCAGCTCACTGGGCCTGGGCTCAATTGCTACGTGGACCGATGATCATGCGCTGCGCGTAGAAGAAACGGACTCACTGGCCTGTGAAGTCGTCAGGAATGGTAAGCTGGAAAGCCTCATTCGCACCAATTACTACGGCTGGAAAGTGGGAAGCGTAAAAACGAACTTAACCGCCGACCTGTCTATCCACGCCGGTTCCCGGCTGACGAAAGTCGAACTGAACCTATCTAATCCTCTGCCTAACCTCTGCACCGGTATCGGTAAACTGAAAAACGCTGAACTCCTTACCGGAGGGGAAGGCGACTGGGCCTACCTGGCAACCTGGGGCGCGCAAAGCCTGGCGGAAGATAATTTGGGGATGGCCGTTTTATACCGTAAGAGCGACCTGTTGGAACTTACCGAAGACGAATTAAGCCACGTGGTTGTACTGAGGCCGAATAACAATAGCCTTAATTATTATTTTCTTGCGGCCTGGGAGCAAGAACCCGGAGGGATCAAGGACCGGGCCAGTTTCCTGACTTACCTTGATAAGACAACCAGAGAACTCGACGCTCCTATTTCCGCCAGCGTTTCCCGATAAGCGTTCTGGTTGTTTTTTGCACATACAGACGACTTGGTGTCCAGTTGGGAGCTTAAAGGTTTTTACGACCTTTGCATCAACCAACCTCCCAATAACCATCACTTCAGATCAACTAGCCTTTGACCGCCAACACCTTTGGCACCCCTACACTTCCCTGGCCAACCCACTGCCAGTATACCCCGTTGCGTCTGCTACCGGTTGTACCATAACCTTGGAAGATGGGCGTGAGCTGACCGACGGGATGGCCTCCTGGTGGTCGGCCATTCATGGGTATAATGTTCCTGAACTGAACGAGGCGGCGCATGCACAACTGAAGCAGATGAGCCACGTCATGTTTGGTGGCTTTACCCATGCGCCTGCGGTTGAACTTGGTGAAAGACTGGTAAACATCACCCCGGAAGGCCTTAACAAGGTTTTCCTGGCCGACAGCGGTTCCGTCAGCGTAGAAGTAGCTATGAAAATGGCCGTACAGTATCAGTATGCCAAAGGAGAGCGGGGGAGAGGTAAATTCCTGACTTTTCGGGGAGGTTACCACGGGGATACTACGGCACCGATGTCGGTATGTGATCCGGAAACGGGGATGCATTCGTTGTTTGCCGGGTACTTGCCGCGTCATCACTTTATTCGTAAACCACCTCCTGGCTTTACGGCGGAAGTGGACAAAGGCTACATCACTGAATTGGCGGCCTTCTTTGCGGTACACGCGCATGAAGCTGTTGCATTTATCTGTGAGCCGGTGGTCCAGGGAGCCGGGGGGATGTATTTCTATAATCCAGCTTACCTCAAGGTCGTCGCTGAGCTGTGCCAACTGCACGGCCTCCTACTGATCTTTGACGAAATAGCTACCGGCTTTGGCCGGACGGGAACGATGTTTGCCACCGAGCACGCTGGCTTGACGCCTGATATCCTCTGCATCGGTAAGGCCTTAACCGGAGGCTACCTCACGCTGGCAGCTACGCTTTGTACCAATCAGGTAGCTGACACCATCGGTGGAAGCGAAGTCTCCGTGATGATGCACGGCCCTACGTTTATGGCCAACCCCCTGGCTTGCTCCATCGCCGTTGCCAGTATTGATCTGCTGCTTGAGTCTGACTGGCAAACCACCATCGCCCGGCTCTCCAAAAACCTGACTTTGCACCTGCGCGCCGCCGCCCAACTCCCGACGGTGAAGGACGTGCGAGTACTCGGAGGTATTGGCGTCATTGAAACGCATCAACCGGTAAACGTGGCTAAAATTCAGGCTTTCTTCGTCGATCAGGGTGTTTGGGTTCGGCCGTTTGGTACGCGAGTGTATGTGATGCCACCGTACGTGATGACGGAAGCGGAGATGGAGAAAATCTGTACGGTGATGGTCGCAGCGGTGGGAAGAAAAGAACATTTTGACTAAGGGCGATGGACGACCGAAAAATCCGGCCCTTGCGTAGCCGAGCACAAGCTTGTCTTACGGCTATTGGTCGATTCCGTCGGACGTGCGTCGCAACCATCCATAACCTGAACCCTAAATACTGTTCACTAAAACCTGACCCCTGACACCTGACCCCTACTTCCCCCCACCAGGTTTCTTCTTCTTCTTAAACGGATTAAATTTCTCCAATTCCTCCTTTATTCGGTTAGCTCCGGGGATGTTGTTCAACAGGGAATCTGCCCGCAGGGAGTCCAGTTTAAGTCGGTCTCGGAGTTCCTTGGCGGCCAGTTCTTTGAGGCGAGCGGTTTCTGCTTCGGCAGCCCGTCGAATACTGTCTTGGGCAAGTCGGGCACGGTCGGTGGCAACGTTTTTGAGGCTGTCGATCCTGCGCTGGGCGTCATCCCGAACGGCGTCTACCCGGTTCTGCACTTCCTGTTCCGCTTCTTCACGGCGCGTATCAACCTCTTCTTTCACCCGGTCGGTTACTGCACCAACCACGGCATCCTGAACGGAGGTAGGGCCGCCGTCTTTACTTCCCAAGAGGTTGAATTTTACCTGAGGGTCACTGATGCTGCCGAGGAGGTTGATGTTCACGTTCAAGGTATCTCCGGGGGAGATGTTGAGACCGAGTTTGCCCGCCTGGCCAGCCAGCTGGTCAAGGGCACTAAGGGCTGTTCCGGTTACGATGTTACCCTTTATTTTGTCGCGTGGAATGGCGGCGCGGATGGCGTAGTCCATGTCCAGATTCAGTCCGTGCCGACCCTGTACCTGCATGGGGATACCAGCAAGTTTGAAGTTAAATGGTTCGATGGAAACCTTGCCTTCCTGGATCTGGAATATGGTGACCAGGTTTTTGAATACCGTACTTTCTTTAAGTTCCTCAATGTTCAACGATTGCCCGATTTTGTTTACGGGCTTAAAGTTGGCCAGGCGTGCCTCGGCAGTTTTAAAGAGGCCTTTAGCGTCAATGGTTTCGAGTTTTGGAAAGAGGTCTGGGCCAAGCTTGCCCTCCAGCACCATGTCGGTGCTAAATTGCCCTCGCAGAAATTTGCCAACGGGGGCCAGCGTAGCAAAGCTATTGAGGACGGAGAATGCCTTATTGAAATCCAATGATTGCAAGTCATAGTGTACACGGAAGCCAGGGTCGCCTGGCTCTGAGGTGTCGTAGGCACCGGCAAAATTCATCCGCCCGCCGAGCAGGGCTGCGCTACCGTCTTCAATGACTGCCTGACCACCCTGCATAACGAGTTTGCCCAACACCTGATTGAGGTCGATGTTGTCATATTTGATCTTGTCGGCGTTCAGGTCCACCTTCAAGTTGATGTTGTCTGGAATAGGAACAGCGGCCATGGCTTCTTCCGGGGTGGAAGCCGCTGCGGTTGCTTCAGCAGCCTCTTCGCTCATGAAGTCGGCCAGGTCAATAAAAGAGGAGCGAACGGATAAATTACCGCCCAGTACACCTTCTCCAAAGGAGTAGTCGAATAGATTAGTTACCGTACCCGTTCCTGCAAAAGCGCTTTGCCCCAGGGTGCCATTTGCCGCGGAAATCTCCATACGGTTAGGCTTTACGTTGCCCACCGCTTTTAAATCCGTTGGCCGGTAACCGGCGTAATTCAGACTTTTGATCTCGGCGTCTACGTTGAAATCAAAGCGATCAAAAATTTCGGTGGTAGCGTCTGTGGCGGGGGCTGCAGTTTCCAGCTCGGCGGGGCTCAAACTGGCGACGTCCGTTTCTTCGGCGGGCATCCACTCATCGGCGTCGAAGTAATTCGAACGTACGGTAAAGTTGCCCTGCATGGTTTTATCGGGGCTGAAGTAGGCAAGTGGGGTACTGATGTTGCCACTTGCTTTGAGGTCACTGCGGCCGAGGATGCCATCGAAATTGCTGATGGTGATGGCTTGCGGGTTGAAGTCTGCGGATGCATTATTAATGCGGACCGGGGGTAACTCGTCTGCTACGTAAGCGAAATCAGTAATGGAGGCGATACCGCTTAAGTTGAGGTCTCCGTACCGTCCTGCATCCAGCAGGCTCTGCCGTACACGGTCGAGGGTAATATCTGCTACAATTACACCGGCCAGTTCCCGAACGCCTTCGAGGGGGATCGCTTGGCTCCATTTCGCGAGGTCAAGCTTACCGTCAACCCGGGCATCAACCTGTGGGTCGCTGAGCGGGGTAGACAGTTTGAACCGGCCCCGAAAGGGATCTCCACCGAGGTTGAAGTCGAAGCGAGGGATATCAATGACCATTTTATTGAGGTCAGCGCTTGGACTATTGATGGCAATTTTTGCGTCGATGCCGTTAATCCCTACCGGGCGTCCTGGGTATTGGACACTGCCGCTGGTGATGTCGGTATTGACGGTGAATGCGGGGTAAATTTCCTTTTCGCCGTTGTACGGCCCGTCTACGGTCCCATTGAGGGTGAAATTGCCTTTGGTCTGGACCTGCTCGTAGCCCTGGGTATAAGCAGAGGGAATAAGACTCCACAATTGTCGGAAATCATTGACCGGCGCGCTGTAATCGAGGTCGAATATGATGTCATCATTGTCTTCCAGGTCGATACTTCCTCCGAATACAAGGCTCAAAGCATTCAGCGTTATTTCGTTTTCCTTAAAAGTGTAGAGGTTTTGATTCAGGTCGATGTTGACCAGTGCGTCAGCCTTGGTCTTTACTTCATTGAGGTAAGCGACACCGGCTTGCTTCAGGGTAAGTGCTTCTGCGTCGGAATGTGTGTCGAGGTCAAAGATGGTGCTCGTGAAATCTCCATCTCCGGTGGTGTTAAGACCGACTATTTCAAGGTAAGTTTCCGTCGTTTTGTCATCGTAAATGAAGTGCCCGTTTTTTACTTCATAGCGAGACAGGTTTATCTGGGCGGTGGCAGAGGAAGTTGTTGGTTCCGGGGCCGCTGATTCAGATTCCGGAACGATGAGGTAGTTGGCCAGTTCTGGCGTCAGGACTTTAAGGTTGATGAAGGGTTCGTCAAGTACCACTTCATCGATGTTGTAATTGCCGTTTCCTCCGACGACCGACCAGAAACCGACATCAACCCTTGCTTCTTTTGCGGTAAGAAGCGGTAGGTTAGCAAAAGTATCAATACCGATGACTTCTAAGTCATCGATGGTCAGAGATACATCCGGGAAACTCTTCAGAAAACTTAGGTTGATGTCACGAAAATCAACTTTGGCATCAACTACGCCATTAACGCTTGATTTGACATTGGCCACAATTTGGTCCTTAAACAGTATGGGGGCTGCCAGCAGAAAGCCCACACCGAGAATCAATAATATGACGATGACGGTAAGGAAGCGTTTAAAGAATTTCATAGCAGGTTGGTTTGACGATTGGTGTAATATGCTCCGGAGATGTGCAATGGAGTGCTAATACACACGACTGGATGTAAACGAAGCTCGTACGCAGTAAATTTTAGCAAAGTCTTAACGGAAAGCTACTGAATAACAATAGTTTTGCCGGTGTGTTCTCTGCGGAGGTAAAAGGTGAATGAGGCGGCTAAAAGTTGTTTAGCCTTGCTTTGATGGTGCCATTCACGGGCTTCACCAGGGTAATATAGGGGAGGGGGACCTGAATAACTTTTTGGGCGGGGCCGCAGGTGCAAAGGGCGGATGCTGAGTACGGATGGCCATTTACCTTCCCTTGCACCTGCGGCCCCGCCATATAACCTTTTCGCCAAATCAAGCCTTTGAGGCTAAAATAATCCACTCGCGAATGTATCTTTTAACGGATACTTCGCGGTTGAAATTACTGCATAGTCGTGGCCAGGGAGTCATTTTATGGACTTGTCTCCGCAGATAATATGGGATCTCCGCCAGATTAGAAAAGTTTAAAAGGGTTCGATCTAATACACTTGTAGTACCCAACAATTTAGGTACCTTCGCGGACAAATAAGCAAACCTATGGGTCAAGGCATTCCGGATTACACATTTATTACCACTTTTGAGGGGTTGGAGCAATTTGCTGAAGAATGTAAGGACATCAAATGGATGGGCTTCGACACTGAATTCATTGGTGAGAAGCGTTATCATACCTTGCTTTGTCTGATTCAGATAAGTTGTGAACATGGTTACTACCTGTTAGATCCTATTGCCGTTGAAAATCTTGATCCTTTCCTCGACATTCTGGAAGACCCCAACATCGTAAAGATCACCCACGCGGGAGACAACGATTACCGCTTACTTAATAAGCAATTTGCTGACTTTGTCCCGAAAAACGTGTTCGATACCCAGGTGGCTGCAGGCTTTGTAGGGCACCGTTATCCGATGAGCTTTGCCAAATTGGTCGATGCTGAAACCGGGGTTATGCTTGGAAAGGGCTCCGCTGTGACCGATTGGTCTAAACGCCCAATGAGCCCCAAACAGATTAAGTACGCGCTGAACGACGTGATTTACCTCAAAGAACTCTACGAGAAGATCACCGCTAAGCTGGAAGCTAACAGCCGCCTGACATGGGCCACGGAAGAATGTAACCAGATGGCATCTGCCGACTACTACTACCGGGACCCCAACCACGAATTCCTCAACAGTAACATCGCCCGATCCAGCAGACTGCGTGAGCGGGTATTCCTGGTTCGCCTGTATGAATGGCGGCGTAATACGGCAGAACAGAAGAACTACAGCAAGGAAATGATCCTCCAAAGTAAGTTGATCTCTCAGCTGGTTCGCGGCGTTAAAGGTGGTCTTGATTCGATGCTCGAAAACCGTCGTTTGCCCCAAAGTACCGTCAAGCGCTACGGTAAGATGTTCGTTGAAATGTACAACGAAGAAGCGACCGAGGAAGAAACAGCCATTGCCAAGAGCATACAGCGCAACGCTCAGGAAGAAGAGGAAGACGATATGCTCATTGAGCTGCTGTACCTCATCATGAAGTACCGGGCCAATGAAGCGGAAATCAGCCATGCTTTGGTGATGCCCCGAAACGCCATCAAACGAATGAAGCAAGACCCTTCAACGCGTGAATCCATTCTTGGAAGCGGCTGGCGTAAGGACCTCCTCGGACCAGACTTCGTCTCCTGGTTAGAGAACTTCAACAAGCTTAAGCTTAAGATTGAAGGAGGAAAGATTTCCCTGGAGGCATAGAGCCGAGGTAACCACGAGGATCATGCTAAAGTAGCCTGACGGCCCCGGTTTGCCTTCGGGCTAAAAGCCCTCTACCTAAGAACAACTCTCCGAATCACCGTCCCCTTCTCCAAAGGAACTGCAATAAAGTAACTCCCCTGGGCCAGGTGGCCAAGTGAAAGGTTTTGCGTCCCGGCAAGGTTTCGGGAGGTTGCCACCTGCCGACCAGCCATATCGAGCACCTGAATGGGGCCAGTGATCCGGGAATCACCGGTTTCTATGGTGACGACGTCAGCGGTTAGGGTAGGGTAGACAGAGAGGTCTTCGTCTTCCACTACCGGACTTTCGAGACTGGTATTCAAGTCCCGTTCGCCGTTGGCGAAGAAATAGCCCCAGTGCCCATTGGTAATGAGCCCTACGGGATTCCCACCCGCAGATATTTTATCTTCAGCCAACGGTATAACCGCCAGCACGTCGGTGCCAGTATCGCTCAGCGCATCAAATACCAGGCGGTCATCAGAAAGCCCGTAATTGGGGTAATTGATTTTAGTGTTTTGGAATATGGTGCTGCTGGCACCAGTTTCAATATTAGCCCCTACGATGCTGAAGGTGCCATTGTCAAAATCTACCTCTTCGTAAGCAATGATGTAAGGAGAATTTTTGGAGAACGTCGGGTTGCCGATGCTGCTGCCTTCGGGCAGGTCGGTAGAAAGTTTAAAGATGGCACCATCTCCAAAATCTCCCTGCGCTGGTTCCCAGGCGCGGAGGAATCCAATGTCCCAGAATTCCAGGCCATCGTCCAGTTGGCTGAGGGCATCGTACATCAGAAACTGTCCGAAGGGCTCCCATTCCAGGGCATCGGCATACTGGACATCTCCGGTGGAAATTCCGTTGGCGGAAGTCGGGTTGGAAAGGGTGAGGAACTCGCCCTGCTGTGTAACAAAATCAAAAATGAGCACGCGGTTGTCGTTGTCTGTCGTAGTAACGGCAATACGATCTCCATCTTTGCTAATGGCGATGTTGCGCCATATGGTCTGGGGGTTGCCTTCGATAAATTCAAGGTCATTGGTCTCAAAGTAGAAGACCCTCAGCTGCCCCTCATCGTCAACAAAAACGGCGGTGCTGCCATCGTCCGTAACGCTTGGTCTGCTGGCAATGCCAACTGAAACTAAGGGGTTTTCAATTAGAGTGCCGTCTTCCTGCGCGAGGAATAAGGCACTTTCTCCCGTATTGGCCAATAACAGGAACCGGTCTCCCTCGTTGTTGTCCAGGTCCACGGTATAATCACCCGCTTCCCCGCCAATACCAACACCTGCGAAGGCGTTTTCAGCCGCTGCTACTACATTGGCCCCAAACATTCCAGCGGCCTCTACCACCGCAAGACGAAGATCTGCAAACTGACTGGAACGCGTGAGGATTTCAGTTAGGGCTTTATAGTAGACTTTTCCGGCGATGTCATCGCCAACGTTGGGGTCGCTGCTGAAGAGGTAGAATGCTCGGTTAGGAATGCCGCTGTTGATGTGAACGCCGCCCAGGTCACCTTCCCTGGTGTTGGGAAGGTTAGCGTATTCGTCCATATGAGCTGGCTGCCAGCCAGGCTGGCCAAGGCGGGTGCCGCCATTATTGGGGTTTTGGAGGTTGCGTAGGGCACCGCTGGGGAAAGCGGAGGTGACAACGTCTTCGCCAACGCGGTAATCACCGGTTTCTCCCTCAATCAGGTAGCCAAAAATGTCGGCGAAGGACTCGTTCATCGCTCCTGATTGATTTTCGTAAATCAGGTCGGCTGAATTTGAGATCACCCCGTGAGACATCTCATGGCCCGCCACATCAAGGCCACGTGGTAGGCGTTGAAAAGCATTGACTCCGTTGCCATAAAACAGCGCACGGCCATTCCAAAAGGCATTGTCCATTTCGGTGCCATCCGTCTCGTTGATGTTCATAAAGGAGAGGACGTTGCCTCCCATGCCGTCAATGGAATTACGCTGATGCTCATCAAAAAAATACTGGTAAGCAGCACCGGCGTTGGAATGAACACTGGCTTCGGTTTTGGTCCAACCAGTGTTGTTAAGGGAAATCTTCAGGCCTGGGGCGAAATCCTCACGAAGTGGCGTAGATCCTTGTCCATCGTAGGTAAGGATGTAACCATTGAGCCTGCCACCGGCGGTGCTGAACATTGGTTTGGTGGCATCAAGGAGGTAGAAAGTATCCTGAAGGGAGAAGGTGTTCAGGGTGACGTTTCGGTCATACAGGTCCTGCACCACCACGGTGGCGGGGCCATCCATGAGCTCAGCTGAGGAGGCTGTTGGCGTGGAAGTTGAAATCCTGCCAGTGGCGTTGTTGTGTTGGTGCCCGTCAGCAAATCCGCAGGTGTGGGTGTAGTCGGCGAGGATTTCGCCGGTGTGCGCGTCCAGGTACAGACTGGTGTGTTCCATCAGGTTAGGACGAACGTGTGCCTGCCAGGCAAGTTTGGCTTCGGCTCCGGCGGGGTAGAAGATAACCAGCTGAAGAGATAGTTGAGGGCCGGATATCCAATCTAATTGCTTGGGAGTCAGGTTGATCCATTGCTCCGAAAACTTGTTTTGCACCTGCGTTCGCGCCACTTCTTTGGTGAGGCTTGGAACGAGATTATTGATGCGTGGTGTTGGCTGCAACCGGCCGGTGTACAGGTCAAACCCTTCTCCATGGCTGTGCAGCCGGGCGTCGGACGGAAAAACGGTAATCCCAGCGTACTGCTGCGCAATACGAAGGTGCTTATAGCCCTGCTCATCAACGATTTCGTTGGTGATACTCAGCTCCTGATAAGGGTCTTCGATGCCTAAATCTTCGGCAACCGCGGCGAGGTAGGCCATGGCGTCCTCTTTGTTGGCGCGTGCATCCGGGAGGTCCGACGGGCGACCGTGCAGGGCGTAAATTTGACCATTATCCGGGTCAGTACTAATGCGAATCCCCGGTGCCCCCGTTTTTCCAATCGGACGGATGTTGGAAGGGTTCAGGCGCGGCCGCAGGTGCGAAATATTGTTGGAAGTAGCAATGGCTGGTGTTCGTCTTAGGCTGAAATCCAGTGTTTTTGGATTTATTTGGGAGGAGATCACCGGCTGCTGCAAGTCTGGTTTGAAGGGCTTTTGGGCCGTCAAGCTGAGTGTGATAAATAAACTGAGGATCAATACGGAGAAGCGTAACATGTAGATGGCTTAGAGCTTGTTAGAGGATTGAAGGTACGGCATGTTCCGAAACCGCCTTAAAGAAATGGCCATATCTTTTTAGTATACCGAAGGTATGCTTCGAACTAAATATTGGGGCTAATTCTGCGGAAACGGAGTTGCCCTTTTCTCAATTTGGGGTTTTGCTTTTGCTTTGTTTCGCTTCGCGTAAAGCCCTGACGGTGGTCATCAGCTGCTGGAAACAATGTCTGGCTGCTTCGCTCGGGGCATTTTTAGGCCCAGCCCACTGAAGGCTTTGCGTTTTACCGCCAGCGTGGAGAGACAGCAACGTATTCATATTGGCCGGCTTGTTGCTGCCGGCATTGAAATCAATACTGGCCAGCTCGGCTTTTAGTGCCAGCAGTCCCTCCTTTTTCATTTTACCAATTTTCTCCAGTTTTCCCGTCGTTTGGTTGTCGAAGAGGATACGGCCATTATCCATTAACAGGATGTATTCCCGGATTTCACCGGTGAAGCCTCCGGCGTTGCCGAAGTGGAGGCGCTCCTCGGGTAGTTTGTCTAGCGTATATTTCTGGCAGCTGGCCAGTAGGAGGAATGGAATGAGGTAAGTGAAGAGGCGCAAGGTTCGAATAGTAATGGTTAGGTCGTAAGATAGGATTTCATCTGACAATTACTCCACCACGTCGTATTCCTTGATTTTCCGGTACAAGGTCCGCTCACTGATGCCGAGTTCGGCAGCAGCTTCCTTCCGCCGCCCTTTGTGTTTACGGAGGGCTTTGCGGATGAGTTCTTTTTCGGCGTTGGCTAAGCTCAGATCTTCGTCTACCACCTCGCTTTCATCGTAGGAGCGTTGCATGCGGGAATCGACGATAATGGGGTCTACGTTGTCAGCTGGCTGATGGTAGACCTGCTGGCCGCCATTGCTCGTTGGCCGGGCACCTGCACCAGGGTATCTGCCCCCCGTAGTGACCGGAGAGGATATGTCCAGGTCACGTAGATCATAAGCTTCAGTCGCGACGTTACCAGCATCGGCGGCGAAGCGATTGATCTCCTCTGCAGCAGCAGGATAATTGCCCGGCATAGACAAGGATTGTACCCTGGCTACATCCCTGACCCTGAGGTCATTGCTTCTGATCAGGTCGGCAATCAGGTTTTTTAGTTGTGTCATGTCCTCCTTCATGTCGAAGAGGACTTTGTACAAAATTTCCCGTTCCTGAAAGCTGTTGCCGGATCCTTCCCCCAGGTCTTGCTGGCGGATGGCCGGAAGATTTCGCTGCATCAACTGCGGCATGAGTTCGGCCAGATCAACTGCCGTGAGATCCCTTTTCTCAGAAAGAATACTCAGTCGTTCAGCAGCATTCTTTAGCTCACGAATGTTGCCCGGCCACGTATAATTCTCCAGAAGCCAACGGGCTTCTTCATCCAACTGAATGGATTCTATGTTTTGCTTCTCGGCGAAGTTGTTGGCGAAATACCGGAACAGGAGGTAAATATCATCAGACCGTTCCCGCAAGCTCGGCATTTCAATTGGTACGGTACTTAACCTGAAGTACAGGTCTTCGCGAAATTTACCGTCACGGACCCGCTCCATCAACTTACGATTAGTTGCAGCGACCACGCGGACGTCCGTTTTCTGGACTTTGTTGGAGCCCATGCGAATGAACTCTCCGTTCTCCAGCACCCGCAACAAAAAGGTTTGGGTCTGTAACGGCATTTCACCGATTTCGTCGAGGAAGATCGTTCCACCGTCCAGCGTTTCAAAATAGCCTTTCCTTGCTCCATCGGAACTGGTATAGGCTCCTTTTACGTGACCGAAAAGTTCTGAGTTAATGGTTCCTTCCGGTAATGCACCGCAGTTGATGGCAATAAAGCCCTGGTGTTTCCGTGCACTGTTGTCGTGGATGATTCGGCTCATGACTTCTTTGCCCACGCCCGATTCTCCGGTAATGAGTACGGATAGGTCTGAGGGGGCAACCCGCACGGCGGTATTTAGCGCGTTTTCCAGGGCAGGAGAGCGGCCAACTATGCCGTACCGGCGTTTTATGGAGTCAATATTTGCCATTGTTGAGGGAAGAATGGAGAAATGAGAAAAGGGGGTAGAAGAAATAAGGTGGGACGAAAAGATCAACCCATAATGAGGAACTATTCCTTTATCCGTTATTCCCTTGCTCCGAATAGAGTGGCACTGGTCGAATCAATAATCTTTACGGTCACGTAATCCCCTGGCGTTTCTCCCATTAACTTAGGGAATACCACCATCCGGTTCTGGGTCGTCCGCCCTTTCCAATCCTGATCAGACTTTTTGGAGTCTCCTTCAATCAAAACTTTAAAGGTCTTTCCTACTTCGCCAGCATTTAGCTCCCGGCTGATGTCGGTTTGTAGTTCAATGATTTCCGTAAGGCGTCGTTTTTTGATCGCCAGGGGAACGTCATCATCGAGTTTGCGCGCCGCAGGCGTGCCTGGCCGCTCGCTGTAGAAGAACATGTAGCTCATGCTGTAGCGGGCGTATTCTACCATACTCAAAGTGTCGGCATGGTCTTCCTCAGTCTCCGTACAAAAGCCGGTGATGATGTCGGAGCTGATGGCACAGTCGGGCATGATTTCGTAGATGCGGTCAACCTTCTCTTTATACCATTCCCTGGTGTAGGTACGATTCATCAGGTCCAGAATACGGGTGTTGCCCGACTGCACCGGAAGGTGGATGTACTTACAGACGTTCTCGTTGTCACGCATTGCATAGAGCACGTCGTCGGTGATGTCTTTTGGATGACTGGTGCTAAAGCGGATGCGAAGATCTGGGTCTACACCGGCAGTCATGGTCAGCAGCTCAGCGAAGTTAACTACCTCACTGGTTTCAGGGTTTTCCCACTTGTAGCTGTCCACATTCTGACCGAGCAGGGTTACTTCCCGAAAACCTTTGTCAAACAGATCAGTCGCTTCCGCGATAATGCTGAAGGCGGAGCGGCTACGCTCCCGTCCGCGGGTATAAGGGACAACGCAGAAGGAGCACATATTATCACAACCCCGCATGATACTGATGAAGGCCGTTACACCATTGGACTGTAACCGGACGGGGCTAATATCGGCGTAGGTCTCTTCCCGACTCAGAAAGACATTGACACCTTTTTCTCCTTCTTCAGCGCCGGCTACCAGGCTCGGTAGGTCCCGGTAAGCATCCGGGCCAACTACGATATCGACAAGCTTTTCCTCGTCGAGGAATTTTGCCTTCAATCGCTCGGCCATACAGCCAAGTACGCCGATCATCGTGCCGGGATGACGTTGTTTTACTTTGTCGAAAACCCGTAGGCGCTTACGTACGGTGTCCTCTGCCTTCTCACGAATAGAGCAAGTATTAATTAGGATAAGGTCCGCAGTTTCCATTTCGCGGGTAGGACCATAGCCCGCTTCTCCGAGGATGGATGCCACGATTTCTGAATCACTGAAGTTCATCTGACAGCCGTAGCTCTCGATATAATACCGTTTTTCACCCGGTTGTTTCGGTGTGAATTCTGTACCGAAAACCTGTCCTTGCGCCGACTCGTCAATAGTCTTGGCGTTAAGGTCTTTTAGGGTAGGATTATCATTATACATAGGGTAGCCCGTTGAAGGGGCAAAGGTACGATGCACGAGGTGACAAATTGGCAGACTTAGCTATGTTTTTTAAGGTCTCCCAACAGCTGGAGGTGTCCCTAACGACCACAGGCCCCTAAACCCCCAAAGTATAGATAGCAAAGGAGCCCAACCAATGCCCGCCCTCGTAGCTGTCGCCCACAAGATTGGGCAGGGAGTAATTAACGTGGTGATTGGCCAGGTTTTTGAGATGGCCGTACTCGGAGGGGTATTGTTTGGCTAAGCCATAAAGGACCCAGGCCCTGCTGAAATTGAGACCATCGAGGTGGACGAGCTTACCGTCGTTACGGTCAGAGACTTCACCTACGGGAAGTGTGTAGCCAGTTTTGGTGATGGCGGGCAGGAAATCAGCGAGCCAGGGGTGGAAGTCGCTGGCGGGCAGTATTCTACGCATGATGTCGATCTCCTCCAGGCAGGGGCTGAGGAAATCGTACCCACCTGGCTCCCAGGTGATCGGGCAGTCCTGGTCGTTGAGGTAAAAACGACGTGCAGTACGGTCAATTTCCTTGAGTAGTGAATCATCGGAGGTGGCTTCGGCATAGTCGTAGGCAAAGGTGAGGCCAAAGGCGGTATTGGGGTGTTCGCCGGTGCGGATGGCGTAATTTAACTTAGGTAGGAAGTCGAGATAGCGGGCAACGATTAGTTGGGTTAGCGGCTGGAGGTTCGCGCGCAATTCCTCCGCCAATGGATCTTCCCAATGCAACAGTTCCTCGTCGAGTTTAAGCAGCCAGGCCCAACCATAGGTGCGCTCGTAACTCTTGTTGTGCGTTCCGTTGAAGTAGGCCACCTCTGCTTCTATATTAGCAGCGGAGAGGTTGGTTTGCAGCATCTTACGGGCCTCCTCCGCGCGTTTCAGGTTAGGATATTTTCTTAGTAACGCTACCAAAGACCAATGGCCGTGTACGGCACTGTGCCAGTCGAAACAACCATAGAAAGCGGGGTGTAATGAACTGGGCGCTCCCAGGTCTTCCTCGCTCCCAATCGTTTGTCCAAGCTTATTGGGGTATTCGTGCTGAATGCAAGCCAGCGGTAAATCTGCTAGTCGATTAGCTTGCGCCAAGGTCAATTCGGGAGTAGGGGAGGTCATGGCAGAGGAGTGGGTAGCAGCCGTTTCGTTTTCGGGCGCGGCCGCAGGTTCTGTGCAAGTAATAAGGAGCAATGGAAGGACAAGTAACAGGTATTTCATAAGGGGAAGTTACGTTGCTCTGCTAATCTACCCGTTCTTTGCACCTGCGTCCCCGCAAAAAAAGCCCCCACTACCGCAAAGGGAAGTGAGGGTAGTAAAATCATCCACTAGTGGATGAATTCACAATTACTTGAC
The DNA here is from genome assembly GCA_045110355.1 of Lewinella sp. Lineage (GTDB taxonomy): Bacteria > Bacteroidota > Bacteroidia > Chitinophagales > Saprospiraceae > Neolewinella. The sequence continues at coordinate 7,695 of JBGCFZ010000221.1, read as the reverse complement.
CGTTATTCCTTGCCTTTTAGCACCGTGACTTCGTTGCTGAAACCCTCATTTAGCTATGGCTAAAATCCGGTTTCAGCGCCTTGCCACGGCACGAAAATCCTGCGGACTAAACGGCCAGATAATTATGAATTCACCCACTAGTGGGGTGCGTGGGTAGTTTTTTCTGGCAGTTGCTAGCTTTTACTAAACACCCTCTAAATACTGGAATTACTTACTATCCAGATATTCCTTCGCCTTTTTTACAAGCGGCTCGTCTTCCAATTTGTCATCATTCATTGATCTGGCATACTCGTAAGCCCTAATGATCCATGAACATTCAATAATTCGGATGTCTATTGTTCGTTCCTTCGAGGACCACTTACCAAATATAGCCCCAAGCAATCGGACAGCTAGGTAATAAATTGGTGCCCAGAAAAAGCCTGCTTCGCTTAATATCTTATAGAACAGATAGTCTGCCGTTTGCCTGGATATTCTTATCTCTTCATTGTGTTGATACAATACATCGTGTACCATGGACGCATAGTACGTAATTGGCTTTTCGGTCAAATAATCTAAACGGCCGTCGGGCGTTCCAAAAACCAAGTCTAGCAATTCGAATTTAGGCGTACACCCATCCCATGCGTAGCCATCTTCACGAGATCCATTTATCCTAAGAACACCATCCTTACTCAAGGAGACAAAGTTGTGCTTAGAGACGAAGTCTCTGCCAAAGAGATTTGTCTTTACGTATTCATCTCTTCGATGGACAAACTTATAAACCTTCCCAACCTTTGAATTTGATCTTTTTGACATGTTTTTCCGCTATTACTCTTTTACAACTTAGGCTTATTTATTGGAATATTTTGAAGAGAGGATTGAAAAATACGTTTAATGACTTACGGATTGGGTTAGTTCGTGTTTTAGTCCGCGTTCACAACGACGCAGTCAAGGCAGTAACGTTTCCCCCAATTCCCCTACTTTAGCGTTATGAAACTACCTTATCTAGCTATCCTCTTCTTCTTGATACTCCTAACCCAATCCTGCAACAACCCCATCAAAAATGATGAAGCAGCTGTTGAAGTAGAACAAGGGACAGAAGTCCCGGTAGCCCCGACACCGGAAACCCCGGCACCACCTCCGGCTCCAGAAATTCAGGACGAAAACAAAGAATACCTAGGCAGCTGGGTAGGCTACTTCCGAAAAGATACCGGGGAGGAATGGGACCATGACAACCGAAGCCTGGTGATAGACGAAGGCTACATCTGGAACCGGGAAAACAAAATCAACCTCTCCATCGACAAGATCATCGGAGACTCCATTATTGGTCACAGCGTGGTCGCAGGCAACGACCGCCCTTTCTTTGGCCGTATGGGGCGTGAGGGAATAGCTGATCCAATGACCTTCACCGTGCGCGAACCTGGCGACGATAAGTACGACGGTGCTTTCACCTTCTGGATAGAAGACGGCGCCCTGGTCGGCAAATGGAAGGCCTACGGCAAGATCAACATCCGAAACCGCAAGTATCAACTCGAGAAAAAGACCTTCGCTTATGATCCTAACGTTAATATTGAACGAGCCAAGCAGTTCGTCGACTGGAACAAAAGCATCGAGCATAAAGAAGTGGTAGATTACGGAGACGGAGAGTTTGAAGAATGGATGCAAAGCGAGTACGCCACGGCAACGGAGTCCATTTATGATGTCAATGCCTCTAATCGCCTTCTTAAAAAAAGCGAAGTCGATAACCTGAAAAAAGGCGACCTTACCATCATCCGCAACACCATCTACGCCCGTCACGGCTACTCCTTCAAGAATCGCCCACTAAGGGTTTTCTTCGACGCTCAGCCTTGGTACATCCCCATACATACCGACATCCGCAGCGATTTTACCGACATCGAAAAAGAAAATATCCGTCTGCTGCTGAAGTACGAAAAGAATGCGGCGGAGTACTATGATTCCTTTGGGCGGGGATAATGGGGAGGGGTGATGAACGCTTGTCCCAATGACGGAAACTCTGTGCTACCTCTGTGCGTCCCTCCGTGCAATCCTCTGTGAGAACAATCAGCTGCGTAGCAGCCCTTACATTAGGTGGCTACACTTTCTTAAAATCAATTAGTGTGTAGGTAAGGCCCCCCCATCTAATCCTCTAAAAAATGCAACAAGCCAGGTTAAGCAAGTTGATATTCTACCTGGCCTTGGCCTACTTTGTTTACCTAATGGCCCTGATCACCTTGCAGTACGTTCCGGTAAACTTCGAGGTAGCCTTCCTTCGTCTCAAAGAAACCGAAATTAGCTGGCCTTATTATCAGTGGTCGTTTTTCGGCCATGTGTACACAAGTATATTTGTGCTACTGGCCGGTATTAGCCAGTTCTCTACAACGGTTCGTAGTAGGTGGCCCATGGTCCACCGAAGCCTGGGGATGATTTACGTGGGGCTCATTCTATTGATTGCGGCACCCACGGGTTTAGTTATGGGCGTTCATGCTAATGGAGGCCCATGGTCTCAACTCAGCTTCTGCCTGCAGGCGGTTTTGTGGTTCGGCTTTACCTGGCGAGCATTGCAGCTGGCGCGACGTAAGGACTGGCCTGGGCACCAGGCCTTTATGCTCCGCAGCTATGCCCTCACGTTGTCCGCCGTTACCCTCAGGTTGTGGAAGTGGGGGATTGTGGCAGTCTTCGCTCCGCCGCCAATGGATACCTACCGGCTGGTGGCCTGGCTCGGGTGGCTGGGAAATCTATTGTTGGTGGAATGGTGGTTGTGGCGGCGTGCTTCCGAGACGTAGAACGTAGGTTTCCGGGCGCTTCAAACGGCCCCAAATCATCACAAAAGGAAAAACTGATAACCGCTAGGGAAACATCGGTAAGTGAAGCCCTGCCCAGCACCCGCATCTTTGCCATGTCAAAAGGGGAAAGTATTCCCTGACATCATTTCTAGTGTGCGGGGCTTTCGTATTTCAGAAATCGACCGTAACCTGTCTGTTAGACGTCGAACTGGTTTAGGGTTTTCGTTCGCGACCTTATCCGCGCCCTGATGATTACTGGCGTCGTTGTGAAAGTCCTCATTTCGCTCCGCGGCTACTGCGTGGTAGCTACGGCTAAACTCCGGTTTTCACGCCTAGCCAGTAACCATCAGGACTGCGGAGCGGTCAGCTCAGAAAACCCTAAACCAGTTCGTCGCGAAACGGCTATCTTATGGAATTACCGGGCTGCGGAGTCCCCGGTAGAGAAGGCTACAAATACCCTAAGTCAACCAACTTCACCGCAGCAGTCTTAATCAAATCCGTAATCTTGGTCGAGATGACCGTCGGTACAAAGCTTAGTTCATGCCGCTCATCATCCACTACGGGCAGCACAATAACCTTATTCTCGGCCAGTTTCATGTGTAGCTGTGCAATGTTGTCACCTTTCATATTTTTGACCATGTAGATCACATAATTACGGTTTTTACCCGTTTCAGCCCATTTGCCAATGTTGACCTTGCTGATCTGGATTTTATCGCCGAATAAGTTTACGGAAGCGTCTGAACGTTTCACATATGCCTCCTCACCGTATTTGGCAACGGTGGTTTCGTACCGGGCAAGTCGGTTGCGGTTTTCCTGCCTATGGTCATCAATGATCTCCTGGGCGGAGCCCATTAGCTTGATGAAGGGCTCAAGTTTATCGTAATCAAAGCCATCGAACGTTAGCATTTTCGTGCTTTTCATGTACTGGAACGCACGGTTGGGCAGGCCAATCGGAGAATAATCAAGTGGCACAGATTCTCCCGTTTCGTGCAGTTTCATTTCGTGGTAGGCATTGAAGTATTTGGCCTCTTCTTCAAAGGGCAATGCATCAAAGTGAAGTTCGACGGGCTTAAAAGTTAGCATCGTATCTCCGGCCGCAGAAACCATAGCAAAAGCTCGGAGTTCGGCGAGCCCTTTGCCGGCTGTTTTGTCAAAGTTGTAAGCGACTTCCTTATCAAAAAGGATTTGACGTTTCTTAAACTTCATCTTCTGGCCAAAGGCGGAAAAGGAAAAGATGAATAATAGTAGGAGGTAAATATATTTTTTCAAGGAAGAGAAATTAATACGTAAGTGATAGGATTGTAGACATAAAGGTGAGGAAAACCACCGTATCTCTAACATTCGTTGCTCTTTGTTCGTCTTCCCTTTGCACCTGCGGCCGCGCCCAAAATTGTTTTCAAGCATACAATAAGCTAACAAGTTCTAATACTAAAAGTGCCCGCTCTCCAACTCGGAGAACGGGCATTAATTCTTAATCGCCTAATGTTGGGAAGGCAAATGAATTGCTACAGCTTAACGAGCTTGGTATTGGCAGTTTCACCTTCCGACGTTACCACGTGAATAATGTACACACCAGAAGCGAGTTCCGTAACGTCAAGGCTGGCCTGCTCCAAGGTTCCGTCAATTGATATCTGACGTACCATTTGGCCTGAGATGCTCATTAGGTGAAGGGTCACCTCACCAGAAATGGCTTTTACTTCTGTGATGCCAATGGGCGTGTCGCCACCAAGGTTCCAACTGACGATGACTTCTCCGGCACGTATAGGGTTCGGATAAGCAGCAACCGCTTGATCTGAGAATTGGTTGGTCAGGCGCGCATTGAACGAGCCGTTGGACCAGTCGCTGACCGAGCCACTACAAACTGAGCGTACTCGCCAAGTGTAGGCATCATTCTTAATGAGGCCGCTTATGTTGGCGCTGGTACCTGACACTGTACCGGAAGCGATCAGGCTTCCATTGCGGTATACTTCTACTTCGTAGGCCGTTGCACCACTCGCACTATTCCAGCTTAGGGTTGCTTCCCGACCGCCTTTACGACGGGCATGGGACAGACCAGTAGGGGCATCACAACCACCAGGATCAACGTCACAACTTGGGGCACTGGTACAATCATCATCATCACAGTCAATAAGGCCGTCGCCATCATCATCTATGCCGTTGTCGCAAATCTCCGGATCTGTCGTAGGGCCACCGTTACAAGTAGCGGAAAGTAAACCTGGACGAGAGGCCTGGATCGCCGCCCACATACGGTTACTTTGGCCAGTAGTGAATAGGTTCATACAAGCATCATCGCTGTAGTCCATGTAGTTTTGGAACATGTCTGGAAGATCGCCGCTACCAGTATTACAGGTGTTTGGCCCAGGGTAAGTACAAGGGCTACCCGTGTAATTAGGTGATCCGGCTAGCGGAGTATCGCTGACGAAGTCATCACCACCACAGCCTGTATCGCCCCAAATGTGGCGTAGGTTAAGGTAGTGGCCTACTTCGTGGGTCATAGTGCGACCTAGGTCGAAGGGGGCTGTGGCTGTTCCCGTAGTACCGAAATAGCGGTAATCACAAACTACACCATCAGTGCTGGCACTGCCGCCAGGAAACTGTGCATAGCCAAGGATACCTCCGCCAATGTCACAAACCCAGACGTTAAGCGCACTTGCCGGTGTAACAACAGCAGAACCACCACGGGAAGGATTCTTGACCCGATCATTCGTACCAAAACCACGGCGATTATTGGTTTGGACGCGAATGGTCTCGATCAGACAAAATTCAATTTCTGTGTCTGAAGCAACACCCGTAAAGTCACTTGGTGTGTTGTTCCGGTCGTTGTTCATCCGCCGGAAATCATCGTTCATAACGGCAATCTGGCTGGCAATTTGTGCATCGCTGATGTTTTGTGCCGAAGTATTCCAGACTACGTGGACAATAACGGGAATGGTAAGTATGCCGCCGTTGAGTTCCTTCGTAGTAGGGTCGAAATTTTGCGTGAACTGTTCGATGCGTTGCATCGTTTTGACCCGTTCAGGGTCTTGTTCCAGTTGGGCTTCGTATACCTCCATCGAGGCACAGCCACGCTGGGCATAGATGGCGGATACGGAAAGGAATAACGCGAAAAAGAGTAAAAACTTAAGTCTCATAAATGATTGGTTTATGGTTTAGATATAGCGTGGGCGTAATTTTATTTTGCGTAATATACTGATCTTAAGTGTCAGGGCAACTAATGTTTTGAATTGAAAGTTTTTAGTTGTCATTTGTCAACAATTTCCAAATGTTGTTCGGGCTGTTTTTTTATTTGCTCTTCACCAATTATTGACTATTGGTACTATTTTTTCAGATGTATTCACAGCGTTAGATGGTCCTGAATTTGGAGGATTATTTTTTAGTTAGAGAATCGATTGCATTAAAAATCATGAAAATGTAATACCTATCTTGCGGCTCTGCTCGAAAACGACAGTAATGCTGCGACTCCTTAATTTATCAATTTACTATGTATACCATCGGCTACGACATCGGCTCTTCTTCAGTAAAAGCAGCCTTGGTAGAAGCGAAAACGGGTAAAGTGCTGGCCCGCGTAACCGCTCCAGCTACCGAAATGGGGATGGATGCTCCGGAACCTGGTTGGGCGGAGCAAAATCCGGAAGACTGGTATAAATATGTAGTGGCTGCCACGCAGGATATTTTGGCGCGGACGCAGGTGCAAGGCAAAGACATAAAAGCAGTGGGGATTGGCTACCAAATGCACGGCCTTGTCTTGGTGGATGCCGAACAAAATGTCGTTCGCCCCAGCATTATCTGGTGTGATGGTCGGGCCGTGGAAACGGGAGACAGGGCCTTCAAAAGCATCGGCTCCGAAACCTGCCTTAGCCACTGTCTCAATAGCCCCGGGAATTTTACCGCCGCTAAACTGAAGTGGGTGGCCGATAACGAGCCGGAGAACTACGCCCGGGCCAAATACGCCATGCTCCCCGGAGACTACATCGCCCTACGGCTGACCGGAGAAGCGACGACCACCGTCACCGGCCTCAGTGAAGGGGTGTTTTGGGACTTTAAAGAAGACCACCTGGCTAACCTGGTGCTGGACGAGATGGGGCTCGATAAATCCCTTATTCCTCCACGCGTACCCGCCGTAGGAAAGCAAGGGGTACTGAACGAGACCGCCGCAAAGGAACTTGGTTTGGAGCCAGGTACTGTTGTCGGCTACCGCGCTGGCGACCAACCCAATAACGCTCTGAGTCTAAATGTCCTCGCCCCCGGCGAGGTAGCTGCCACCGGCGGCACCTCCGGTGTCGTCTACGGCGTAACGGACCAACTCGCCTTTGACCCCGGCCAGCGGGTCAACTCCTTCGCCCACGTAAACCATGAAGGAGACACTCCTCGCATTGGGGTATTACTTTGTATCAACGGTGCGGGCATCCTGCACCGGTGGGTGAAAAACCTGGTGGGGGAGGCCAGCCTCAGCTATGGTGATATGGAAGCCATGGCGGCAAAAGTACCGGTTGGCTGCGACGGCTTACACTTCCTGCCCTTTGGCAATGGCCCGGAGCGAATGCTTGGAAACAAGAACGTCGGTGCCCACCTGCTGGGCCTCGACCTTAACCGACACGATAAGACCCACGTTGTTCGTGCAGGGCTGGAGGGCATCGCCTTCGCCTTTGTTTACGGTATGAAGGTCCTCAAAGAACTGGGCGTTGATCTGAGTACCATTCGGGTAGGAAATGACAACCTGTTTCAGAGCAAGGTTTTCAGTAGCACCATTGCTACGTTGACCGGGGCGACCATTGAAGTGCACAATACCACTGGTGCCGTGGGGGCCGCATTGGCCTCCGCCGTTTCTGTTGGCTTGGCGGATGATTTGCCAGCCGCCGTTGGCCGGCAGGAGGTTTTGTCATCTGTTGCACCACAGAGCAATTTTAGCGAATTAGAGGCGGCTTATCAACGTTGG
>JBGCFZ010000220.1:0-3791 GCA_045110355.1 Lewinella sp. | reverse complement strand
TTAGCGTAAGTATGCTCAGCGTAAGACTGAATTGCCAGCAACTGTTCCTTGTCCGTTACGTCGATCGCCAGTTTCTTATCCTTCAATACTTTAGGCGCGTCATCGGCTTTGTAATAGGCCGACAACCGGAAGTATTGGGAGGGATTGAGAAATTGCTGCACGTAGTATTGATTGGCCGCCATATTCGTATGAATAACCAGGCTAATCAGCCGGCCCATCCATTTGATGAGGCCCCACTTACCATTACCAATTTTCTCCCTGGGCACATAGGAACTCCCGGTCGCACCACAGCCAAGAGAGAGAAATTTTATGTCTTCAGGGCGGGCCTTGAGCCCCGAAGCATTATCGGAAAGAATGCTGGTTCCCGGAGCGGCCGCCTGCTGCTGGTTCATGCAAAAAGATAGGGCAATCATGGCCGGATCATTGGCATAGTTGCCACTCTCCGAGTAATGCTGATAGAGCGGCAGGTTAACGGCAGCAGCAGAAGTACGCATGGCAATATCTACCAGCAATTCGTCATCGTAGGTATTATGAGCAGAGTTATAAATCACGATTTTGAAACCAGGTGTTTCCCCATCTTTCAGCGCCGGACTCATGTCCAGCGTACCCGTCAGGAAAATGGTATCGGTGCCAAAGCGCTTAGTTACGTCACCCAGGGTACGCTTCTCTCCCAGCCGTTCGGTCAGTAGTTGTTTCATGTTTTTATTCGGAAACTTCGGGGCAAATAGATTGACCGGGTTTCGAATCTTGCGCCAGAAGCTGGAAGGTGGTAGGATGAAATCGGCGCGATCCCGGTAAATTTCCGCAATGTCTTCAATCTTCATGCCAGCGGCCAACCCCATGGCAATGATGCCGCCGGTAGCGTTGCCGGCAATCACGTCAAACATATCCGTCACAGACTTGCCGGTATCCTCCTCCAGCTTACGCAGGATGGTAGCCGGGAAGAGGCCGCGGGTGCCTCCACCATCGATGGTTAATACTCTGATGGGTTTATTCATTGGTTGGCATTTTTATTCAACAAGTAGTCCCTTGCAGCCCTCCCCTCCTCCATAGGACCGCGAGAGGCCGCCTCGTAGCGCATTTTTGAAGAGGGTTTAAGCGTATTCTTCCGCCACAGGCTCCACCAATCCCATCTGGATCACAAAGTCATTGAGAAAGGTCCCCTTCGGATCAAGCTGCTTTCGAACGCCTATCCAGTCATCCGTCCGGGAGAACTGCGACCTGATGAAATCATGGTGCTGGTACAAACGGCTGTTATGTTTGCCCCAATGTGGGACGCCCCCCAACCCAATAAGTGTTTCCTGGTACCGCTCCAGGATGTCGATGTCTGCGCGGGTACCAAACAACAGCGGAACGTCGATATAGGCAGTTTCCCGGTCGTAGGCCGACGACAATAGTGCCTTCGACGGCGGAACAAACCGGACGGGAATATGGGCCGATTGGTACACGCCGCCCTGGCTAGCATTCAGTTCTGCCTGAGCGAATATGGCTTCCATCACCTCCACTATTTTCTCCGCATTGGCGGGGAAGGCAAATTCTGAACTGATGCCATACCTGATTACGGCCTCGCCACTCTGGTAAAGCAGCTCGTGGCTCTTACCCGTAAAGGTCATGTCCTGCGTGGCCCAAAGGGCCAAATTGATCGATTTCCGGACGCCATCGGGCTTAAGGTTCGTCTTAACGATGGTATTTTCTATCAGGAATTCAAGGTTGCCCAGGATACTGGAAGCGATGTTTCTCCGCATAGCACCAAAGCCTCTTGGCCGGTCTTCATACTCGATCACCTCCTGCTCAACGATGGCACACCGATGTTCCCCCTTAACTTCATAGGGATTAACCCTAAAGGCGACAAAGTCCGTATTGCGCACCTTGGTCATAAAGTTACCGTTCAACAGGTCTGAACGTAGCTCCGCCCAGGATACGAGGTACCGTTTTTCTTTCATCCAGAACTGCCGTTCTACTTCAAGAGTTAGCTCATAAATGATGCCCATGGCCCCAAAACCGACAATCACGCTGTAGAACGTGTCGTCGTCCTGAATCAGCCTGATGGCATTGTCCGAGGTGAACGACGATGCATCAGTGATTCCGTCAGTCGGCTCGATCTGTAGAAGCTCTCCGCCAGTTCCCACCATTTTTAAAGACCGTACCATATCCTGCACCGCAGGTCGGGTAATGCCCGTTCCGTGGGTGCCCGTCAGCATAGCCCCCGAGATGGTCTGAAAATCGACGGCCCCCATATTGGAAAGGGCCAGGCCCTTTCGGTCAAGGGACCGGGTGAGCTTTTTGAGGATCGTCCCCGCCCCAACGGTGGCAAGGTGAACATCGTCACTTTGCCAGGCTTGTTTCAGGCCAGCCTTATTCGTGAGGTCCACCTTAGAGATGAACTTCATCGAGAGCAGGTAATCCCGTCCTTTGGCGACTTCGGAGTAGGAATGACCCGAGCCTACTGCCCGGACACGAAAGTCCTTGTTCTCTGCTTCCCGGACGATGAGCTGGATATCCTCCTCATTCCTCGGGTAGAAAAAGCGTAGAGGGCTGACCTTCACATTGCGGGAGGCATTGACCCAGGTGTAGCGATCCGTTGAGATTTTTTTTAGTCTGTCGTTCACGTTAGCTGAATTGATCAATGATAGAGTTTGGATTGAACTTTGATTTCCGGATGCCGTCTGATGGCAAGCCACTCCGTCAGTAATCCACCAATAACGTGGACGAAGATGGTAGGTAGCAGACTTCCCGAATCGAGGGTCGCGTAGGCCATGATCAGGCCGTAAGGCAGGCTCATCACGGAAATTCGGTTGTCCTTAAAGTAATGGATCATGGCGTAGAGGCAGGCGCTGATGATGATCGTCCACCACATGCTTCCCGTGTTCATGTACAAGGATTGCAGGATGAGCCCCCGGTAGAGAAACTCCATAGCGACTAAGTACATGAGCCACCAAAAGGCGCTCATGAATAGTAGGCGGGGCGTCCAGATGGTTACCCTAATCTCCGGGTAATTAACCAGGGTCTCGCGCGAGCGGGCACTGAGCAGGTTAATGATCAGTGTAATGGGCAGCAAAGCCGCCAGCCACATGATCACCTTGCGGTTCCACTCAAAGCTTACCCCGAGTTCGGGAAAATCAACTTCGCCAAGTACGTTCCACTTCAGGATCAACAACAGGGGCAATACGCCATAGATGATGAACCCCGCAAACCTCCGGCGAAGAATCCGCCTGAAATAAGAGACGTTAATATCGTATTGAATTTGGAAAGATTTGGGGAGCCCCAGAGAAGACGATAAGGCATACCAAAGCATAAAGCCCAGGGTCCCGTTTAAGAGTGCCAGAATCAAATAGCCGGTTTGCATGGGTGGGTGGTTTGAGAGCAGTTAAGTGTGTGTCTAAGGCTAAAAGTCACCTTTTGACTTCTATTACTTTGGAAAGGAAGGTGTTACAACTCAGGTAAAGTTAAGGGGTAATGAGAATAACTTTAGTTACATGGTGGGTATTTCTGGGGTTTATACGCCGATGGTATTACTAATTACGGGTTGATACTCGGCAGACCTGGCCGGAGGCATGGTTGTCAAGGTTGGTGTACTCCACTCACCGAAATAAACAGCCCCACGCTAAAAACTAGCGTGGGGCTGAACGAAGAAAAATTGTAGTTGGTAGTTTACCGCAATCCAAGTTTCTTCAGGGTAGGCGTGTTCATGCCACCAATTGGCAAGCCATTGTCGCGCTGGTACTTAGCCAGGGCGGTTTTGGTACGGGCCCCCATAATACCATCAGCAGTTCCGGCATTATAGCCGAGCT
>JBGCFZ010000219.1:0-2985 GCA_045110355.1 Lewinella sp. | reverse complement strand
CCCAGGATATTGGCTACTATTTCGGTGTGCCTGGGGACCAGGTTTAGGACTTTAGCCAGCAGACCGTTGGCCAGCCAAACCAGGGCTATAAATGTGGTTAGGATATTTGAGCGTAGCATATTGGTTATGGTCGGGGACTTTCAGTCTGAGCCCCACAAGGAGCGCAGTGATTTTGTCCGGTGTTACGCCTCAAAACTAAGATAAGTTATCGCTCCCAGCACTAGACAGTGTAAACTAAGTTTCATGGTATTTATCCGTACGGGTGGGGCTTGCCTCCACCCGTATCGGCTACCCCATCAAACGCTCCTTTTCGTTCGCTGAGCGAACGAAAAACACGATTCTTCCATACGCAGAGGGCCGGGGCAAGCCCGGCCCTCTGCATGTGAAAACTTAGTTTACACTGCACTATAGGATATGCGACTGGAGCTAAAGGACATTTAATTGGCGATTATGCCGCAGCAAGTACACGCTCCGGAAGCCTCCGGCCCCGTTTGCCATCGGACTACAAGTCCTCTACCCATCGTCAACCAAATAGCCCTCCACCAGCCGGACCACCTTCCCATAGTTCAACAAGCCTTCATGAATGCCCTGCGCCTTTAGGTAAGTATCATAGGTTACGTCACGAATCACTGGGGCGATGTCCTTATACAGTTCGGAGTTATCGTAAATGGCTTGGAGGTCGTTGCGGATGCCGGGAGCCAGGGACTCAGCCCTCCATGCCCAGTAAGCCTCAGGTTCCTGCTGCCGGAGGCGGCCGGCAATACGTCGCCAATAGGCAAGTTTAAAGGCATAGGCCAGTATGGGATCTGTGGTTTCCCGGCCAGCCAGCCAGGCCCAGAAGGTGCAAGTACCTTCGTCACCAAAGCCGTAGGCATGAGCCAACTCATGGGCCATCACGGCGGGCTTTTGCAGCGGGTGCAAGCCAGCGTCGATGTTTCCTTCCCCCGCCCATGGCCAGTAAACACCGGCAGTACTAAGCCGTAGTAATATGCCTTTAGGTTGTAGTTGCCTTGCACGTGGTTGCCCGGGAGCTGGATAGCCGTGCTTTAGCAACGCATCAACTAAAAGCGGTCGGACGGCTGTTTCCATATTGGTGGGCAGCGCAGCTGCCGTTAATGCGATGGTGTCGTTAGAAACTTTCCGGCGGAGGATGGCTAACGCTTCAGCTTCAGTGTACACCCGCTCGCGCAACTCATCAATCGTTGGTTGATACATTTCGAAGCCCATCTTTTCGTTCACCTCTACCCTTCCATAATTGAAGCCCCAGCCCAGCAGGAAAGCCGAAACAAGCAAGGCCACTGAATTAAGGATTCGCCGGCCAAGTTTACCCCAGGCTGTCCACCCCCTTGCTTCTTTAAACCATGTTATGCACCTGCGCGCCGTCGCCCAAACCCACCAAACAACCCCCGTCCAAAAGAGATAGAAAAGCGGCACGGGCAAGCGGGGCAGGAAAAAATCCCAAACCTCCCGCACCCCCACAAAAAAGCCCCTGCTATAAACCGTCTCAATCGTTGCCGGAGGCAGCAATGAACGCAGCATTAGCAAGATAGCCAGCAATAATAATGGCCACCAGGCCAAAAAAGTCACACTTTTGTGAGGTTTGATGTCGTTTTGCGTCAATTTACTGGAGGATTTCGTTCGACAATTCAACCAAGATTGCCACCCGATGTTGTATCACCGTGCACATTGCACAGCAAACAAAAATATTACAATTATGGCTTTCGAGCTGACTGATGCAAACTACCAAGAAAACGTACTCGATAAAGAAGGCATCGCTGTCGTCGATTTTTGGGCGGAATGGTGTGGCCCTTGCCGCATGATCGGTCCCATCATTGAAGAACTCGCTGGCGAGTACGAAGGCAAAGCCCTCATCGCTAAAGTCGACGTTGACGAAAACGCAGAACTCAGCCAGAAGTACGGTGTCCGTTCTATCCCTACCATCCTCATCCTGAAGAATGGCGAAGTGGTAGACAAGCATGTTGGTGTAACCACCAAGCAGGCACTGATAGAAAAAATCGAGAAGCAAATGGTTGCTGCTTAAGCAATACTATTGCCTTAAAAACAAGGGAAGCCTCGTCACTTTTTGTGGCGGGGCTTTTTTTGTCCAGTTGTCTGGTTATCTTGGTAATCCTGATCGCAGTACTTTCTTTTAACACCAATACCTATGCCCTACCTCCCGAAACTACTGCTGTTATTGCTCCCTTGCATCCTATTCAATTGTCAGCCCGAAGGCAAACCCACGGAGGCTTCGAAGGAATGGATCGTTATCTCCGACGGGCACCAGCAACGCTACGATAAAGGATCAGTCCTTCGGGCTACCGGTGATTCCCTTGAAGTTTTTGAACCTGGATACATTCGTTCGGCTATGTTTTCGCTGCGAACAAATGGTAACTCCCTATATATCGACAAAGACACTTTTCTCCATAAAAGAACGCCTCTAGAATGGACATTTCGGCGCCCTAACTCGAAAGATACCATCCGGGCAATTGCCCTGCGGCCCACTGGCAATATCCTGACCGACAGTATGCTCATCGGTCGCACCTTGCTGGAACAACGTGATCTGGTGCATCGGGAAGTCTATTTGAGTCCTACGGTCATTGAGCAATACACCGATCAGGTATATTTCAAAGTGCGGTGCTTTGGTGAAGGGGCTATAGAAAACGATTTAAGGATGCAATATTACCAGGAAGGGTGGTCCGTTTGCCGGCGCTTCAACCAACCAATCGTGCAATTCTGGCAGATGGGTTTTGGGCTGATCACCTTGGTTGATTCCGTAAAAAATCAACGCATTTTCGGGAGGCAGTTTCCAACCGACGATTCGGATGTTTACTGGGATTCCGAACGGCTGATTGTACCGGAGGTCACTTTTTCACAGGTTGAAAACGATTGGTTCTTCCAACTGATCAACCAAGGGAAATTGCGGTATCAACTTCAGCAACTTAGGCAGCCCTCGTGCTTAGAAGATGAATTAGAATTGGAAGATGA
>JBGCFZ010000218.1:0-5811 GCA_045110355.1 Lewinella sp. | reverse complement strand
CTTCGAACTCTCGGAGTTCGAAGTTTTGGATTCACACTTAGACAGTTTCCGTTTGTTTATCCGCCGCCGGGAAGTAAGTGACTACCACCGCACCAACTTCAGCAACGTCATTCGCTTTACCCGAAGATTGATTGCGTTGGCGGCGCATCAAACTAGCGAGAGAAATCAATTCCTAAAGGACTTGCAGCAAGAAGAAGTGCTGACGGAGCGAACTTGGCTTTTAGCAAAACTTGCAAAACTGTAAGAAGTGCTATTCTCCTCCCCCCTCATCCTCCGTCTCCACAGGAGCTTCCACAAGTTCAATTGGCTCAGCAAATAACTCCGCCAATTCCCGGCGGACCCGGTTTTTACGGTACTCACTACGCTTAAAGTCGTTCTTTACCGCTCGTTTATTGCTGTCTACAGCATAGGAATCCAGCGGCCCCTTAACGGTGTAGTAAAGGTTGAAAAAGCCATTTCTGCGAGCGGGGAGTATGTCCAGATTACGATTATGCCGACCAATTTTGTTGGCAATGGCCTGCCCGGCATTGACTTTGATGAAGTAATCCAGGTAATTGTTGAAGGTGTGGCTTCCGCTCAACTCGAGGTTCAGTGCACTGGTCTGTACGAACATGACGGGGATGTACAACGTCTCGTCGGTGATCTCGAAAAAGTTCTGGAGGCGGGTGAAACGGACTTTGTCCAGGTCACCTGCTTTGAGGGCGAAAGCGAAGTTTTCCAACATTTCAAAATCGTTCAGTTCACCGTCGGAAATGTCTATCCCCGCCAGCACTTTCAGCTTTTCGTAGTCCAGTACTCCTTTCTCATCGAAATAGGCCTGAATCCAGAGTTTGGCATCCATCTTTCCCTCAATATTATCGGCGACTAACACCTCCTGGCCGAAGTTCTCCCCCTGAGCGAAGAACTGGTTGACGTCAATCTGAATGCCACTGATCCGACCTTCCACCCGTTGTAACTCCTGGAAGTAGACTTCCCCGTCTACTTTCAGCTGCCCGTCCATGGCATCGGTGATGCCCCTGACGTCCAGTTGTCGGGGGGTGAAGATGAGTTGTCCCTGGAAATCTTCTCCTTCGATCTCCCCGTAATTCCATTCTTCCACCTCCGCGTCGAAGCGGCCACGGAGGAGGTCGGTGATTTGTGCTCGGCGAACCATTGTTTTCGCCCGCAGGCTATCGGTCGTACCGGCTGCTTCTGCTATCTCCTGCTCTTCCTCCGTCGGGCCAGCTAATTTCAGTAGCTCGTCGATATCAAAAGACTCACCGGTCAGCCGGGCATCAAAATTAAGTTCTGCATCATTGGTGTTGAGGGAGTCGGCAAACAGTACGGGAATCAGATTCGTTGCTTTTCCGGTGAAGCTGATCTCAGTACCTGGCCCTTCAAAGGCAAGGTCCGTTAGTTCCATTTCATTGTCCCGTAGTTCAAGCGTGCCGGAGGGGAAGGAAAGCGTTCGTTCGTTGACGGTAAGTTCGCCATCATCGAAGGTGAGGCGGCCGGAGGCCGCCACCTGGCCCATGCGCCGCGGGCGGAGCATATCTTCATAGCGGCCAGCGAGCCGGAGGCCCTGGATGCGGACATATCCGTCGCCGTCCGTTACCGGCCCTTCTCCCATGATGGCGGGCAGGGTGGCCAGTGGCAGTGCCCCGTCGGCAGAAAAATCAATGCGTGGATCATCGAGGTTCTCAATGCTGAGCTTCATGGAGAAGGGCTGGTTCCGGAAGGTCCCCTTCAACTCTTCGATGGCGAAAGACTGGACACCACCGGTGGGGCCATCGAGGTAAGCAAACCTGGCCTTCAGGTCGAGGTCTCGGGCGCCAATGTTGATTCTCGGACTGCCGACCCGGCCGTCGGAAAAAGTCAAACGTCCATCCATTTTCGGATACTTTCGTTGCGTCCAGGGGCCGGTGATGCTACCGGAAAGGGATAGCTTTCCACGGGTTTCCAGTTCATTCAACGTGCCGGCATAGGCCGGAGGGATCAGCGCAAGTACGTCTTCAAGGCTGCCGGATTCGCTTTCCAGCCGAAGATTGGTGAACAGGCCGTCCTTAGTCGAAGTTAGCGCTCCCACTACACTCATTTCGAGGTCGCCCGACTCGATTCGGAGCGGAGCGAGGGTGTATTCGCTCGCTTCGTTGTTGATGTTTGTCTTCGATTCTAACCGGAGCTGCGTTTCATTCAAATATCGAATACCCTCCTGATCGAGGTGGTAAACGTCCAGCAGGCCTTCGGCGGCAAGTAGGTAGTTTTTGGCGCCGAAGTCGCCGCTGAAGGTGGCCCGATCGACGTTACCAGCAACGTCGATCTGTAGTTGGGCGTCGCGGTAAGTGAACTCGACGCCATTGAGCTGTGCGTCGGCAATGGCAAATTCAGTTGGCGCTCCCTCCGGCACCTCCTCTCCCACGGGCGTATAGCCCGCCAGTTGGTAATTGGTGTTGCCGTCTACGTCGGTAATGAGGTTGAGTTGGCCATCGGAGATCGCAATCTCTTCTACCCTGATTTTTCCGAACAGACTCCCCAGGTCCAGCAGACAGCTCAATTGCTCGGCCATCAGTAAGTCGCTGCCGTCACTGCCGCGGACTTTCACGTCCTGAAGGTTGACGGATAAGCTGGGGAAGCTTCGCCAAAAGGCAACGTCGTATTCCGAAACCGTTATTTCGGTGGGGAGTTTTTTACTCAGAGAGTTGACGACCGCCCGGGCAATTGGCCCGCCGAAAAAGCTGACGGCAATTAGAGGGATTACCATCAGAATGAGAAGGACAATACCGGAGATTTTCAGCGCACGCATGGAGTGGAGATTGGCTTTTTAATGGATTAGGCGCTTTAAGCAGATAGCTGTTTTACACATCCGATAAACGTTTGCGGCTTCGCCAGCAAAAGATGTATCGGATGAGAAAACAGCATAAGGTTAGTCAAACTTTACCTTTCTTCAAGATTAGGGTCATTTTTTCATCAGATGTATCTTTTGCTAAGGCGGTAGCCGGAGTTAAAAGTTCATCGGATGTATAAAACACTGGCATTACTTATACCAATCAACCACCACCACCTCAATCGTTTTGTCTCCTTCCTCAACGATTTGGGCAAATTCCTTAGTGTCCATAAAGGAGCCGTCTTGGTTTCGGTAGTGGTAGGGGTAGACTTTTTCCGGCTTGAAATCCAGTACAGCAGCAGCAGCAGCGGCCATTTCCATGGTGTAGGGCTGGTTCATGCAGACGAAGGCGACGTCGATGTCTTCGAGGGCACGCATTTCTTCGATGTCTTCGGTGTCTCCGGCGAAGTAATAGCGTTGGCCGCCCATGTCGATGACGTAACCGTTGAATTTGCCCGGTGGGTGGAAGCTGTCTTCTGCTTTGGGTAGATTGTAGGCGGCAACGGCGTTGACGGTGATGTCGCCACGGCCGGCATCCTCGCCGTTGGCGAGGGGCGTCACTTTCTTGAAGCCCATCTCTCCCGCTTTTTCGGTGACGGCAGCAGGGCCGAACAGCTCAGCGCCGCTCAGGTCAAGGGCAGCAAGCACCTCCTGGTTAAAATGATCGCCGTGGGTGTGGGTGATGACCACCATGTCTGGCGCGCCGAAGCTGGCAAATTTTTCGGGTTTGTCGTAGGGGTCTACGAAGATGGTCTGTCCGTCATATTCCAGGACTACCGCGGCGTGGAAAATCGGGGTCATGACGACCTCTTTTTTGTTCTCCATTGCTGAGGTTTCGGCGGGGGCTTGGGTAGTGTCCGTTGAAGCAGTACTGGTGTCTCCGCAGGAATTGAAGGCAAGAAGCAAGAGCAGGGAAAAGAAAGTGGTGCGCATTGTGTGGTTGGTTTGCTGGTTTAACCATGTATGCGCGCATTGGTTCGCTGAGCCTTCCTGAAAGAGCATTTGGGCGGGGCCGCAGGTGCAAGGAGAAGTTGAAGGCAGGGGCGGAGTAGCAGCTGCGGATTGATTTAAGGAAATGAACCAGCATTACATCAGGCGTTTCAGTGGCTGCTAAAGCAGCTGATGGTGCTCACAGAGGGTAGCGCGGAGGGAGGCACTGAGGTAGCACGGAGGTGCGGACGTTGGATGTTTGAATAATAGCGGGCGAATAGTTGAATGAGGTAGACTTCTTTGTCAAATCGGGTTCTTACCCATACGAGCGATGAACTATCCCCTAGGCTAACCTACATAACCCATGAATGTGGTGAGCCCTCAAAGCCCTTTCGTACTCCAATGACAGCAACTCTGTGTGTCCTCAGTGGCTCCCTCCGTGCTGCCCTCTGTGAGAATTTTCAACTGCTTTAGCAGCTACAGCCACACCTGAAATAGGAATGTTAAATTTTCTTGAAACAATCAACAGAACAAGGTCCAGACTTAAGGCCCCTGCCCCTTACTACCCATTCCCATGCACTCGCGTCCCCGCCCAAAAAACACGCATCGTCATCACCAACGGCACCCCAATCAACACCAGCGCAGGTAAATTGATCAGCAAAATATTGTGGGCATTCCCCTGCGGAGCACTATCAATCTATCACATCTATCAAGCTACCTACGGTACCTCCACCACATTCAGCACCCGTCCAATAATGTCTTCCTGGCGAATGTTTTCCGCTTCCGCCTCGTAGGTAAGGCCGATGCGGTGGCGCAGCACGTCTTCGCAGACGGCGCGGACGTCTTCAGGCGTCACGTAGCCACGGCGTTCGAGGAATGCGTGGGCTTTGGCCGCCTTGGCCAGGTTAATGCTGGCACGCGGGCTACCGCCGAAACTGATCAGCGGTTTGAGGTCGCCAAGGCGGTAAGCCTCGGGTTCGCGGGTGGCAAAGACGATGTCGATGATGTAGCGCTCGATCTTGTCGTCCATGTAAATCTTGCGGGCGCTTTCGCGGGCGTGCATGATCTCTTTGGTGGTGGCAACCGCGTTGATCTTAGCAAAGCCTTTTTCCAGGTTACGCCTCATGATCTCCCGCTCGTCTTCCCGGGTAGGGTAACCGATGGTACACTTAAGCATGAAACGATCCGTCTGCGCCTCGGGCAGTGGATAAGTTCCTTCTTGCTCGATGGGGTTCTGGGTAGCGAGTACAAGGAAGGGTTCTTCGAGTTTAAACGTCTCGTCACCGATGGTGACCTGGCGTTCCTGCATGGCTTCGAGGAGGGCCGACTGCACTTTGGCGGGCGCACGGTTAATTTCGTCCGCGAGGACAAAATTTGCAAAAACGGGCCCCTTCCGGACGGTGAAATCGTTGACGCTCTGGTTATAGATCATCGTACCCACGATGTCGGCTGGCAACAGGTCAGGCGTGAACTGGATGCGGCTGAAATCGGCCGAAATGGTTTTGGCCAGTGTATTAATGGCCAGCGTTTTGGCTAGCCCCGGGAGGCCTTCCAGGAGGATGTGCCCCTTACTGAGCAGGCCCAACAGCAGTCGGTCAATCATGTATTGCTGACCAACGATGACCTTGGCGGTCTCCTGGCGAATACGTTCAACAACTTCGCTGTCAATCTTGATTTGTTCGTTTAGGGCTTCAATATCGATGCTGGCCATGCTTGTTTTTGGAGTTTTGGTCCGTTCGTTCGGGGCCGCTAAGATAATCAGGCTCGGGGAAAAGAGAAGGGAAGAATGGAGGAAGGGGAGAATGAGCTGGCGCTGGTTCCGTTTGCGGAGCTTTGTTTGGTCACCTCAAGGGAGAGAATGTGACAATGGAGAAAGGGGGTATGCACTAGTGCTTTGTCAGGTCGATTCTGTCGCATTAAATGCTGGTGAATTTTGCCTGCGGGCAAGGCGCTTGAACCGGAGTTTAGCCGTAGCTAAATGAGGATTCAAGCAACGCAGCCAGCGGGTAAAAGACGCC
>JBGCFZ010000217.1:0-22925 GCA_045110355.1 Lewinella sp. | reverse complement strand
TAATTCCGGACCAACCGACGAACCACATGGTTGCCAATAAAACCGGCTCCGCCGGTTACCAAAATAGTCTTTTCTAAAGCTGACATAAGTTGTTGATGTTAAGTGAGCGCTTAGTGTCTTTCCGATGGAGTACGCTTGCCCCCTTGCTCTTTTACCCCTTCCCCTTTGGGGACTGCGGCGATAGCCGCAGACAGGGGCTACTGCACCTGCGGCCGCGCCTAAATCTTATAATAATCCCGGTACCATTTTACAAAGGCACCAATTCCCTGATCAAGCCCGGTAGCCGACCGATAGCCGTAATCTTCCTCCAGAGCCGTCGTATCAGCAAAGGTTTTTTCCACATCGCCTGGCTGCATACCAAGGTACTCCTTTTCGGCAGTCACTCCCAGATGTCGTTCCATTGTTTCGATGAAATCAAGCAGACTGACGGGACTTCCCTTTCCAATATTGTATACCCGATTGGGCACGCCCAGTTGCGCGGGGCGAGGGGTCAGCAATACCCGCCGCACCCCCTCCACGATGTCGTCAACGTAGGTAAAGTCGCGCGACATTTCGCCGTGGTTAAATACCTTAATTGGCCGACCAGTAAGAATGGCATCGCTAAAGAGGCTGTAAGCCATATCAGGCCGCCCCCAGGGACCATACACCGTAAAAAATCGCAGGCCAGTGGTCGGAAGTTGGTAGAGGTGACTGTAAGTATGCGCCAGCAGTTCGTTGCTGCGTTTAGTGGCTGCGTACAGGCTGGCAGGCTGGCCCACCGGATCAATTTCCGCAAAAGGAACTTTATCATTAAGGCCGTATACACTGCTGCTGCTTGCATAGACCAGGTGTTCTATTCCGTGCTCCCGGCAATTTTCCAGCACATTCACGAAGCCGGTCACGTTGCTATCTACATAAGCCAATGGGTTCGTCAGGCTATATCTCACGCCTGCCTGAGCGGCCAGGTTACAGACTTTCTCAATGGCAAAATCCTGAAATAATCTAGCCATCCCGTCACGATCTTCGAGGCCCAGTTTCCGAAAACGGTAGTTAGGGAAACGGGTACTGACCCCCTCGCCTTTCACTTCAATTGTTTTCCGACTGATGCCTGCATCGGCTAACCGACTCCACTTCAGGTTGGGGTCGTAATAATCGCTCATATTATCGATGCCCACTACCTCATTCCCTGCCTCAGCAAGAACATTGACTAAGGCGTGACCGATAAAACCCGCGGAACCAGTGACAAGGATCATAAGTAACTCATTTCATTGCCTTGATCGGCTATTGAGAGGACCTGCAGGCATTGGAGACCCCCAACGGCCGAAGGCCCCAAAACGCGAGCGAAGCGAGTCCTCCAACGCAAAGCCCCCAACAAGTTGGTGCTACGCACCAACGCCTTCGGCGTCCAAGCGTCGAAACCACTCAGTCCCAACCGCTCAACGCGGCCAGTTTGCCCATCTTGGTAAATCGCTCTTACCAAAGCGTTTTTTCACCTTCGTTCTGCGCCATATCCTGGTTTCCCAGCGCCGTGGCGCCCTCTAATGCTACCAGGTAGCGAGGGTCGACTTCACAGGTAGCCAGGCAAGCATTGAGGCTTCCCAATGCGATTACGAAGGTTTTTTTACTTTTTTTACTGATGTAATGCCCCCTCACACCGGCGAGTGGGCCTTTGATTATTTCGACGGGCGTTCCTTCGCTAAAGTCAAACGAATCCTCCACCGTCTCCCAATCAAGGGTTCGATCCGTACTTAGTTTTCGCAAAAGGTCTATTTCAGCGGTTGTTACCTGTCGTCGGGTCTGGCCAATTTTCAGGAAACAGGATACATAATGCGCGAAGCGCACGGTATTT
Organism: Lewinella sp.; assembly: GCA_045110355.1. GTDB lineage: Bacteria > Bacteroidota > Bacteroidia > Chitinophagales > Saprospiraceae > Neolewinella. The sequence goes on along the minus strand of JBGCFZ010000217.1, from coordinate 21,097 downwards.
TCTTCCTGCTGGGTAATGTGCACAAAAACATATCCTGTGAGCAAGGGAAGCTGTCGGGTTACCTTCTTTGAGGGGTAATGGTATACTTTCTCCCGCAGTGGCGTCCAGGCATCAATTCCTCTCGAAGTAAGCTCTTTAACGGCCTGTTTTTCGTGCTTACTTGACGTCCTTACCGCAAACCATCTCCGCTCTCTGACGTGCAGGTCATCGGTAATCTGATTGTTTTGGGATTGAAGCCGGTGGTTAAGGCTCGAAATTCGGATCGCCATAGGGCTGACTGAAGGTTTAAATCGAAGCGCAAAGATAGAGAATGCAGGGGGAAATCAAGCAGTCTGAGGGTTTAGGGACCCATTGCCTGATGATTTACCCAACCACTATTTTGTTAACGCCAGATTTAGCACTCGCAAAGGTCCTTTACGAGGGGACTAATACCCTCCAAAGTAGCGGCGCATAAACCATTCTCCAGCAAAGAGGCTAAGCAATACGAAGAATATCCACTTCAGATGCACTACCGAACGGGTATTGATGGTCTCAAAAAGGACGGGTTTGACGGTCCCCCCACTTTCCAGGCGTGCGGGAAGGGTTGCCAGATCGGCAGAAAAAAGCAGTTCTCCCCCATATCGGTCACTCAATTGCCGCAACAGGCCATGATCTGCCTCCAGTGCATAGCGTTCTACCTCGACGGTCTGCACACTAAAGCGGCCATCGAAGGTCAGGTTTTCGTCTCCCGTATTTGTAGTGGCTCGGTACCGATAGTTGCCTGGAGGCAGTGTACCGGCGTTGAGGGTATAAGCATTTGACGTCCGGGTGAAGACGAAAGGGTACTCTCGTCCCTCCGGCCCGGTAATGAGCACCGTTGCTTCCGGGTCATTGATCAGTTCGTAGTTACTGTTGTACAACTCCGCATCGAGTTGAACCGCCTCATTTTCGTCGAAAATGTTCTCGGGTTGGCTTACCCGAAAGCGCCGCTTATCTTCCTGCACGGTCAGGTACTGACTAAGTTGACTCACCAACTCATCAAAATGGTCGTGATTCCCGTATTCCAGGAAATCGAACAAGCGCCATTGCCAGAGACCGGAGCCAGCAATAACGCCGGTCCGCACGCCTCTGCTTTCCCCAACAACGATGAGGGGATAATCTGTATCGACCCTTCCGATGCGCTGTTTGAGTACCGTTGTAGCCCCCGGACCAACCTCGAATGTTCCAAATGGCGCAGTTAGCGGTGGAAATTTCGGCAGTGCCTGCAGTAGCTCTTCGCTCAAAGTGAACAAATTAAAACCAGGGACGGCACGTGCGCTGACATCGTTGCCTTTCGCGCCAGCCGTACCGGTGAAACTGAGCAGATCCTGTGCGCTGCCCACCGCCCGGGCTGGGGCTCCTTCTCCAAGAATGAATAGGGTAGGTATACGGGAGCGCTGTAATTGATCGAGGGTAGAACTTATTGGCTGCTTAACCGACGGTAATTCGTGAAGTACCACCAGATCATAGTCGCTGAATTTGCCAGAAAATTTACTGGCATAGTCAATTTCAACTTCGTTATTCTTGCCCGTAGCCAGCGCCTGTCGAAGGGCCGTCAGATCCGGATGTGGTGAATTGGCCAACAAAAGTATCTTCTGTCGGGCATCAAGCACATCCACAAAAATATCACGACGATTATTAGCCGTACTGACTTCTTCTCCGATCGTCGAAAGGCTGATGCGGTATCGTTGTACCCCAGGCCGGTCAGCATCAAGGATAACTTCCCGCGTAGTAAAGAAATCATTCCGATCAATAACGATGGTCTCCGTATGGAGTGGCGCACCGCTACCCTCCCCCACTCTACTTACAGTTAGTCGGGTGTTTGAAGCAAGGGCGTTGCGGGCACTCACATCGATTTGAATAGAAAAACGATCGTCGAGATAGGCAATTTTGTTGTGGAAGACCCGCCGGATCAATAAATCACGACGTTGTGTGGTGTCTCCAAGGCCGACAGTATAAATTGGTGCTTTGATTTGTAAATCGCGATAGGCAGGATTGGTTCCTTCGTTATAGATTCCGTCGGTGGCCAAAATTACTGCCCCCAGGTTCTGTGAACCGTAAACATCACTGATTTCCGTCAGTATGGCATCCAGGTTCGTTCTTTTATCGGTAAAACGAAGGTCGCCGTCTGGTTTAACATCGGCACCAAAGGTGTAATCAGCTACCTGGTATTTTTCGGAAAGCTGGGTTTTCAGGGCCGCCCATTGGGCGGCGTAGCCAGTCGTATCAGTTTCCATACCAACGGACTCGCTAACGTCTTGCGCCATGACCACCACTGGTTCCTGCTGATCGGTTTGGAGGTAACGCAGTAAGGGGGAGAGTAGTAAGGCAGCAAGCAAGCTGTAGCCAAGCCAGCGCAGCAGCCCCATTCCCCACACCAAGCCCGCAGGCTGGTCCTTAAACGTACGCTCCCGGTAATACAGCAGCAGGGCCACCGCGAGTCCCGCCAGGGCACAGAGGATCAGGAACCAGGCGGGATATTCAAAAGTAATGTTTTGCATTTATGGCTTTCTGAGGTCGCTAAGGTAACGTGGAGGATTCAGTATTCAGTACTCAGGGTTCAGGTTTCAGTATTTAGGGCTCAGTGTTTAGGGTTCAGGATTCAGGATTCAGGGCTCAGTGTTTAGGGTTTAGGAGCCAGGGTTCAGGAGCCAGGGTTCAGGATTTAACGGTCAGTGTTCAGGGTTCGGTGTTCAGTTTTAAATCGCTAATTTTTCAGCGTCTTGTATCCTGAACCCTGAACCCTGAATACTAAATACTGATTTCTGCCCCCTGAACCCTGAACCCTGAATTCTGTCCCCTGAATTCTGAACGCTGAATACTTTTCAGGCGCGGCCGCAGGTGCAAAAAAAGGATTAGTGCAGGGCCCACTCCAAACCGCAAATCTCGATTGTAAGCAAAACTACCCCAGCGGCTTTTGTTACTTTTATGAGCGAGGCAAGCAGTCTTTTGCGGTAGCCTATCAATTCATCAAGGGTGAAGCCCGTCTAATCTCTACTCCACAAATTTATACCCCACCCCCCGCACACTCAGGAAGTAAGCTGGGTGCTTGGGATCTTTCTCAAAGTACTTCCGGAACGAGAGGATAAAATTGTCGATGGTACGGGTGCTTGGATATACATCGTACCCCCAAACAGATTGAAGAATTTGTTGCCGGCTGACGACCTCGCCTCGCCGGTCGGTCAGGAGCTTAAGGAGCATCGCTTCCTTTTTCGTCAGCGTAAATACGCCCTGATTGCCATCAGCTTCGTAGGTAGCAAAGTTTACCTTGTTGCTGCCGAAAGTGAACAAGTCAGGCTTCACTTCGGGGTTTTTGCTGGTCCGCTCTATGAGGCGGCGTACCCGCAGCAAGAGTTCTTCAAAGACGAATGGCTTGGTCAGGTAATCATCAGCCCCTTTTTTAAGGCCCTGGATCCGGTCAGTAGCCTGGTCTTTTGCCGTAAGGAAAATAATGGGCGTTTCCCGGTCCGATAGCCGGATCTGTTCCACCACCTGAAAGCCGTTGACTTCAGGAAGCATCACGTCAACGATCATCACATCGAAGTGCTGTTCCTGGCTGTGCTTTAGCGCCAGGCGGCCATCGGCCGCCGTTACCACCTCAAAGCCTTCGATTTCCAAATTAAGTTTAACGGTTTCCCGAATGTTCTCTTCGTCTTCGACCAGTAATACACGCAGCATAGTTATTCAGCTTTGGTTGATTGAAATAAGTGCCCTGGCACCTAAGTTAAGTTACGTTTGACGGTAAGAATGGTTGTCGACTTTACCTTTTTGTGACGATGCTGTGTCATGAATGAAGGAGAGAAAGGGAGAATAATTGAATTCGCCCTGTGTCAGCTATTCGTTCTTCCATAAATCGCTCCTTTCTTTGTCCCTTCCCGGCATTCAAACCTTCCCTTGCACCTGCGGCCGCGCCTGATCATGCAACTTGAAACTTGCAACCTCCTAAACAATCCCCAGCGAGCAGCTGTAAATAAACGCCGGTGGCAAGTTCGCCATCGTGAAGCTGACCGTTACCCGGTGGAAGTAATCTTTGAGCAATCCGTAATCCTGAAGTGCATATTGGAATTGCAGAAACCGACCTTCCGATTTCAATACGGTTTGGGCCTGGCGCAAAATGGTTTCTTTGGTCGTTTTATCAATCATGGAAAGTGGCAGGCTGGAGACCACAAAGTCTACGGTGCCCTGAGCGAAAAAATCGGTCAATCGCTCAGCACTAACGGCCAGCACCTCCAACCGCTCATCCTTGACCGACTTCAGGTTCTCCACGAAAGTTTCGTTGATCTCGTAAGCCGTTACGGTACTTTCCGGATGCACCTTTTCCAGAATAGCCCGGGTGACGCACCCATCACCAGGTCCCAATTCAATAATGACTAATGGACGATCATCGGGTAGCGGAGCCACAAGCTTTTTAACCAGTGCCGGTGAAGAAGCCGCAATTGACCCAGTGGTCCGGAAACTTTTTACTGCTTCCCGAAAAAATGACCAGTTTTTCATGAATGATTTTGAGTATGGGGGTGAAAGGTAAGCAAAAGGAGCCGACTTCCACTAATCCAGAAAATGATCCAGCATCAGCGCAAGCTCCTGTCCGATGGTATTTTCAGGCGAGCTGCGCCCTGCTCTTGAATACCAATACATGGCGTTGGGCTGATCCCCTTCCATACGATGCAGCAGTGCATGTATCCAGGCTGCATCATGCCCCGGAGCCTGATCAATCAAATCGTGTGCCAGCTGCCAGTTCCTGTTTTTTAACCACCAAAGGGCAGCAATTTCGGTGCTACAACCTTCGGGGGGTGCAGGGTCGGACAAAGAAGATAGGAACATTGAGTGTTGCAAGGGGTAAAGGTTTCAACCGGGTGATATAGCCGGTGGCGAAGATATACCATTAGCATTGAAAGTCTTTGGCTTAGCTTAAAAACGGACAACCTGATCTCAGTTTCTTGCAAGGTTATTTGGGCTAAACGCCCGTAACTATTGAAATAAAGACCTCAACGAATAAAGCTAAAAAATTTTCAATTTAGTTTACTCCAACAATTGCTCCAACCTATTGCCCCGGCTACCTTTGACAAAAACGGTGGTCTCCTGCCAGTCCTGCTGCCAAAACCAGGCCCTAAGTTTTTCACTGTCTTCAAACCAGGGCCTGCTAAATTCCTTTGCAGCGGCTTCCATCGCCGCCCCTACCAAAACGACCGTCTGAGCCACTTGTCCGGCTCTGAGCACCACCCTACGGTGTGCCTCAGCGGAGGCAGCTCCAAGCTCTAGCATTTCTCCCAGAATTACCGCAGACTTATTCGCGGAGTAGTCTTGCTTGAACCCCGATAGGGAGGCTTCCACGCTACTGGGGTTAGCGTTGTAAGCGTCCCAATAAAAGTGAATGCCATTATGCTCCAGCAACTGGCTTCGCTGATTTTCGGAACGGTAAGCTGACAAGGCAATGGCAATTTCGGCGCATGGTACTTTGAAATATTTACCTACCGCAATGGCTGCTTTCACGTTTTGCAAATTGTGTTGCCCACTCAGCGCAACGGAACACCGCAGCAGCTTCCCGCCTTCGTCCAGAAAGCCAACCTCGAGCTGAGGATGAAGCGCAAATACTTTTGTTTCCATACCTGGCTCTTCTTTACTTGGCGCGTCGCTTTCCAGATAGGGTACGATGCGGTCCAGCCCGGCAGCCATGTCCGTTAAATAAGCTTCGTCAGCGTTCAAAAAGGCGACACCCCGATTGCTGGCCAGGTAGTCAAAGAGTTCACCCTTTCCAACAATCACCCCTTCGATGCCCCCAAAGCCTTCCAGGTGTGCTTCTCCAATATTGGTGATCAAACCGTGGGTTGGCCGCCCGATACGGCACAACTCCGCAATTTCGCCCTTATGGTTAGCCCCCATTTCCAAAATGCTCATTTCGGTACCTTCCGGAGTTGACAGAATCGTCAGAGGCAGGCCAATATGGTTGTTATAATTTCCGGGGGTAGCATGCACCTGGTAACGGCGCACCATTACCGAATGGATCAATTCCTTCGTGGTTGTTTTGCCGTTGCTTCCGGTAATGGCCAGTACGGGCATCCGATGACGACGACGATGTTCCATCGCCAGGTCTTGCAGTGCAAGCAAACTATCGGCGACCAAAAGGTAACGTTCATCCCCATCAGGCACTACCGTTGGGTCATCAACGATGGCGTATGCAGCCCCGGCTGCCAGTGCAGCGGCGGCATATTTGCTGCCTTGCACCTGCGTCCCCGCCAAGCCTACGAAAAGGTCACCGGTCTCCACCTGCCGGCTATCAATCTTAATTCGGGGATGCCGCCGATAAATATCGTATAGCGCCTCCTCACTGTGCTGCTTCATGAAAATGATTTATTCAGGAATGTAAATGTAAGTGCTTATCCGGGACAATAAAAAAATCCCCGCCGGCAGTTGCCAACGGGGATTTTTCGCTTTCACCTATAGTTTAGCGACGGGCACGACGCTTCTTAGGAGAGGAGCCGAAACGGTTTTGAGAACGTCCCTTACGGGCACTCTCACCACCTTCACTGCCCATTTTGATCATGGCACAACGGAAACCAACCGTCCGGCTGGACTTGTCCTCTTCCATGAACCGGCGGGTGCCAGGGCTCAGCCAGTAAGCACGATCCGCCCAGCTGCCACCCTTATAAACACGGGCTTTGTCCGAGATCAGGGTGTGCTTGTTGGTGGCGTACTTAGCGAGACTCTGATCATCACCATCAAGGTAATCGTATACACGTCCTTTCTGGTAGTTGTCGCGCTGGGCGGCATCTTCGTCTTTTACGTACTCATAACGCAGGCGACCGAGGCTGTCTTTAGGTAGCAGGGTACCATCAACGGGGTCACGGGCAAAGTCACGGAAGTTATTACCACGGTAAGCATTGAGTTCGTGGTTTTCCACATCACTGAGGTCCGTAGTTGTCAGTGGACGGTAAAGGTCAAGTACCCACTCATTAACGTTTCCGGCCATATTGTAGAGGCCAAAGTCATTGGGGTAGTTCTCCAATACCTGTGTAGTGATGGAAGAACCATCATTAGGCTTACCGGCAATACCCATATAGTCACCACCACGACGCTTGAAGTTAGCGTACATCTGGCCCTGGTACTTGTCATGACGCTGGTAGCGTACGCTGGTTCCACTCCATGGGTAGATACGACGATCGGTGTAGTTCTCGTCTTTTTCATTAGCCTGAAGGCCAGGAAGTGCCAGTGCGGCGTATTCCCACTCTGCCTCTGTAGGCAGACGAACTTCAGGTTGCAGGATACCGTCGGTCAGGTTTACCTGACGCTCACCACCGGTGCGCAGATCCTTCAATCCTTTACGTGGCTCAGTATCGTACTGGCCGGCAAAGTAGGAATCCGTAACAAAGACTTGGTCGTCTTTAGCTTCCGGGCTGGGGTTAAGGATGCCTTTGTCGATCAGGATCGCTTCGTTCACCCGGTCCGTACGCCAACGGGCAAATTCCCGTGCCTGGTTCCAGGATACCCCCACAACAGGGTGCTTGTGGGTAGCTGGGTGGCGGAGGTAATTCTGAACATAGGGTTCGTTGAAGGAAAGTTCGTCACGCCAAACCAATGTATCTGGCAAGGCATCCCGATAAACCTCGGGGTAGGTAGCTCCGTAAGAGACCTGTGTCCATTCGAGGTAAAGCAGGTAGTCTTCGTTGCTCATCTCACTCTGATCCATATAGAAAGAGGAGACGGTAACCCGACGTGGGATGTTATCCCAGTCGTAAGGAACATCTTCTTCGGTGAACCCCATTACGAAGTTACCACCGGGGATCAACACCATGTTAGGAGGTGTTTCTTGCCCTTCGTAATCCGACTGAGTTTCAAAACCACCCCATTTGGTGTCGTTCATCTTCCAGCCCGTAGTTGCAGAGCGATCATTCTTGCCACAAGAAGTAAGTATTACTGCCAGGCAAAGAAAGGGCAGCGCTTTTATCCAGTATTTCATAAATCTGATGTAAACCGAGTTGTTTCAGAAATTCGAGGCGGCAAATATACGTCGTAATGATAGAGTTCAGTGGGATGATACCGCCTACGGGTAGTTAAACCGACTAAAGGGACCGCCTATTGTGCGATAAATCTTAAAGTTTTAGAGAAAATTTGGCGCGAACGCAGGTGCAGGCAAAGTCCGGCTGATGAGCAAACGGGGGCTTACTCCGCTGCTTAGCCTTTTTTATTTCTCTCATCTTGCAACTGACGACGAAGTTTTTGCTCCACCTCCAGCCGGTTTTTCCGGCTTTTTTCTAATTCTTCAGCGGTCTTTTGCCGAGCATCTCTGGCATCACGACTGCTGCTTAATGCCACCTGCATTCGAGCCATCGCGAATAATAGCCCTGCCAAAAGAACTCCGATGACCGACCAAAGGATGACGTTATAAGTAGTCTTGGAAAGCTGCATGCCCAACAGGCTGATGCTGTCTTTTTCTTCTTTCAGACTTCCGATTTCTGTATCCCGATCACTAATTTCGGTTGCCTGGTCAGAAATCCTTGTCTTCTGTTCCGCAATCGTCGCCTTCAACGAGCCGATTTCAGAAGTATAAACTCCGATGGAATCACTAATATTAGTCATGAAAGCATTCAGGAAATCCTGTCGTACCACCCGGAATCGTTGATACCGGTTTGAGGCCCCCATCATCTCATCGAACTGAACTTGCAGCGAAGTCGTATCCGCCAGTGCGGGATTACCGGGCTGTGCTTTAAGCAGCTGCACGGACAGGGATAATAAAATCAGTGGTAGAAATCGAAGGATATTCATGTAACGGGCAATGTTGTGGGGAATAGTTTCAGGAGGAGACTTCATAGAGATTGTAGAAAAACCTACTGGCTAATAACCAGAATGCAAAGAAACGTCGTTGGCGGCAGAATCGTGGCCTGTAACGACGACTTTATGTTTTTTCTCTACCTTCCACCAATATTAGAAAAGTATCGTGTGAAAAATTTACTTCCCCTCTGTTTCTTACTCTTCCTGACCAGTTGCATGACCGAAAAACAGCCCCAGCTGCCCGACAGAGGCCTCACTCCCTGGGTCTTCAGATCGGTTCTGGATCAACGGGCACGGATGCTGACCGCCGCCTTACATGAAGACCTCTTCGTGGCTTACAGCGCCGAAACCGGCGCACTTTATAAAGCCTGGAAAGGTGATGTTAAGCTCGATGGCGCTGTTTACACCACCGCCCATGGCCCCCAACCGGAGGCTGTTGGTAAAGTTTGGCTGAAAGACACGATGCAGCAACATTGGTTTTACGAGAACGATGGTTCGTCACCTGTTTACCCGAAGGTGCAATACCTCGGCCACCGCATTAAAGATGGCCAGCTTTACCTAAGCACCAGGCTAACCGATCCCGATGGTAAGTTCTCTGCGATAATTTCGGAACGGCCAGAGGTCATCCTTAACCCCGGTGGGACAGTAAGCCTGGAACGCACCTTTTCTGTTGAAGGACTACCGGCTGATGTCGGCCTTAAGCTCCGGCTAATGGTCAACGGAATCCCTGCTGAAAGCAGCTTAGAAACTAACGGTAAAGTTGATGTAATAAACAAGAAGGTTAGTACTTATGCCAACCTTCGCGCACTATCCGTTTATGGCGTTCTAAGCCTGAAACCTTCTGGCACAACGTACCTCCGAACGGGGTTCATACGCTACCCTACCCTGCCAGACGATTACGCCTCCGACGGAGGTCTACTTGCAGACAACCGCGAAGCAGGAGAAAAATTGATCGAACGTAATGGTTGTAAAACTTGCCATAATACCGTCGTCAAAACCGTTGGGCCTGCCTACATCACCATTGCTGAGCGGTACCCAAACAATACGGCTAATCTCGAAAAACTAACCGCTAAAGTCATTAAGGGGGGTAGTGGCACCTGGGGAAGAGCGGCTATGACTCCTCATGATCACCTCCCGCCTGCGGATGTCCGCACCATGGTACAATGGGTTCTTGATCTCGACAAAGAAAAAGAAAGCACTTTTACCGAAGAGGATCCTTCCGTCTTATTTGCTTCTAATAAAGCAGATGCCCTGCCGGCTACCGGGCCAGTTACGGACGATGGACTCGGTGCCGGAGTACGAGCAGAAATTTTCCCTGTTCCTGATGACATTATTCGCCTCAACCAGGCTCCCTGGAACAGTGATCCCATTCATGAAGGCATTGCTCCGACCATCGACTTCGTGGAAAGCGAGTGGGGGAAACTATCGGATTTGTTCGCCGCCCGGTTTACGGGCTATCTCAAGATTCCACAAACCAGTAATTACCTCTTCCGTTTAAGTAGTGACGATGGCAGCCGATTGCTAATCGACGGACAGGAAGTAGTAAACAATGACGGTCTTCACGGCCCTGATCCGCGCGACGGAGAAATAGCACTGGCCGCAGGCAACCACCCCTTGCTCGTTGAGTATTTCGAGAGGGGCGGGGGCAATGTATTAACCCTCGAGTGGCGAAGCTTTTTTCATCCGGAGTGGCAAATCGTCCCGACAGAAAATCTTGGCTACGACTTGACAGCTACTAATACCACTTCCTTGCCCGCACCAATGGACCGTGGCACCATCTACCCTGGTGACGGCACCCGCCTAACCGGAGTGCATCCAAGTTATGATCTTACTCAGGCTCGGCCGGATGGTTTTACCCCTAAGGTTGGCGGGATGGACTTTCTGTCTGATGGCCGGCTGGTAGTCTCCACCTGGGACGCAGAGGGGGCGGTCTACCTCATCGAAGGTGCTCAAACTGGTGACCCAAAACAAATGACGACCAAAAAGATTGCTTCGGGCCTAGCCGAACCACTCGGGCTCAAGGTCGTTGACGATACCATCTACGTGATGCAGAAGCAGGAACTCACTAAGCTGATCGACCACGACGGAGATGAAATGATTGATGAATACGCCACCGTTTCGAACAATTGGGAAACAACAGCCAATTTCCATGAATTTGGTTTTGGCTTGGCCTATGAGGCTCCTTACTTCTACGCCACCCTGGCTATTGGCATTCTGCCCGGTGGCGCCAGTGCACCAAACCAACCCCGGAGCCGGGGGAAATGTGTCCGTATTCACCGACAAACCGGAGCTTTGGACGTAATTGCCAGTGGTTTGCGTACCCCCAATGGCATCAATTTTGGTACGGATGGAGAATTATTCATTGCTGACAATCAGGGGGACTGGCTTCCCGCTTCTAAGATTTTGCACGTCAGCGAAGGCGCATTTTTTAATTCTTACGCCGTCCCCGGTGAGGAAGGAAAGACACCCAAGCCTCCGGTAGTATGGCTCCCGCAAGATGAAATCGGCAACAGCCCCAGCAGCCCCAACATCCTCAACGACGGCCCTTATGCCGGACAGATGATCCACGGAGAGGTGACACATGGGGGCCTGAAACGGGTATTCGTTGAAAAAATTAACGGTGCATACCAAGGAACTGTTTTCCGTTTCATTCAGGGACTTGAGGCCGGTGTCAATCGAAATGTTTGGGGGCCAGATGGTGCTCTCTACGTAGGTATGGTGGGGTCCACCGGAAATTGGGGAGACGTCGGTAAATTGCATTACGGCCTGCAACGGCTCAAATACAACAGCAAACCTACTTTTGAAATGTTGGCCGTCAGGGCCAAAGCCTCCGGCCTGGAGATTGAATTTACCCAACCGGTCAATGTTGCAGTAGTAGGTCAGGTGGAAGACTTTAAACTTACTCGTTGGCGGTACCGGCCTACAGCTAACTACGGTGGTCCCAAAGTTGACGAAGCCGAAATAGTACCTTACGCCGTAAAGTGGAGTTCCGACCGAAAGAAAGTACTTGTTTCTTTCAACGGTCAGTTGCCCGAACACGTCTATTACTTCCGACTGCCTACCACCTGGACGGATAAGGACGGGCGCCAGCTATGGACGACCGAAAGCTGGAGTACCGTAAACCGGTGGCCACAGGTTGGGCGGTAAAACTCCTGACCTGACAAAGCACTAACATAAAATCAAAAATTACCGAGGCCTTCCACTAATTTTAAGGGCTCGTTGCCCACTTACAGGCAGCCACATCCCTCAACCTCCCGCCAACCATGAAATACGTTTACCTCGCCATTTCTTCTATCCTGCTCGCCTGCTGGATCATTTTTGGTAATTATCCTGGCCCGGCGGGCTTACCGGTACCCGCTCTTGGAGAATTTTTCCATCCGGCTAAAGGCTTTTGGAGAAATACCATGCCGCAACTAAGTGAACGAAAAGGTGGCCAGGAAGTGTCCATTGACCACCCTCTGGCCAAAGGAAGTATTTTCTTTGATGAACGCGGGGTGCCGCATATTTTTAGTGATGACCTGGCCGGGGTGTGCTTTCTTCAGGGCTACGTACATGCAGCAGATCGTATGTGGCAGATGGACATCAGCACCCGGGCAACGGAAGGGAGACTAAGTGAAATACTCGGTGCTCGCACAATAAAACGAGACAGTTCCCAAATCAGGCGAGGCTATCGCCATGCGGCAAAGAAGACCATCGACACCATGTCCGTTCACTTCCCGAAGGACCTGGAGGTATTGCAAGCATACGCAGATGGTTACAATGCTTACCTCGACCAGCTTGATCCGGTTGACTACCCCGTTGAGTATAAATTGCTTGACCATAAGCCGCTACGATGGTCTCCCTACCGGACGGCCCTGCTGATGAAAGGGATGTCTCAAAGCCTTTCCGGGAGGTATTCCGATGTCGCAACGGCAAAGACCAGGACTTATCTTGGTGCGGATGTTTACCATGAATTGTACCCGGAGCGCTTTCCCGGAGCCAGCCCCATCGTCCCAGATGATGGAAGCTATGAGACCTCCACTAAAGCGGCAACGCCACAAGACGGAGCAACCAGCCTGCTTTCTAACCCTTTTCCTGCACCTGCGGCCGCGCCTGATCTTGCCCAAAAGCAAACACCTCAATACACCACTGCCCCTACTGAACCCGAAGACCAGGTAACTGAGCCATATACATTGATGCCATTACACCCCGACAATGGCTCCAATAACTGGGCGATTGACGGCAGCAGGTCTAATACCGGCCGGCCACTTTTAGCCAGCGACCCCCACCTTGCCCTTACCCTTCCCAGTATTTGGTACGAACAGCAGATCGTCTTCCCGGGCGTTAATGCTCGCGGGGTCGGCCTCCCCGGTGCGCCAGGCATCATGATCGGATTTAACGATCATATGGCCTTTGGAGAAACGAATGTCGGCCACGACGTCACCGACTGGTTCAGTATCGAATGGACAGATGAGCACCGGACTCACTATTTACTCGACGGCGAGAAAGTCCCTGCGCGCATAGCAACCGACACCCTGTTCATTAAAGGCAGCGCACCGGTCATTGTCCAAACTCCGTGGACCATCTTCGGGCCAGTACCCGAGACAAAAGGCCCCTACGCCGATCATGCGATGCGCTACCTGGCGCACGATGCTCCGGGGGCCAGCCAACGCCCGCACTCCATGGTTGGCACCTTTCTGGGATTGACCCAGGCACGGGGTTACGACGACTACGTGGAGGCCCTGAAAGGCTATATTGACCCCGCACAGAATTTCATCTTTGCGGATAAGACGGGCACCATTGCTATTCGACCCAACGGAGGGCTTCCGCTGCGGGGCAACTTCACCGGTCGCATCCCTACCCCTGGCAACTCAGCTGCTAACAATTGGGTTGGGTACATCCCATTTGCTGATCGCCCCGAACATAAGAACCCTGAACGTGGCTTTGTTGCTTCGGCGAATCAGGTCTCTACCGGCCCCAACTACCCCTACGCCTACCATGGTGGTTTCGATGAATACCGCGGGCGCTATATCAATCGGCGGTTAAGTAGAGAGAAGACCATGAATCAGCGTAAGATGAAAGAGCTGCAACTCAGCAGTTATTCCTTACTGGCCGAAGAACTTACGCCGCTACTGATTGCCCGAATCAACCGTTCCGGTCTCAGTCCGGAAGATGCTGATCTACTCCGTTTGTTATCAGAGTGGGACTATCATTGCGAAGGAGACAGTCGTGCCGCTTCCCTCTTCGAACAATGGAGGGTCAAACTTTACAACCTCACTTTTGATGAAATGCCCCGGGATTCCGGCTACTTACAGCCAGAACTATGGAAGTGGACCGCCCTGCTCAAGTATCAAAGCAACCACAAGGTTTTCGACATCCTGTCTACCCCCAACTTTAGAGAAACTGCCGCTACCATCACCCAACGCGCCTTCGATGAGGTCGTCGAAGAACTCGATGGAGAACTTCCCCCCACCTGGGCCGAAATGAGAAATACCTCCATCCGCCATCTCGGCGCGGTTCCGGGCTTCGGCTCCGGGCTGATCACTACCGGAGGCGCTCGCTTTTCACCACGTGCGTTAAGTCGGGGCCACGGTGCCAGCTGGAGGATGGTGGTGGAACTCGGCCAGGAGCCCCGTGCCTGGGGAACCCTGCCAGGAGGTGCAGCCGGTGATCCTTCCAGCGAGTTTTACGACAATGGTGTCAGTGATTGGGAAAACGGGCGTTACCATGAACTCATCCGTTGGATGGACACCAAGCAGGCCAACCGTAATGCGATTGGCGGGTGGATGTTTGGCTCGTAGTCAATTCCGGACTAAAGTCAGTACGGGAATATCAAGCTCTTGTGAAAACTCAACTCCCTCGTAATGGTCCTTTCCCTAGTTAATGGCTTAGTGGTAATTTTTCACGACTTATAAAAAAGGAATCTTAACCACCTCGGCCTCCAGTTGCTTCCGCCCCAGGTCGATTTGAATTTTCGTTCCCGGTGTATGATTCCCTACGGTGACGTAGCCAAGGCCCAACGGATAATCCAATGATGGAGAATGCGTACCGCTGGTAACAGTGCCGATGGTGTTGCCCTCCACATCCAGAATCGGATATCCATTACGTGGTGCACGGCGCCCATCCAGGGTAAAGCCGACCAACCGACGACTCAGGCCAGCTTCTTTTTGGCGAAGCAGGTGATCGCGGCCGACGAAGTCTCCCGCCTTCAATTTCGTGATCCAGCCCAAACCAGCTTCCAGTGGAGTGGTTTCGTCGTTGATATCATTCCCATAAAGGCAAAAGCCTTTTTCGAGTCTTAGGGTATCACGCGCACCAAGACCACAGGGAATTAACCCAGCTGTCTTACCAGCGTCTAGCACAGCATGCCAAACTGTCTCAACGGCATTGTTGTCGAGGTACAATTCGAAACCACCTGCACCAGTATAGCCCGTTGCCGAGAGGATTACGTTGTCGTAGCCAGCTAAACTCCCCCGTTTGAAGTGATAATAGGGGATATCCGCGAGCTTGGTATCGGTAAGCTGTTGGAGAATCTCTGCGGCCAGAGGTCCTTGAACTGCCAGCAGTGAGGTCTGCTCACTTATGTCGATCATGGTAGCCCCAAAAGTATTATGACTGCTGATCCAGTCCCAGTCTTTCTTGATGTTCCCAGCATTGACCACCAACATATAGGCAGGGTGGCCATCATCGGAGGCCATTGCGGGGTTGGCTGGCAGACGATACACCAAAAGATCGTCTACGATACCGCCTTCAGGACGCGGCAGGCAGCTGTACTGGGCTTGGCCTTCTACCAGTTTGTCAACATCGTTACTGGTTACAAATTGCACCAGGTCTCGTGCTCCCGGGCCACGGACAATAAACTCCCCCATATGTGACACGTCGAACATCCCTGCCTTTTCCCTTACGGCAAAATGTTCCTCCTTTAAGCTGGTGTAAGTAAGGGGCATTTCGAAACCGGCAAAATCTACCAATTTGGCACCTAAGGTGCGGTGGGTTTCGGTCAGGGGAGTGGAAGTCATGGTTATATTGGTTCTATTGGTCTGTTGTTTCTATTGCTGCTGTTGGTCATTTGGATACTGAAATAATAGTCCCAATAGACCAACACGGGTGCAAAGAAACGGTATTTAGGGCAATGTTGTCTCAACAAGTTCCCTAAGCCGTAGGCAAATAAATCCTGAATGTTGTCCCTTGTGGCTCATTGTCCAACAGCTCCAATTGTCCTCCGTGTTTTTCTACAAGCTGCTTTACGATAAAGAGCCCAAGCCCGGTCCCTTTTGTCGTTCGGGTATCCTCGTTTCCTACGCGGTAGAACTTGGTAAACACTCGTCGTTTTTCCCGGTCAGGGATTCCCATCCCATTATCGGAAACCTCCCAGATCAATTCCTTAGCTCCCCCTCTTTGCAGCGAGGTATGAATTACGGGGTCAGGCTGGCTGTATTTGGCGGCGTTTTCTATTAAGTTAACGGCTACACTGGTCAGCCCCAACCGGTCCCCCTTGACTAAACCTACGTCCTGGGCAATGTCTACGTGCAGGCTGGCTGACTTGTACTTCATGGCGACGATGTCCGCAGCCTCATGAATCAGTTGTCCAAGGTCCAAAGATTCCTCATTGATGTCATATACATTCTCCAGCTTGGCGCTCAGGAGCAGATCATTAACCAGGGCCGTCAGGCGATCCGTTTCGGCCAACGCGTTCGTACTCAGTTTTTCCTGAATCTCGGGTTTTAGTTCCCTGCGTTTTTGAAAGGTTTCCAGAATCAACCGGATTCCGGCTAAGGGAGATTTAAGTTCGTGGGTAATGCTCAAGAGAAAGTTTCGTTGCTGTTGTGCCGCACTGATTTCTTTACGTAGGCTTCGGAAAAGCAGGATCAACCCACCAATCAGGCTTAAAATCAAGATAACCGCTTCTCCAATGATCATCTTCTGTCCACGGTCAAAGTCACTGGTTAGTTCCTGATAGACTTCTGTATTTCGAAAAGCTTCCTCATCATTACTTCCTTGTTGCACCGCCATTCGATAGGCCAATTCATTGACCTGGGAGATATGTGCCTGTTCATTCTTACGTAGTAAGAGAATACTCCACCAGCCGAAAGCTAGCAGCATGTAGGCGATGATGAGATAAATGAGTATGGGCAGGCGTCGCATGGTCAACAGGTAGCAAATGAGTAAGCCCCGGGAAAGGGGTAGGAAGGTAAGGGGAAGTTTTCGGTTCAGGACTTAATAATAAGCCCATTAAAACTTTTCCACCCGAACTGCGGATAGCCATTTTCTTGGCCAGATTGAAAGCGTTTAAACGAGTTCAATAAAAAAGCTGTGTCCGGAGAACGTTCTTCCATCGAGAAAGATCGTTATCCGGACACAGCTTAGTTGAGTGCTTTCTTAAAAAACCAGCTACTTCACCAGCTCAAAGTCAGTGCGTCGGTTTTGGGCCTTACCGCTTTCACTACTGTTATTAGCAATAGGCTTATTCGGCCCGTTACCTACAATGATGAAGCGATCTGAATCCATGTTGTATTCCCGGGTCAGGTAGGCAGCTACTGCCTGAGCGCGCTTCTTACTAAGGGCCAGATTCGTTGCCAGTGATCCCGTGTTATCGGTGTTACCCTCAATACGGATACGGGCGTTACCGAACGCTTTTGCGATGGGTACGAATTCTTCATCAATGATTCCTTTGGCCTGGTCGTTCAATGTAGAAACACCCGTAGCAAAGTTTATACTGATCCGTTTGGTCGCAATGGCATCTAGTTCTTTTCCTTCATCATCAGAGACTTTGTCAAATTCAGTTCGTCCTTCCGCAGCATTCTCGCTACCCCCCAGCTTACTGCCAGCGTCAACCACCAAATTACCATAGCCAACAGTACGGAAAGGAGCGATGCTGCCTTCGATGAAACCGAGATTCTTATACTCCTGTGCCATCGTCCGGTACAGTTCCCCACCGGTTACCCCACGGTAACTGGCGTTTTGCTCGAAGAAGTTGACATTATCTCCGTGCGTAGTGAGGCGAACATTATTGATCATCCCCAAAGCATCTGCTTCAGAGAGTGACATTTCACTGCCCAGTATTTTGGCCGCTTTTTGCTTGTTGGCTGCACTAGCGTTGATTTCAGCTGCACCTCGCATCCAGCCTTCGTATAGTTTTTGAAGCTTGTCCCGGTTGGCCTCTACGTAACTCCGCTTGGCAAAGAATACATCGGCAATGATATTAGAGGCCGACTTGGTACTTTCCAGGATTTTCGCCCCAGGAACAGCACGAACGCTAAGCTCATCGTCAGGAGACCAGACAACCGCAGCATCAACCTGCCCGCTTTTAAATGCAGCAGCTGCTTCAATCGCAGAAGGCTGGGCGACAATGCGCACATCACTCGGCTTAAGCTGCCCTGCCTCCAGCAGGTACAGGAGGAAAGAATGACTGGGGGTCAGTTCGGCAACGGCAATAGACTTGCCCTTGAGCTGAGCTACGGAGTTAATTCCCCGCTTCACTACAATAGCATCGCCTCCACGCGACCAATCAGATTGCCACAGCACAACCGGATCAAATGCTGCCATTTCGGGCATGATTGTTGGCATGGCATCAATGGTGTACCAATGAACGTCAATATCACCATTCTTCCAGCTGTTCAAACTGGCAACAACATCATCGTTCAGCACGAATTCAACGTCAATGCCGTATTCTTTCTTGAACCGGCTCTCCGAGCTAGCTTTGAAGCCCTCATTAAAATATTGTCCGCCAGCGTAGCCGCCCCAGGTTACTACACCTACTCTGATCGGATCATCGCTGCTACTGTTACCGCCAAAGAGGCCGCCACCAGAGCTGGGTTTATCGTTGCCCGTTGTTGCCGTAGTCGTTGTTCCATCTCCACCGTTAAGGATACCGTCCAGCAGTGCCCCATCGGTGAGGAAATTAAAGCCAAAGACAAGGGCTAATAGAATTAGAATTGTAATGAGAAGCTTACTAAACGTGGTTAAGCGAGCCATAATGTGTTGGTTTAAAATTAAAGAGCAGGGTCAAATTTATACGAGCCCCTACTTGAAGCTGGAGCTCGTATAATAAGTATATTGTTTATTAGTCGAAGAACGAATCGTATTGGTTCTTGTTTCCACTTTGCCGGGCTCGTTCTGGAACTGGAGCATCCAGATCGAGTACATCACTGTCACTCTGAGCCTGTAGCAATAACTGGTCCTTCTCTTCGCCCAACAGTAAGCTGGTTGATTCCTGTTCCCACTGCTCCAGCATCTGCATGCCTTCTTCTTCAAAAACGCCGTTTTGCAAGTCGACAGAATCCATGAAGTTGGCAGACATTTCCATGAAGCGCTCCATTTCACCAACCTTGTTAGCAACATCTTCGGTGATATTCTCCATGGCCATGTCGAACATTGCCCGCTGATCAGGATCACCATTGATAACGCTCATGGCTGACTTCATCGCACCATGGCTGGCATGGATCGCCTTGCGCTCTTGTTCTTTTACGGTTACCTGATCCTTAATGTCTTCCGCCAATATCTGGCTATTTTCGTACATCTTAGTCAGTACCCGGTAGAGGACCTCCATTTTCTTGTACAACTCTTCCAAGCGCATGTTACTGTCCTTCAGGCGGCCAGCCCGGCGGCTTTTCAGGATCATTACGTTACGCTTATTCGTTTCTTTAGCTTTTCCGGCTAGCTTAAGGTTACTGCTGATTTCCCGCTCATTATTAACGATAAGCTCTTTCAGCTTATGCATCTGCGCCCGTAGCTGAGATATCTGCTTATTCATCTTCCGCAGATTGTTCTGTAATTCCTCCACGTAGGTTTTTAGAATACCAATTGGGTCGATTTGAACGAACATACCGGTAATCGCACGCATCACGCTTTTATAAGCGTAGAAGATAAGGTTCCGCATTTTGGGATCGAGGGCCATAAACACAATGGCTCCTAATACCGCCAGTGCAACAACTAAGCCGATCGTTGTTGTGATCATGCTTAGAATTAAAGGACCGAATGAGGCGATCACAAATCCAAGAGCGCCTAGTACGCCGACCATAAAAATAAGCCCCGTTACGCCCTCCGGTTTTTGCCAGAATGACTTCGGTTTCATTTGTGGTGCTTCCATAATTTTTTTTTGTCAGTAAGTAAGCAGTGCGGTCAAAGATACTCAACTGACCGCGCCTTAACAAAAGGTGTAAGATGCTCGGAGGTTTAACCCCTTCGACGAGCATCCAGGTTTTGTCGACTATTTCAGGAATTCGGCCATATGAGCCTTATCCTTTTCAATGCCGTCGGTGATAATTCTAAAGGTCGTTTCAAAGTCAGCCTGCGTTTTAGCTAGCTTATCTACACTACCTTTTATTGACTTTCGCAGCTTGGCTTGCGCTGCTTTCGCTTCCCCTATTTGTGCTTGTAATTCCTTGATTTTAGCCTCCTGACGTTCTACATCAGCATCGATCTGTTTGAGTTGCCCCTCTTTATCACTGATTTGCTGAGAACGTTGCCCCGCTAATGCTTTAGAAAATTTCTTCTGCTCTGCATTAAGCGTATTCAGGTAATGTTGCGCCGAGTCCTGAAGTTGCTTTGGCGTTACGCCCATACTCTGAGCGGTAGCAAACGCTGTCTGAAAACGGACACTGTCCGTGAAGTTCATTTTCTTCAGATTCTGTAACGACTTCTTGTACTCCAGGTAGTCAAACCCGGGAAGATTAGCGGCCTCCATAGCTTCCATCAATACCTTGACAAAGCGGTCGTTTACGTCTCCACTAATAGATATGGGCGCGGACGCAGGTGCAGTTTGAAGCTCCTTCGGAGAAGCAGGCGTTGATTTGGCAGGTTTACCTGCCGGCTTACCAGCGGATGAAGGGACACCTTGTTTCCCTTCTTCCTCTACGATAAAGTAAGATTTAAGATTTTTCCACATAGTATTAAATACTTATCGGCAAGCTACGGATTTTTAGTGAATAGGTAAACAGGGTATTGGAGAGATTACTATCCATCAACTATAGTGGGCTTGGTCATTCCAGGTGATTTTTGCGAAAATTGGTAAATGACAGCGTATGACCGCTTCGCACTTGATCTGGAATGACCAAGCCGCCTGCTTCAAGACTGAAGGTCCGAAAGTAATTTTCACCTTTAGCGATCGAGGCAACTATAGTAAAATGAAAGTGGCCCCACCAGATTTCTCCGATGGGGCCACTTTCCATCTGCCCTTCCGGGCAGGACTAACGGTCAGTTGTTATTACTTAACAACTACCATCTTCTTAGTAGCGGAGAAGTCACCAGCAGTCAGCGTGTAGCTGAGGATACCAGTAGCAGCACCAAGCTCGTTTACGTTAACCGTAGTTACGTTACGACCAGCAACACCTTC
>JBGCFZ010000216.1:0-30489 GCA_045110355.1 Lewinella sp. | reverse complement strand
TTTCAGCTTTTAGTGCGGAGTGAAAAGGAAGATGCCTGATGTTTTTATAGTACCTACATCAGAAAAATCGCTCCCGGAGGCCGGCTAATGTGTGAAAGTTTTTACATTTGAACTAAATTAAGACACTGTGCCCATGTTGCGGCACGCATATTTTTAGTTTTTGGGATTATGATTTATGGGCCGGGGCTTAGTCTCCGGCTCCTTTATTTAGGCTACATTGTAGCTGCATTTGAAGTGAATAACACTAAAGTTTTGAGCCGGTTTGGCCGGCCTTATTTCTCTTTTCACTTTCCCACTACCGATGTTTTCAACCACACTACTTAAAAATATACTTCACTTAACCACGTCTTTTTTTCTGCTTTTCTGGGCGGGGACGCAGGTGCAAGCGCAGCAGGAACTTAGCGGCCGGACCACCCGGCAACTGCAGGAATTGGTGGAGTTCAACGAAGTCTTTGCCCAGGGGCATACTGGCTTTGTACTTTATGATCTCGATTTTCAGACTTCCCTTTACGGACACAATGCTGATCGGCATTTCGTTCCGGCTAGTAACGTCAAACTACTAACGTTCTACCTGGCTAACGAAATACTCGGACACCGGACGCCTGCATTGTTCTACCGAGAATACACCGATCATCTTGAAGTATGGGGTACGGGGTACCCTCTGCTCATGCACCCATCTTTCACATCATTTGATGAAGCTGGCCCGTGGTTTGCTAACCAAAAAAAACCGGTGGTCTTACATTTTCCGACCGGGGAAGGGCAGGAGGTTCCGAGATATGGCTCCGGCTGGAGCTGGGACGACTATAATGACGGTTACGTTTACGAACGATCTGTTATGCCCGTTTATGGAAACAGGTTGTTCCTCGACCTATCGCCCGTGGATGCTGAAGGCCGGCAAGTTTTGCTGGGCGCACCCGTTTCCATCGCCGGAGCGATCCGACAGGAAGACCAGCAAGATGAAAGAATCCGGCGTTCCGAATTTGGTAATGACTTTACCGTTAGTCCGGTTTTCATGGAAACGAGTAGCTTCCCCGTTGAGCGGCCCCTGCATTTGTCCGATCGGCTGATCTCCAACGAACTCGCGGCCACTTATCCGCACCAGCGAATTTCTTCGGGCCAGGCCCCCTACCCCGCCCCTGGCACCTTCAACAGCCTGGAAGTTTCGCTCCCCGATACGGTATTTCGAAAATTACTGCTGGATAGTGATAACTTCATGGCAGAACAACTGCTCGTTCAAGCTTCGACGAGGAGATATGGCCACCCTGCCATCGGCTCCATAATCGATTATGCTAAAGACACGTTGCTGCCAGCCATTGGTGTGGAGGATATTCGTTGGGCCGACGGTAGCGGCCTGAGCCGTTATAACCTGATGACACCCCGCAACCTTGCACGGGTGGTGATGGGCCTGGACCAGACAGTAGGCCGTGATCGGTTTTTGAGTTTATTACCCCAAGGAGGCATTTCCGGAACACTGCAAACCCGCTTCAAGAACAAGGAAAAACCGTACGTTTGGGCCAAAACGGGTTCCCTTAGTGGCGTAGTCTGCCTTAGCGGCTTGCTACAGACTAAGCGGGGGAAATGGCTGGCCTTTAGCTTTATGCATAACAACTTCGTGGGCAGTAACCGGGGGTACTACGATGAGATGGAGAAGACCTTGGGGTGGTGCTATGAGAACCTGTAAGAATGGTAGGTTCAGGCTGGGAGGTAAAGCTACCTTCCTTTGCACCTGCGTTCGCGCTAAATAGCATGCGGGAAATCATCTATTCTTGTAATCACTTCTCCAGCAAACCTGCCATCTCCAGCATTAAGTCCGGTTTCAAGCTTCCCATTTCTTCCCGATGGGTAAAGAAAAGAACCAGCGTGATTGCCGTCAGGTCCAGCTCAGGAAGGCCAATAAACTCCTTGAGTTTTTCCTCGGTGAAACCGGAGAGCTGTGCTACATCAGCATAGCTAAGTGCTGAAGCGTCGAGTTTCTCCTTAAGTTCATGTTCCAGGTTGAGCATCGCCCTTCCAAATTCATAAAGCCCTAGATGAAGGTACTTCTTAGGCTCGATGCAGGAACGAAGAAAAACGTTGAGGGTCCAGATGATCGCACCGTCGGTTGGGTGTAGTTCACTACAGTGTAGCACCTCATGTTCAGGTGTGGGGAAGTAATGGCGGTAGAAGACGACGGTTTCATAGTCACCCAGCAGGAAATCTTCCCGATGGAAGCCTACAGTTGTAGCAGAGGCTGCTACCATAGTGATGATGTCGGGCGGAATTTCTTCAATGGCCTGCCCGTGAAAGTGCAAACGCTCCTGAAGTAAAAACGTACGCCGGCGAAACTCTTGCTTATCTTCCAACCCCAGCCGGCGGTAGAGATCAAAACGTTCCATCAGTGGAGCTAACTCAACTGGCAGGTCGGGGGCGTGCTTTTTCCAATACCACCAACGGAGCTGAGGCGCCAGGGCAAGAGCACCTCCAATCGCTATGATGGGCAATAGGATCATCCAATCATACTGACCACTTCTGGTGGTGTACCGTAAGATGCAACCGAGGGCGGCAAGACAAAGCCCGGAAAGGGTAATAGCGCGAACGGGATCCATAGAGGTAAGTGATGATAAATGCTTGGGAGAAAGTTGAAAATGTAAGGCAACGTGTGCAGAAAACGCATCAGGTTCAGGAATCCGTGCCATTACAACGAAAATTATCTAAAAATCGAAGAGCAGCTATAGATGGCATAAAGTTATCATTCCCCGGAACTTATCCCCTGTTTCAGGTATTGAAAGGAGAACGACACGTAAAATAAAACGCGGATAGCTTGCCTAAGTCGGTAGGATGAACGTAACTTTGCGTCGCTCTAGCAGGAATGCCTGTAACAAATGATTGTAATTCAAGGTTCGGTTATTTGTAATGAGCACCTTCAAAAATATTTGAAATCTGGTGCGGTAGCTCAGTTGGTAGAGCAATGGACTGAAAATCCATGTGTCGGCGGTTCGATTCCGCCCCACACCACCCAAATCAAGAACGGAGACTGGCTCAGCTGGTTTCCGTTCTTGTATTTCAGACAAAACAGTATGTTCAATCTCCATCATCATCACGCAATTCTCTCTTGCCACACCGGCGAGCGGTAAACGCGTGAATGGAAGTGAACATTCACTAAGAATTATCTCTTAAAGGTCCGTCGGCAAAGCGCCAACGGGCCTTTTTTATTTACCCCCCAACAACTTAATGTAAACATGTCTACCATAAAACCTCTTCGCATTGCCGTCCAGAAAAAGGGCCGATTATTGGATGAGTCCATCCAATTATTGAAGGAATGCGGTATCAAAATTGACAATGGCCGGGATCAACTAAAGGCAGCAGCCAGAAATTTTCCGATCGAAGTATTGTACCTCCGCAACAGCGACATCCCACAATATATTCAGGATGGCGTGGCAGACATTGGCATCATCGGAGAAAACACCATCATCGAGAAGAAGAAAAAGGTGGAAGTGGTACAAAAATTAGGTTTTAGTAAGTGTCGCCTTTCTTTGGCGACGCCAAAGGAGATGAACTACTCAGGGCCGACAGACCTGGATGGTAAAAGAATTGCCACCAGCTACCCCGTAAGCCTGCAGCTTTTCCTGGATCGTAATAACATCAAAGCTGATATTCACGAGATATCCGGCTCAGTAGAAATCGCCCCGAACATCGGTCTGGCTGACGCTATCTGTGACCTGGTTTCTACCGGTTCCACCCTCTTTAAAAATGGTCTGGAAGAACAGGACATCGTACTGAAATCCGAGGCAGTGATTGCTGCCAGTCCGATGATTGATGCTGAACGGCGGGAAACGCTTGATCGGTTGTTGTTCAGGATAAAATCAGTACTGGCCGCTCGCAATAAGAAATACCTATTGATGAATGTGCCTACGGACAAAGTTGCCGACGTTGCCAGCCTGCTACCCGGCATGCGCTCCCCCACCGTACTTCCATTGGCCGAAAAAGGCTGGAGTAGTGTGCACACCGTGATCGAAGAAGGACGCTTTTGGGAGATCATCGATGAACTGCGTATGAAAGGTGCTGAAGGTATTCTGATCGTACCAATCGATAAGATGATTCTTTAGATTCTTGGGCGGAGCACTTCCGGGCAAGATCAATAAAATTCGCGCCCGGAGGCACCCCACTCAGCAAAAACCAAACATGAAAATCTACAATAATCCAATCCGTTCCTCCTGGCCAGCACTACTCCAACGACCGGCCAAAGACCTGAGCAGCCTCCGTGGTCCGGTAGCTGAGATCATGCAATCGGTCAAAACCGATGGAGACGCTGCCCTTCGGGACTTTACGGCTCGTTTTGATAAGGTGAATTTGGCTGATCTGGCCGTTGATGCGGCAACAATTGCGGCTGCCGGGGATCAGCTGACGCCGGAACTACGCACAGCCATCCAGACAGCTAAACGTAATATCGAAACTTTTCACCTCTCGCAGCAAACAAAGGTGACGGAAATAGAGACGATGCCCGGAGTGACCTGCTGGAGGGAATCCCGGGGCATCGACAAGGTCGGTTTGTACATCCCCGGCGGAACGGCACCGTTGTTCAGCACGGTATTGATGTTGGCGGTGCCGGCTAAAATTGCCGGATGCGAAGAAGTGGTTCTTTGCTCGCCACCAAACCGGGAGACCGAGGAAATTCACCCGGCAGTGCTTTATGCGGCATCGCTATGTGGGGTGACGAAAGTATTTCGGCTGGGTGGGGCTCAGGCCATTGCCGCCATGGCCTATGGTACGGAAAGTGTACCAGCGGTGTACAAACTCTTTGGCCCGGGTAATGCTTACGTAACTGTGGCCAAACAACTGGCGCAGCTGGATGGACTGGCGATAGATATGCCGGCAGGGCCCTCAGAAGTTTTGGTGGGCGCGGACGCAGGTGCAAAGGCTGCCTGGGTAGCCGCAGATCTACTCGCTCAGGCGGAGCACGGGGCGGATAGCCAGGTCGTCTTGGTGGTAGCCACAGAAGAGCAAGCAAGGGAAGTGCAAGCCGAGGTGGAACGTCAGTTGGCCGAACTGCCGCGTAAGGAAATGGCCGGAGCCTCCATCGCCAACAGCCTGATCCTCGTCTTCTCTGATCAGCAAGACCAACTAGACTACATTAACGCCTACGCCCCCGAACACCTGATTTTGAGTATGGAAGCTCCACGGTTGTTCGCGGCCGACGTTCAAAATGCTGGCTCCGTCTTCCTGGGGTACTACACCCCGGAATCGGTGGGAGACTACGCCTCTGGCACTAACCATACGCTGCCGACTTATGGCTATGCCCGGAATTATTCCGGGGTGAGCCTCGACAGCTTCGTCACCAAAATCACCTTTCAGGAGCTGACTGCCGCCGGGCTGAAAAGCCTTGGGCCGGCGGTGGAAACTATGGCTGAGGCTGAGGAATTGGTGGGGCATGCCCGGGCGGTGACATTACGGTTGGAGAATTTAAAGGCAAATGGCTAGAGCCATTGCTCCTAAACAACCATCTTTGCACCAGCGTCCGCGCCCGAAAAAAATTAAAATAACATGATCAACTTCAGAGAAGAAAATGAGCCTACGGGCCGTCCGGAGTTTTTCGCCAAAGTACTGGTGGATAAAGGAAAGTCGTGACCCCACCAACGACTTCAATTTTAATCATCACAGATCCCGGAGGGATCTAATCATTTTAACCCCGGACGAAGCAAGATGCGAAGCATCGAGTGTAGTCCGGGGGGACACAGCTCCGGATACGCTGCATCGAGCATAGTCCGGGGATGTACACCCCAGATACGCTGCATCGAGCATAGCCTGAGGATGTACAGCCCCAGATACGCTGCATCGAGCATAGTCTGAGGATGTATACCCTCGGATATGCAGTATCGAGCCCAATCCCGGAAGCCACATCCCCCAACCCATCATGGCCAACATAGACATCACCCAACTAGTCCGCCCCAACCTCCTCACCCTGAAAGCCTACTCCAGCGCCCGCTCGGAATTCAAAGGCAGGGCCGACGTATTACTAGACGCCAACGAAAGCCCCTGGCCGACCGGCCGCAACCGCTATCCCGATCCGTCTTCGACCGAGTTGCGCCAAGCACTGGGCGCGTTCAAAAACTTCAACCCCGACCAGATCGTCTTCGGTAACGGCTCCGATGAACTGGTGGATCAGATCACTCGCATCTTCTGTAACGTCGGAGATGCGGTACACGCCCTGCCCCCCACCTTCGGGATGTACAAAGTAGCTGCCGGGATTGCAGGTGCCGAATTCCGCGCCACCAATCTGGCACCGGACTTTACGATTCCCGTCGCTGAACTCAAAGCTAGCTGGGACAGTCGCAGCAAGATTCTTTGGCTGTGCAGCCCGAATAATCCCAGTGGGAACGCCATGGACAGCGCAGTTCTTGAAGATCTGATCGAAACCTTCCCCGGCATCGTGGTCCTCGATGAGGCTTATATTGATTTTGTCCCGGAGCTGAGTTTCCTCTCCCGCCTGGATGAGTTTCCGAATCTGATCATTACCCAAACCCTTAGTAAAGGCTGGGGGATGGCCGGCATCCGATGCGGAGCCGCTTTCGCCTCTCCGTTCATCATCCGGATGTTGAATACCATCAAAATGCCTTACAACATCAATGTGCTGACCACGGAGGTTGCCCTGGAAGCACTGCGCAAGCCGAAGGAGATGCAAGCAAAGGTCAATACCTTAATCGCAGAACGCAAGCGATTGGAAACCGAGCTTCCTAAGCTCGATTGTGTAGACTATATTTTCCCCTCAGTAACCAACTTCCTGCTGGTTCGTTTCAAGGATTCAGACAAAGTATATCAGCACTTACTGGATCATGCGATCGTAGTACGTAATCAGAGTTACCAGCCTAATGCCACGAACTGTTTGCGGATAACTGCTGGAC
This sequence comes from Lewinella sp., assembly GCA_045110355.1. Classification (GTDB taxonomy): domain Bacteria; phylum Bacteroidota; class Bacteroidia; order Chitinophagales; family Saprospiraceae; genus Neolewinella. The sequence continues at coordinate 23,611 of JBGCFZ010000216.1, read as the reverse complement.
TGAAGGACGAGAACGATCGGTTATTAGAAGCGCTGCGGATGCTGTAACCGTATTGAATTATTGAACTTAGTGGGTGCATTGCTCCTTATAACTCCTTTCTTTGCATCCTGCGTTCCCGCCCCAATAAACACACTGGCTCAGGTCAGTTAATACTGTATGAAAAAAGTTCTTTTCCTCGACCGCGATGGTACCCTCATTCTTGAGCCAGCCGATTATCAGGTAGACCACATCGATAAGCTCAACTTCTATCCCGGCGTATTCCGATGGTTAGGCCGGATCGTCCGTGAGTTAGACTACGAGTTGGTGATGGTCACCAACCAGGATGGGCTTGGAACAGAGAGTTACCCGGAAGAAAACTTCTGGCCTACTCACAACGCTATGCTGCGGGCGCTGGAAGCTGAAGGAATTATCTTTTCGGAGCAGGTTATTGACCGGACCTTTGCCGCCGATAACCAACCTACCCGGAAACCAGGGACAGCGCTGGTGGAGCATTACATGACAGGGGATTTTGATCTGGCTAAAAGCTACGTGGTAGGTGATCGGCTGACGGATATTCAACTGGCTAAGAATATGGGGGCACGCGGCATCTGGATCGCTACGGACCCCGAACTTGGCGCAGAAGAACTGGCCGCTGATCAATTGACGAGTCTGGAAGAGACCATTGCTTTGCGGACCACCGAATGGGAAGCTATTTATCGCCTGTTGCGCCTGGAGCGCCGTACTGCCAGTATTCACCGGGCCACGAAAGAAACTGACATCAGAATAGATCTTGACCTGGACGGTACGGGGAAAACAGCTATGGCTACCGGCCTGGGCTTCTTCGACCATATGCTTGATCAGTTGGGCCGTCATTCCGGTTGTGACCTGAAGGTGAAGGTGGACGGAGATCTTCATATTGATGAGCACCATACCATCGAGGATACGGCTATTGCCCTGGGCGAGGCTTTTGGCCAGGCACTGGGTGATAAGTTGGGCATCGAACGGTATGGTTTTAACCTGGTGATGGACGAATCCGTAGTTGATGTCCGCCTTGACTTCGGCGGTCGGCCATGGTTAGTTTGGGATTGCACCTACAAGCGAGAGAAAATCGGAGACATGCCAACCGAGATGTTCCATCATTTCTTCAAGTCCTTCAGCGATGGTGCTAAATGTAACCTGGCCATTAAAGCTGTAGGACAAAACGAGCACCACATGATTGAAGCTACCTTCAAAGCGTTGGCAAAAGCGATTAAAGCTGCCAAACGACGGGATGCAGATAATATGAGACTGCCCAGCACTAAAGGTATGCTTTAGTGTAAAGGAGGGCGAAAAGGGTAACTTTTTGTCTTTACAGTTCCTTTCCTCCCTTTAATCCTTTCCTCCCTTAATTCTTTCCTCCCCTACTATGGTAGCCGTAATTAATTACAACGCTGGTAACATCCGATCAGTACTTTATGCGTTGGAACGCATTGGCGTTGAATACATCCTGACGGATGATCATGAGACAATCCGAAACGCGGACAAGGTTATCTTCCCCGGTGTAGGGGCCGCTGCGTCTACGATGAAGTACCTCAATAAGACGGGGCTGGCAGAGCTTATTCGTTCACTAAAGCAACCGGTCTTTGGTATTTGTGTGGGGATGCAACTCCTGTGCAGTCATAGTGAAGAAGGAGATGTTCCCTGCATTGGGGTCTTCCCTGAAAAAGTAAAATTATTTCGACCTACCAATGGTGACAAAGTCCCTCACATGGGGTGGAATAAGGTAAAGCTGACGGAGAACAATGATTGGGTAAGTGAAGGAGTAGACGACGATTATTGCTACTACGTGCACAGTTATTACGTAGAGCCTGGTCCGCACACAATTGCGACAACAACCTACTGCGGTATTACCTATGCGGCCATGTTGAGGAGAGACAACTTCTTCGCGGCTCAGTTTCATCCAGAGAAGTCAGCCTTAGTTGGAGAAGTTATTTTGCGAGATTTTCTGGAAGCAAAGCTTTAGCTTAAGCCTGGTTTTACAAGGTGGACAAAAAAAACAGTGGCAACCTTCCGTAGGAGGATTGCCACTGAGTGTGTCAAAATGTCTCTCATATTTAAACACTGTTCATAGTGAAATTCAAAAAAACAGCATTGTTGTTAAACTTAATGCGATGTAAATATGGAGATACTATTTTATCTGTATTATAGGCGATTCATAGAGACAGTATTTGAATTCACTCATGGCCTGTTTTTAGACTAAAACAAGTATTTTTGGTAAGGAAACGGTCGTTTTTGTGACCTTTCTTACTTTTAGAATCATTAACTATGCACTGTCTCCACTGTTCTACATGAAATTAAACCTTAGCAAAATAACCGGGATTGGCCTGTCTTGCCTACTCTTCATTTGTCTTGTTTCATGCAAGAATGAGGGAGGAATGGTGGTAGCCAATGGTGGCGATAATAGCACCGAAGTGGAAAGAATCGTTGTGGGTATGGATGATCCCATTCTATCCGGTTTAAAAAATCCTGACTCTTTATTGAGTGTACTAAGGCCATTATTGCTTTCTGAGCCTGCTTTATGGGAGTTGGAGACCTGGTTTGATGATAAGGGAATTTGGGAACCGGCCTTCTTGTCGTCGGACACTATTTTGTACTGTGGTCAGTACATATTTAATGATTTAAAAAAGGCGGGAAAACTGTCGGAGGCTGCAAGAGTGCTGTCAGGAATTGGTCGAATAAACTATGCAATCGGTAGATATCCAATATCCCTTGCTCACCAGCAACAGGCACTAAATTTGGCTCAGGAGGCTGGAGACTCATTGGCTATGGGGTGGGCACTGGGTGGATTGTGCCGTATTTTTTTTAATGCAAGCGACGTAGAAAGGGGTAAAGAGTATCTTTTCAAGGCAATAGAGATAGGGAAACGGTTGAAAGATCCTGGAATAAATTGTGTGGGGAAGATGGCACTGTCTGGGTATTATTCCTTGTTGGAACAACAGGATACTGCCATGATCATCATGAAGGAGGCACTACTTATGGCCCGGGAGAATGAGTTTTACAAAATAGAAGCTTTAGGAAAACTTAATTACACCTACTTTTTAATTGAATCCAAGCAATACGATCAGGCAATTGCCGAACTTACGGGAGAGCAAAGTATAAAGACTGAAGCCATATCAATGGCTTCCTGTGTGCTGAACTTTAACTTGTACGAAGCTTACATAGGGAAGAAAGACTATTTCAATGCACTACTCTCATTAGAAAAAGGTTGTGGGCAGGCCGAACGGTTGGATTTTGGCTTTGGAAAGTCCTTTTGTGAAAAAAGCTGGACTGAATTCTACGAATTGGAGGGGGATTACCAAGCGGCATTCAAGGCATTTAGAAAATACCATGAAGTTGATAAAAACCAGTTTGGAATCGAAAAACAACAGGAGCTGGAGAAGTTGAAGACACAACAGGCACTTAACGAAAAAGACTGGGAAATTGAGCGCCTTCAGCAGGAAGAAGTTAAAAGAAGAAGAACTTACTTAAATCGACTGTATTGGGGCGTTGGAATACTGCTTGGTATTGGCGGAAGCTTCGCATTCGTCTATTTTCGCAACCAAATCAAAATGGCCGACCAAAAAAAGATCATTGCGGAGACGAAGTTACAAGTACTGCAATCGCAGATGAACCCACACTTCATCTACAACGCTATGACGGGTATTCAGAACTACGTCCTTAGGTCGGAGAAGATGGAAGCTTACAGTTATTTAGGCAAATTTGCTGCTCTACTCCGGATCATTACCCGTACGTCTACAGAGACGCATATTGAATTGGATCGGGAAATAGACCTTATAAAGACCTACCTGCACCTGGAAAAAATGCGTTTTCGTGAAGCCTTTGTTTACAAACTTGAAGTTGACGATAGTCTATTGAATATCAATAGTGAAATACCAAGTATGATGATTCAACCAGTCGTTGAAAATGCAATCATCCACGGTATCTCTGGCTTGGAGCGACAAGGGGAACTTACCGTTTCCCTGAACCCTTACCGGGATGGAATAAAGTGTCAAGTTCGTGATAATGGACGAGGGCGTGTTGCCGCGAATGAAATTTCTAAGCGAGAGGGAAATATACACCTCTCAATAGCCTCCATTAACAATGAAGAACGATTGGAGTTCCTTCGGAGCATGGGGTATGAAAGTGCCAGAATTGAAGTCTTGGACCATTATGATAATGGCGAGGCTGTCGGAACCAGTGTATGTATTTATTTGCCTTTTCGAGCTGAAAACAACCGAATCTTATGACACCTCAGAACATCAAATCTATCATTGTTGATGATGAAGCAAATGGTAGGGAAAACATTAATATCTTACTTAAGGAGTTTTGCCCCGAGGTAGAAATTATAGGTATTGCTTCCAATCTTAGGGAAGCTGAAAACCTGATTAAAGGGAAACGACCAGAGTTGGTCTTTCTTGATATTCAGTTGGGTGCTGAAACGGCATTTACCTTACTTAACCGTCTGGACAGCATCAATTTTGAGATGATTTTTGTCACTGCCCACGATCACTTTGCCCTAAAGGCATTTGAGTTTATGGCCGTTGATTACCTGCTTAAGCCAATTGAAATTGAGAAGCTGAGAAATGCAGTGACGAACGCTACAAGCCGCATCGGACAAAAATCGCTCCATTTATCAATGGAGGAAATGATGATGCACGTTCAGGATTTTAACCGTGGTCAGCACAAGATAGCCCTGGCTACGCAGCAGGGGTACGAAATGGTCTACATCAAAGACATCATGTACTGTACGGCGGACGGAAGTTATACCCACTTCCATTTTGTTTCGGGAGAGGTACTCGTCGTCTCTAAGAACCTCAAGTACTACGAGAACCTCCTTAAAGGTTACAGCTTCATTCGCGGCCACAATACGGCGCTGGTAAACCTGCGGTTTATTAAACGTATCGATCGTACGGGAGGAGGCTCAATTGTCATGGAAGACAATAAGGTACTGCCCGTAGCGAAAGCGAGGCGGCTGGAATTAGAATCCAGAATAAAGGAGAATCGCAGGCTTTTTTAATGAAAGTTTCTTGTTTTCGGTCTTGAAATGAAAGTACCGAGCAAGAAAAAGCGGGCTTTAAAAAAAAAGATAGAACAAGTAGGTCACACTCGGACAATCCCACGCTTATACAAGTGTGTTGTGATTTGTATTACTGTATTCGTGTGATTTTAAAAGAATCCGAGTTCTTTTCTAAAACCCCATTATAGCCGTTAAAGGCAAACTTAGGGATAAACACCATTCCCCTATTAACCAGTGGTTCGATGCGCAAGTGTCGGGCCACTGTATTTTATGGCTCAAGCAGCTTGCGGGGGAACACTTGATGGCAATCAACCGTTACCCTTTCGTCGCTAACTATTTATAGCTCCCCATAATGCCGTTATTACAGTTCACAGATCGTGGCATTTACTGCCCCAGAGCCGATGTTTATATCGACCCATGGAAACCCGTTGATCGTGCGCTGATTACCCATGGTCATGCTGATCATTCCCGTTGGGGAAACAAAGCCTACCTGGCCACCCATTCCGCCGGGCCAGTGATCAAATACCGGTTGGGAGACATCCGACTGCAGACCGTAAACTTCGGAGAAATAACCACCATCAATGGAGTGAAATTTAGCTTTCATCCCGCAGGGCACATCATCGGGTCTGCGCAGATTAGGGTCGAGTATAAGGGAGAGGTCTGGGTTGCCAGCGGAGATTATAAACTGGAGGATGATGGACTCAGTGAAGCCTACGAACCCGTTAAATGCCAGCATTTCATCACCGAATCAACCTTTAGCCTACCCGTCTATCGCTGGCAACCGCAGGAGGTGGTTTTTGCGGACATCAACGAATGGTGGAGGGAGAACCAGGCGGCGGGCAAAGTCTCCGTCCTTACCGGCTATGCCTTAGGCAAAGCTCAAAGGCTTCTTCATGGCCTTGACCCCAGCATCGGGCGCATCTATACCCATGGCGCGATTGAGAATACTAACGAGGTCTTCCGTGGCCAAGGGATCTCACTACCTGAAACGATTCGGGTGACTAAGGACATTAAGAGAAAGGATTTTTCGGGAAATTTGGTCCTCACCACCCCCGGTTCCGTCGGCCAACCGTGGATCAAAAAATTTGGCGCCATCAGCCTTGGTGCCGCCTCCGGGTGGATGACGCTGCGGGGCGCGCGCCGCCGACGTGGTGCTGACCGAGGTTTCGTCTTGTCCGATCATTGTGACTGGCCAGGCCTATTGGAGGCTATTTCGCTGACGGAGGCCGAGAACATCTACGTCACCCACGGCTATACGGCTATCTTTAGTAAATACCTGCGGGAGCAAGGCTTGAATGCCGTAGAATTGGAGACGGAGTATGGGGGAGAACAGGCCGAGATGGAGGAAAATGAAAAAACAGAATAAGGTACGATTTTTCAGGCGCGGCCGCAGGGTGCAAGGAATGTTTTAACGCAAAGCCCCTGCCATAAACCAACCTTTGCACCTGCGGCCCCGCCTCGTTGTCATGATAAAGACCGCTTTTATTGAACCAATGACGGTTGTTTTTTGCTTAACCAGCGTAAAACTATTTTCCCTTTGCGTCGCTTCGCCCAGCTCTTCCAGTCCCTAGATCGTACGACCAAGACCAACGCCAAGGTCGCGGCCCTGGCTAATTACTTCCGCGAAGCACCCGATCAGGACAAACTATGGACCATGGCCCTGCTCAGCCATCGTCGGCCAAAGCGCACCGTCAACTCCAAGCTGCTTCGTTCCTGGGCCGGCAGCTATGCCGGCATAGACGCCTGGATACTGGAGGAAAGTTATCACGTGGTCGGTGACCTGGCCGAGACGATCGCCCTGGTACTACCTCCTCCGGACCGGATTGGCAACCGCACGCTGACGGAGTGGATCGGCGTTGTGCAACAACTGGCCAGCTACGACGAGGAGGGTAAACGCGAAACCGTGACCGATGCCTGGCGGGAATTGGGGACCACCGAACGTTTCCTGTTCAATAAGCTCATTACCGGCGGGTTCCGCGTCGGCGTCAGCCAAAAACTGATGACCCGCGCCCTCAGCCAGGCAACCGGCATCAAAGAAACCAACCTCGCCCACCGGCTAATGGGAAACTGGACACCAGATACCACTACCTTTGACGAACTGATTAATTCTGAATCGGCTACCGACAACATCAGCCGGCCCTACCCTTTTTACTTGGCTTACCAATTGGAGGGAGCACCCGCCGACTTGGGTGCTCCCGCCGAATGGCAAGCCGAGCATAAGTGGGACGGTATTCGCGGACAACTTATCGTTCGTGATGGCGAACTCTTCGTCTGGAGCCGGGGAGAGGAACTGGTGACCGATAAATATCCCGAATACCACCCATTGGCTGATCTGCTTCCTGACGGGACGGTGATCGACGGAGAAATACTCCCCTTTCGCGAGGGCCGACCACTGGGCTTCAATGTGCTGCAAACCCGGATCGGGCGTAAGAAGGTCAGCAAAAAATTGTTGCAGGAAGCTCCGATTGTCCTGATGGCCTACGACCTGCTGGAAATCGGTGGAGAAGACGTCCGTGCCCGCCCAATGTCTGAACGCCGGGAGTTGCTGGAAAAACTGCTCGCCGAAAATGATACCCAAGGTATCATTCAGTTGTCTCCGGTAGTGGCGTGGACAAGCTGGGAAGAACTCGCCGTCGAGCGTGCAACCGCCCGGGAAAAATTCAGCGAAGGGCTTATGCTAAAGCGAAAAGTAAGCCCCTACCGACAAGGACGCAAAAAGGGGGACTGGTGGAAGTGGAAGATCGACCCGCTTACCATCGACGCCGTCATGATGTACGCCCAGCGGGGCCATGGCCGGCGGGCCAACCTGTTTACCGATTTCACCTTCGGCGTTTGGGATGGGGATGCCCTGGTGCCTTTCACCAAGGCCTATTCGGGCTTAACCGACAAGGAGTTCAACCGAATCACCGCCTGGGTGCGGAAGAACACCGTAGACAAGTTCGGGCCGGTACGCAGCGTGACGCCTTTTCACGTTTTTGAAATTGGATTCGAGGGGATCCGTAAGTCCACCCGGCATAAATCGGGCGTGGCCCTGCGCTTTCCGCGCATGCTCCGCTGGCGGGAAGATAAGCCGGCGGGGGAGGCTAATACTAAAGCGGACCTTATGATGCTACTGGAGGAATACGGATAGCGCAACTTTTTGGCAACTTCTTGCGCTTTACTGGCAAATAATGGCAAGATGACACTTACTATTGACAAGTTTGGGAGAGTGTTGATACCTAAATCATTAAGGCAGTTAATAATGGTCTCACCAGGAGATGAAATTGACGTACAGGTAGATAGTAGCCGCCTTATTAAAAGGTTTAGGAAATGGTAAGAGTTACCCTCCCCAGCAACTTGGGCTGATATAATCTCTACCGGTCACTCCGCCGCCTCCAAAAACTGCATCTCATACAGCTCCCGGTACCGCCCATTTTCCTTCTCAACCAGCTCGTCGTGCGGACCAATTTCCTTGATCTCCCCCTTCTCTAGTACCATGATGTTATTGGCGTTCCGGATGGTGCTGAGGCGGTGGGCAATGACGATGCTCGTGCGGGCGTCCATCAGCTTTTCGATGGCGTGTTGGATCACGCCTTCCGTCTCCGGATCAACACTGGAGGTGGCTTCGTCGAGGATCAGGATGTCGGGGTCGAAGACCAGGGCACGGACAAAAGAGATCAATTGCCGTTGGCCCATGCTCAGGGTGGCGCCGCGTTCCTGCACGTCGTAGTCGTAGCCGCCGGGCAGCTTTTCGATGAATTCGTGCGCACCGATCATTTTAGCGGCAGCGATGACTTCCTCCCGGGTGATCTCCGGGTCCCGAAGGCTGATGTTGTCAAGTACTGACCCCGTGAATAAGAATACGTCCTGAAGCACCATAGCCATTCGGCTACGAAGGGCGTACATTTCGTAATCACGCAGTGGAACGCCATCGACACAAATGTCCCCCTTCTGGTATTCGTAGAAGCGGTTGATGATGTTTGTAATCGTGGTTTTACCGGAGCCAGTGCTGCCCACAATAGCGAGGGTCTCGCCTTTTTTTAGTTCGAAGCTTAGGTCTTTCAGGATCCAGTCATTACCGACGTAGGCAAACCAGACGTTTTTGAAACTGACGTGTCCTTCCAGTCTTTCCGGCGCTACGGTGCCGGTATTCTCGATCTGATCCGTACGGTCCAGAACCCCAAATACACGTTCGGCAGCCACCAGTCCCATTTGCAGGGTGTTGAATTTGTCGGCAAGCACCCGAATCGGGCGGAAGAGCATATTGATGTAGATGGGGAAGGCTACCAGGGCGCCGAGGGTAACGCCGCCGGCACGGGCCACATCCTGCGCGCCCCACCAAACCATCAGCGCCAGAGACGCGGCGGCAATGAGGTCGACGGTCGGAAAGAAGATGGCATAGTAGAGGATGGCGTTGATGTTGGCTTTGCGCAGCCCGCCGTTTATTTCAGCAAAGGATTCCCGTTCCTGTTTTTCGGCATTGAAGAACTGGACGATTCGCATGCCGGTAATGCGCTCTTGCAGGAAGGCATTCATTTTCTGAATCTGGGTCCGGACCTGTTGGTAAGATTTTTTGACCGCCTCTTTGAAAATATAACTGGCCAGCATCAGGAATGGCATGGTGGTGAGGCATATCAGGGTCAGCCGCCAGCTGGTGGAGATCATGATGGCCAGCACGGCGATGATCGAGAGAAGATCGGCCAGGATGGTAATGATGCCTTCGGAAAAAACGCTGTTGATACTCTGAATGTCGCTGATGGTGCGCGTTGTGGACGTCCCGATGGGGGTCTTGTCAAAATAACTCAGCCGGAGGCTATTGATGTGGCTGAATACCCGTACCCGCAGGTCACGGATGATGGACTGGCCTAACCAGTTGGAGCTGTAAATGAAAGCATAACGACATAGGGCTTCAACGATCAGGAGGCCAGCTATGACCAGGGCCCAGAAGGTCAGCCCTTCGGTATCGCCGACGAATACGTAGTCATCGATCATCTTCTGGATCAGGCGGGGCCGGGCAATGGCCAGAGGGGCCAGCAGCACGGCGAGGAGCACCGCAATGGCCGTTACTTTTTTGTAGGGTAAGGCCAGGGCGAGCACCCGCATTAGGGTGTCGAGGTCAAACTTTTTGGAGTCGTCTTTTTGCGCCATCTTTGGAGTAACGTCTGTTGGCGAATAAAGATGAAATAATTAGCGGAATAAATAGAAAGCCTGGGCGCGGCCGCAGGTGCAGGGAAAGGTTTTTTAGACAGCAGAAGTAACTTAGCATCGGATCAATGAAAAATTATGCTCCAGACTTATTACGAAGATTGCCTCAAGGCCATCAACCCCAAAGCCAAGTCTGCCTGGCCCAACATTGCCCATGCCTACGCTGGCCGTGCCTATCATAACCTCGACCATTTAACTGAAATGCTGGGCCATTACCAGTGTGTACCAACTCACCTTGAACCTGCGGCCCCGCCCATCTTTGGCATCGCCCTTATTTACCACGATATTGTTTATCGCGCGGGCCGTAAAGATAATGAACTACGCAGCGCAGACATGGCCGTTGCTGCCCTGAAGACTGCTGGAGTAGATGCTGATAAACAAAGTTATTGCCATGACCTGATCATGGCAACAAAGACCCACGAGTCTCAAAACGATGATGAAGGGCTGCTTGTCGATCTCGACCTGGCGGTTTTGGCCCGCCCGGCCGAAGGCTACGACGCCTATACCCGGGCCATCAGAAAAGAATTCGCCTTATACCCGGGGTTTGTTTATCGTCCGGGGCGTAAAAAAGCATTGCGTCACTTTATTGAGCGACCAAATATCTACTACCATTCCTTTTTTCGGGAAAGCTGGGAGGGTACCGCAAGGGAAAACCTCCAACGAGAAATTAAGCACCTATAAAAAAGGCGCCAGCCCTATCGGGGCCGACGCCGTTGGTTTAATTGTCTCTCATGAAAAAACAGACTAACCGGTTCAATTACCGAGCTGCACATGAAAGATAGGTCCGTCCCTTGTTTTTTCCTATTTATGGGCGTTTTTTAACGCTTTATCACTTGTTAAGGAGTAGTTTAATGTCGTCCATCAGGTAATCTACCTCTACGGCGTCCAGTCCGCTGGCATAGGAGCGAACATAGCCTTGGCGATCTACCAAGACTATATATCCACTATGATTAAACCCACCGGGAGCACTTGCATCCTCCTCTGCAATGCTGAGATAGTACTGGTCGAGTTCAGCAATTTCAAATTTGTCACCGTAAATGAAGCGCCAACGGTCCATGTCCAGAATCTCGAGGTTTTCGGCATATTGTTTCATTCGTTCAGGTGTATCTCGTTTCGGATCTACGGTGAAAGAAACCAGCGCGAAATCAGGTTCGTCGGCGAATTCTTTTTCCAGGCGCAGCATTTGTTGTTTTACTTTCGGACAAATGGTGGGGCATGAAGTGAAGAAAAATTCTGCAACGTACACTTTGCCGAGGAGGTCCTTATTCCCAAACGGACGATTCATTTGGTCTACGTATTCCCAGTCGGGTACCGGTTGTGGATCAATTTCCCCGGTTACGGGGTCAACGGGCTGATTGCCGGGGTAAGTCAGGGAGTCTTTCAGGTATTCACCTGTCGCCTTATCCTGGGCGTGCCGACGGTAAAAATCTGGTTGGCCGTCCTTTTCGACCGAGGCATGGCCAGTATCTTCACAGCCGGTGAAGAAGAAAAAGGAAGACAGGAGAAACAGGAAAGAAAAGCGCATAGTTAATTGTACGATTAAACGATGGCAAAGAAACGCCCTTTCTGAGGGAGGGATGTCAGCCTACTGTTATTTCGTAAACGTGCTAAAGAAAGGAGGGACTAAAAACAAAAGTGCGAACGGAAATCGCCTTTCCGCTCGCACCCTATACTCAACAAAATCTTATCATTTAGTCCCGGTAACGACCCCGGACTTTATCACTAATCAAATCTTCAATATCATCGCCGTCCCGCTTGTACTTCTTGATGAAGTCAGGAGAGACGTTATGGATTTTTAGCTTCATCAGATCACGGAAAGGAATTTGTCCGAATCCGACATCGGCGTAGGAACGAACGAAGCGTGGGCTGATACCATGAATCCGCGCTTTGACAAAGTCGTCAAAATCAAGATCGGTATATCCCATGTCTCGTAATTCCTGTACCTGATCGGAATTTACCCCGTGGATGGAAGCATCGCGGGCTTGCTTTAAGGTTAGGTTTGTCAGGCCAGCTTTTTGAAGATCGCCGATTTTACGTTCGCTGACACCATGGATTTTGGCTTTAATTACCTCTTCAATGTTCTCTGGTTCATACCCCAGGTCGGCAAGTTCCCGGACATACGCTGCATTGACGCCATGAATGGCAGCATCGCGCGCTTGCTTTAGACTCAGGTTTTCCAGACCAACTTTGCGCAAGTCGCCGATTTTGCGTTCACTGACACCGTGGATTTTGGCTTTAATTACCTCCTCAATACTCTCTGGCTCATACCCCAGGTCAGCAAGTTCCCGAACGTATTCTGCATTGACGCCATGAATGGCGGCATCGCGCGCTTGCTTTAGGCTCAGGTTTTTCAGGCCCACTTTGCGCAAGTCACCAATTTTACGTTCGCTGACGCCGTGGATTTTGGCCTTTACGATTTCATCGAGGTCCAATTCCGTATAACCGAGATCTGCGAGTTCCCGAACGTATTCTGCATCAACGCCATGAATGCGCGCGTCGCGCGCTTCTTTTAAGGTCAGATTGGTAAATCCTACTTTCTTCAAGTCGGCTAATCCTTGAGTGCTGACGCCATGAATCTTGGCCCGAACTACTTCTTCTGCGGGTAAGCCGCTGTAGCCGAGGTCCGCCAGCTCCTGTACGTACTCGCTGTCAATTCCATGGATGGCCATCTTTATGACCTCTTCGAATTGAAGATTCTGGAATCCGGCTTTTGCCATATCGTTGACGAAATTTGCACTCAGGCCGTGTATGCGGGCTTTCTTTATGTCATTCAGGCTCAGGTCATCGTATCCTGCACTGGAGATTTCGTTGATGTAATCACCGTCTACGCCATGAATGCGTAGTTCAATCATTTCCTTAAGGACTGGGCTCCTATAGCCGGCAGTATTGTATTCGGCAAGCGTCTTTTTGAAGTTCTCTTCACTGAAACCGAAAACGGCCAGTTTGAAGAGTTGCCGCTCGGTGGGGTTGAATCCTTCCCGCTTGAGGTAAGTGAGATAGCTTTGCGTAAAGTCAACAAAGAAGAAGTGCATTAATTCAAGGTCTTCGTATTCGAAGCCTTCCCCCGCAAGCATTGTCTCGAACGCCGGAGCTGGAGTGTAGGTGAAGTTACCGATGCCTTCGTTTCCGTCGAAAACGCCATTGAATAGAATCGTGCCGGACTCCCGCTTAAGAGAGAACTCTCCCATCTGACCGGTCGGCAATGTGCCGAACAGAGCGCGTGGAAAACAACGGTCGCTCGTGGAAAGGTGGCGGCGGTTACCGTCGGCTACGATGAAGGTGAAACAGATCTCATCTCCTTCAATTTCTGCTGTCCAGCTACGGCGGGCTACTTCAAGTTCTTCATTCGGGATGGCCATGTCTGGAACGACAACCGGCGAGGGTTCCGGTATGGTAGTCATATCTAAATCGATCGTTGGTATTTCTGCTGATGCGTTGACCGGTATGGGCATTGATGTTGCTTCTGCATTAAACCCAGAAGTAGCTAGTTCAGCAGGCGCGGCCGCAGGTGCAACGGCCGCAGTCGGTGCAGGGGCCGGATTTGGGGCAACGGCGGGTACGGGGTTGGCTACAACTGCAGGAGAAACCGGTGCTACTGGCGCTTGGGCTACTGCATTGAACTGCAGCATGGAGAGTAACAGTAAAGGAAGGATAGTGAGGTATTTCCAGCCAGAGGCAAGGGAAGATTTTTTAGTTTTCATCATGGCAATACGTTTTTCAAGAAGGCTTTGGTTATAGGAGGTCGTAAGACCAAGGGGATAATTGGGGGCAGCCACTTTAACGAGGCTCAACTGATAATCAACGGGGTTCTCTCCCTGCCGGAGCACTTCGGCATCAGTCAGGAATTCTAAATTATTTTCGATGGCCTTGCGGTAGAGCCAGGCAAAGGGGTTAAACCATTGGAAAATGATGAGCAGCTCGGCAATCATCAGGTCTACGCTGTGTCGTTGGCGAACGTGTACGGCTTCGTGTTGTACAATCTGGTGGTAAGTGTCAGGGTCGTAGCGGTTCGGGTTAAGAAATACGCGGTTCCAGAAGGAATATGGAGCGGCGTCTTCTTCTAATTCAACCAGGTGAAAACCGCCTGCGTCAAAACCAGGGTGGCGCAGTACTTTGATAATGAGGTAGCCAAGTTGGACAAGGAAATGCAAACCAAAAACAGCCACCCCACCGAGGTACAGCCACCACAATAAGCGAAACCAATTGATGGAGGCTGATGGCGAACCCGAGATAGCCGTTGTTGCTTCAGTAGGAGTATTTTTTGAAACAGAGGAGGAGGGCTGACTCAATGTGGGCACCTCGGGTATTGCCAACTCCGATGCTTGTTTCCCGGTTTCTGGCGAAGGGGCAGGGCTTAGCGTCATTGTGGGGTTGGTCATCGTTGTTGCGGTGGCCGCTTCGTGGTTGGTGAGGACGACGGTAGTATTGTCCGTCAGGGCTTCCCGCAAAGACCAACCGGCAGGGACAGTAATTAAGGGCAACAGTAAAGAACCGCCCAGACAAGCTAGCAATATCCAGCGATTAAGGGAGAAGTGAGTTTCGTTGCGCAGCAGTAACCAGTAGTACAGGAAACAGCCGCCAAGCAATAGTCCGGTGTGAATGAGGTACATCATGATTGCTGGTCTTTAATCATTTTGAGGAGGCGTTCGAGGTCGGCAGCATCCAGTTCTTGTTTCTTCGCGAAGTAGTTAACGAGCTTCATCGGGGAGTCATCAAAAAAGCCTTTGACGACTTCGTCTACTACACCCACCTGGTAGTCTTCCTTTTGCACGACGGCATAGTAGCGATAGGCATTACCCATTTTTTCATCTTCGACAAACCCCTTTTTCTTAAGAAGCTTTACCATAGTAGAAACGGAATTGTAATGCGGGCGGGGCTCAGGCAGCGCTTCTACGATTTCCTTAATGAAGGCCTTTTCCAATTGCCAGATGACTTGCATTATCTGGGCTTCGCGTTTAGCTAATTTTTTCATGGTAGAATTACTTTTTGAGTAGTTTGATTTTGTCAATACCGTGCTGGTTGTCCGGGTTGATTTTTACCGAACGGGTGTAGTATTTAAGTGCTTTTTTATGGTCTCCAGCCATTTCGTAGCCTTCTCCTAAACTGTCCCACACGTTCCAGGCATCAGGATATTCCTCGGTGTTGAGTTGGAATATCTTGATGGCATCTTCAACCCTACCGTCCCTGGCTACGGCATAACCGATGCTGTTTAGGTCACCTTCTATTAACACGTTAGGGTGTTGCTTGCGCCAGGTCGAAAATTCGGTTAAAGCTGCTTCTGTATCCACGCTAAGGAGCAGGTTTGCTAACTCATGAAGCGCAACCTTGTCTTCATCAAACAAGGTCTTATCAACCATCCCAGCTAATCGGTCTATGACACGATTATGGAGTGGGAAATACCTAAAACCATTACTCATAAAGAGAATGGTAAGGTCCTGTTCAGGAAAAAAGCGAACACCGCTCACCAAGCCACCGGTAAAACCACGAGAAGTTACCTTATTGGTGTGGTAAACACCCCATCCGTGTAGGAACTCGTCTAAAGAATTGGTGTAAAAATATGGAGAGGTCATTTCTGTGGTGGCCTTCTTACTAAGCAGCTTACCTTGGTTTAGGCGTTTGGCCCAGCCGATAAGGGTTGGCATATTGATGGCCATACCGTTGGCAGCATGACCCCAACGACCATTATTGTCACCAGAGCGTACCCAGCCAGTCGGTGTCCGCCAATGCGCACCCGTACGATGAGGAATGACTTCGAGCGCGTTGGAGGAAAAGACAAGCCCGGAATTATCACCGCCGAACTGACCGTCGATTACGAAGTTACCAAAGTTTTTATCCGAATGAACTTCAATGATACGAGATAGTAACCAGTAATTCGTTTGGTTGTATTGATAGTGATCTCCGGGAGGGAAAGAAAGGGGAAGAGCGCCTAATTTTTCTAAAATTTCAGTCGCGGTCATTTCAGGCTGTAGGTCCCTTAAATCGGGTAAACCGGAAGCATGAGAGAGTAAATCTCGAATAGCTATTTTATTCCAGGCATCCGGGAGATCATTAAGATGATCCCCTATTTGATCTCCTACAGAAATTTTCCCGGCATCTACTAACTGGAAAATAGCTACAGAAGTTAATAACTTGGTGGAAGAGTACACCCGAAATAACGTCTTTTCAGATACGGGTACTTGGTGATCTAACTCGGCCATGCCGAAGTACTTTTCATAAATCACCTCATCCCCTTTTAGAATGGCGATGGCGCTTCCTGGAATTTCATTTGTTTCATTGACTTGGGCTAGGTAGTCATCAATCTCTTGTTCTAACTGTCCGGACAACAGCAAAGGAGAGAACAATATTAATAAGATTTGAAGAACTGTTTTCATTGGTATTTGGCTGGGAGGAAAGGTTAACTACTAATGTGTTAGTACAAACATAATACTAATAGATTAGTATTGCAACTAATGGATTAGTATTTAACGTTTGACCGCCCGTTCATTTGGCCTCTTTTTTAGCATTTCAGTGGGCGCTGCCGCAGGTGCAAGGAAGGTTAGAAAGCGTAAAAAATGCCCGTTGCCTGAGGTAGGATTTGCTATCTTGCTACCAATGGAAAATAGCTTGGTCGCTACTTTATTGGCAACATTCTCAAAGGAAGAGCTTCGGGAATTTCTCACCTTCCTTGCCCGACCGGAGCGGTCTGTAAGGAAAGACGTGGTAAAATTGGCTGGGTTGCTTTGTCATCGGACAATTCCCTCCGCCGAAAGCATCAGCCATAAGCTTTATCCCGATAAGCCCTTCAGCCAACAACAGGTTAATCAATTAGGTAGCTGGTTGTATGCAGAGGCAGGAGCTTTTTTACTGGAACGTCTTTGGGCAAAAAAAAATGACGAATTACCACTCATCCGGGAATTTGACCGGAGGAACCTCCCGCGCCATCGGGACCGACTACGCCGAAGATTACAAAAGCAAGACCTGAGCGCGGGCACTGCTTACGAGCTGGAATCCATTATTTATGCTACCACCCAACGGACCAGCCGGACAGAAACCAATAACCTCCAGGTCATTAATGACCACCTGGACCGGGACTACCTCCACAAGAAGCTCCGTCAGGTCTGCCTGATGCGCAGCCACGAGAATGTGTTTAAGGTAAACTACGATATGGGACTATTGTCCGAAGTGCTGAGTTATTTGGAGGGGAGAAAACTTACCCAAGATCCGGTCATCGGTGTCTACTTCCACATCTACCATTTTTTGGGTAGCCCGGACGGAGCCAGTCACTTCAAGGCTTTTCAGGAATTATTGCCTGATCTGCCTCCGTCACTTTCAGATGAAGAAGTACGTGATCTCTACTTGCTGGGTATTAATTATTGTATTCGCCAAACGAACCAGGGGGACCAGGCCATGGCCCGGGAAGCGCTTCGGCTGTACCGGGAAGGACTCAACAATGGCTCTCTGCTGGAGAATGGCCGACTCACTTCTTTCACCTACCGCAACGCGGTAGCCCTGAGCCTGAAAATTAAAGATTTTGACTGGGCCCGGGATTTTATCCATTCCTACGCCCCCTCCCTGCCCGCTGGGCAACGCGAAGCCTTACTGCAGTACAACCTGGCCAAAATGGCACACGCGATGGGCAACCCGGACAAGGCACTGGAAGAACTGCGGTACGTCACCTCCAATGATACCCTCTTCACGCTTACCCTGGATACCCTCCGCGCAAAAATCTACCATGAAACTGGTGCGCTGGATCTGCTTGATGCTCACCTTGATAAAATGCACATTTTTTTACGGCGAAAAGGAGACAGCTATCACCATAAAAACTATGCTAATTTCATTGCCTTTTTAAAGAAAATATTGCACCTGCGGCCCCGCCCCGATGAACAGGCTTTGCTGGAAAAGGCAATTACTGAAGAGCCGATCCTGACGGAACGCACGTGGCTGCTGGAAACACTTGGGACTCCATCCAATTAGTTGCCGCTACAACTCCCAATGAAAAAAGGGCGTGACCTAAAGATCACGCCCCGATCTAATATACTCAGGTAAATAGGATACTGTTTAGCCTCAGACGTGCTTTTAGACACGGAACTGGTTTAGGGTTTTTGTTCGCGACCTTATCCGCGCGCTGATGATTACTGGCGTCGTTGCGAAAATCCTCATTTCGCTCCGCGGCTACTCGTGGTAGCTACGGCTAAACTTCGGTTTTCACGCCTAGCCAGTAACCATCAGGGCTGCGGAGCGGTCAGCTCAGAAAACCTAAACCAGTTCATGCTCTTAATGCACGATAAACCGTTTTCGACCGAGCAATCTTTTACTATAATCTCGAAGCACCAGCACGTATAAACCGGGAGAACAACCGTTGAGATTGATTTTTTGGGTGTCACCATGGGTGGTTCCTCCCCTTATCAGTCGTCCGTCGGCACCGTAGATCACCCAATCGCCAGATAGCCAATCTCCGTTTTTCAACGCTACATTTAGCCAATCACCCGCAGGTTGAGGATAAACGAGTAATGCGTCGTTTCCTAAAGCGGGTTCCTCCACGGCCGTGGATTTGGACTTGAGCCGATCAATAACGTGGAAGGTCTGGTTCGTCCGAATTGGTTCGTTGAAATCAAAGTAAATATCCGCTTCATTTATCACTTCGGTGCCCAGGGGCAGCCCGGGCCGGGCGGTAATGTTGAACCTGAAGAAGCCGTTGGAGGCGGGCTCGTTGACGTTACTGTCGGGGAGCATTATGTTGTCGAAGGTAACTTTAAGGGTACGCTCGCCTTCCAGGGTCCAGGTGCAGGGATGGCTGTAAGCACCCATCGTGAAGGTGGCGGGGTCGAGGCTCAGCGGTAAAGTGTCGATAACAACGACGGTGAATGCGGTATCCGTACCGGTGTTCTGAAAGCGGATGCGGTAGTTTAGACGAACTTCCTCGGGAACTACATTATTATTCGTCAGCCCCAGTGGAGCCCCTGATTTATCGTTGGGGTCGTAGGAGCCAATGTTGGCCTGGCAATCAATCCCGGTATTCGGCAACGGACCTTCGCTGGTAAAAGCGGCAAAGGGGACGATTGGGTCCTCCGAACAAGAAGTCGTTGCGGTGGCCTTCCCCGAAGATGGGGCATCTGGTTGTGCCAGTGTAGAGAAATGAAAGGTATGACCTTCGGCAGCGAAAGTAAACACGTCCGTATTTCCGGCAGGTGTACTCAGAGTTCCTTGCAAGAGCATTACCTCGTCTTCGATCACCACGAAAGGAACCGGAGCCAGAGGAGCAGAGGGGCCAATGTTCTGCACCTCGAAACTTATGGAGTCCCCCACGCAGGTACCGGTCACTCGTAATTCTGCCCCCGGCCCGGGGGCACAGTCATTGCCGGAGGTGATGATGGCGGAGGTGCAATGTTCTTGTCCTAGAACAGCGTCAAGACTAACTTCTACGAAGAGGGAGAAACGTTGGGGAGCACTCAGGGGAAGCACGTCATTGACGGTGAAGACAAGGGTGTCTCCCCTTTGGGCGGTCAGTGGAATGGTTGCTGCCTGATAAGTCAGGAAGGGATCGAGGATAACGGTGATCTCCACTTGTTCGGCGGTAGTGCCGCCAACGTTGGTGTAGTTAAGGTGATAGGTACTTTGAAAACCACGACGAAGAAAGGGGGAGCCGATGTCTACCCGTAGATCGGGACAATTGTCAATACGGCGTAGCGCCAGATCAACGACAACGGCCTCTCCGTCGTTTAGGGTGACCGGCGCCGGGGGGGAACAAACTGCCCAGGAATTGCTGGGCGAAATCACATTCACTTCAGTAGTGCCAGCAGGAACAAAGGCGAGGTAGGTACCATCAGCTTCTGAAGTGGTATACCTGGTGGTGTTGCCGCTTCGTAAGGAAATGGTTGCGTTCGCCGCAGGCAACGCTTCACCACCAGGCGTACAATCATTTTCGGACAGTAGTACCCGCCCGCTTATCTGCTGAAAAACATCATTGACACTACCGAGGTAAGTCCACCCATACCAATTGTCGTTTTCCCCAAAGGCTCCCTGGTAATTCACCGCAGTAAAACCGGTTGCTGAGATAGGAGAACCATCGGTAAGAAGTGCACTGTTATTGGTGGGCCTGGGATCAAATACACCAGGCGTACTTACTTCACTACTTCGGATAAATATGCCGTCGGTCAGTTGATTGTTGTCATTGAGATAGGCCGATAGTGCCGGCTCTTGCCTGGCAACGTTATTACGGGCAAATAAGGTGCTGTAATTATCCCAGTTAAGAACCAGGCCTTCCGGGTTCCATCGGTTATTCTCCACGGTGATGTTTCCTTCCAGGAAACGCGACCAGGAGTCGACGTCGTCCGCCGTCCAGTCTTGTATCGAAAGACCAACGTAGTCGTGGTTGATAATGGTTGAATTCCTCAAACTGCCCGCAGCATTGTCCCGAAAAACAACGGTGCCGATTCCGGTAAGGTCATCGATCAGGCTGCGGCCCTGTACCAAGGTCAGGTTGGCCAGATCGGGTTCGGAGTTCAGGATCGTCTCATCAAAGGTGACTTCTGGTCGGTTTCCGCTGATCTCCAGCAGCCGGTCGCCAGCATCAGCCCCAAGCCAAAATTGACCCTTGCCCCGGTAACCGGCATCCAGTTTGAAGGCATTGTCCCCGCTGTAAGCCGAAACGAGGTGGTAGGCATTTACAGTACCGCCAATAAATCGGAAGCCATGGGTCTGGCTTCTGATCACTTCAACATGATCAATGGTAGTTCCTCTTCCTACGCCCGCAAGGACCAGCCCCGCAGGTTCTTCCTGAGAACCAAAAAATGCTGCAGCGTGCCGGATGGAGACGTGCATTAAGGTGCCAGAGTTATCCTCATCATTCGAATCTTCTCCGCCACCATATTCATACCTCTGGTCATCGAAAGCAAAAGCTTCGTAATAACCTAGCCCGAGTGGGGTTCCCACAGAAGCATTTCCAAGGATGATTATCCCGCCCCATTCCCCAACTTCGTTTATTGAAACCTCATCCGGGATGGCCAGGTCGTCTTCATCGGAGGTGAAAATAATGGGCGCATCAGCAGTTCCTTCAGCAAAAAGCTGAGCGGCCTTAGGAACTACTAAGGCGGAAGACGGGGTAGCCCGGATGACGGTGCCCGGAGCAATGTTTAGAATTGCGCCAGGTTCCATAGTTACAATACCATCAAGAAGGTAAGTCGTATCTGCCGACCAATTGTGGGTGCCAGCTGTAAGGTCCTCCTCACTGACGGTAACAACCGCTTGGGCCGAAAGGCCAAAGGAGAATAAGTAAAGAAAAAGTAATAAGGCGGTGATATTGCGCAGGATCATGGGGAATAGCTTCTGATTATGTAGGACGTAAAATGCAGCGCTTTCCGTAAGAAGACAAGGACAAATCTTAGTTGAAATATATTATTTCTATTTTATTTATCAAAACAAGTATCTGAAAATCAGATGTTAGTGATTTTTTAAATATATCTATTTGGGGTTGAATCCTCCTACGGTAACTACCTGGATGAAGCAAAAGGAGTGGATGTTATGGGGTGAAAGTCACACGTAATCTGGTCCAGCCATCTTCCTCGGTGGTAAGCTGGTAGGAGGTTTTATGGGCTTCGAGAATTTCCCTGGTCAGGGTTAATCCCACACCTTGTCCGGTCGGCTTTGTACTGAAAAAGGGGGTGAAAATGTCCTGGGCGGCATTCGCAGGAATTCCGGGGCCGTCGTCGGCGATGATGAACCCTTGGGGGAAACGGCTAGCGGAAATTTTGATGTTTCCTCCAGCATCGATGCTTTCTCGTGAGTTGGTCAGGGCATTGATGATGACCTGCTCTAGTTGGGAGGCATCAGCCTGAACGATCACCTCCTGGTCCGGAAGGTCGTAAGACAGGTTAATATTATGGTTGGCTAGTACCGTAGTCATTACGTCGCCGGTTCGGCGAAGTAAGTCGTTAAGGTTTATGCGCTGATGATCCGGAGCGGGGAGCCGGACTACGCGGGCAAAGTTTCGCATGAAGGTGGTCATGTTTTCTGCCCGGTTGATCACCACCGGTAGATAGTCTTGATTAAGTTCCCGTAACCCATCCTCATTTTCGGTGGCGGCTTCGAGCAAGCTGCGAAGTACAGAGATGATGGCTGCGTTGGAGTTGTTGACTTCGTGGGCCATCATTCGAATTACCTTACCATAGGCTTCTTTTTCAGCGGAGAGGATGTCGGCAGTAACGTCTTGTACGATGATAAAACCACGTTCGAAACCCCGATCAATAAAGGTGGCGGTTTCTACGTGGTAGCGGCGGTTGCCTGGGCCAACAAGGACCTGATCGGTACGGGAGATATCGGTGGGGGCCTCATCACCAGGCTCTGCTGAAGGATTTTCGGGGCGCGGCCGCTGGTGCAAAAATGGGTCAAGGATAGCCGTGCGGAAGCCTTCCACGTTGTTGCATTGTCGCTCCATCCAGTTATTCATGTTGCTGACCTCCCCGTCGTAGTCCAGGATGACGACGCCGAGCTCGGCGGCGCCGAGCAGCCGCTCCAGGAACTCCTCCTGTTGGCGACTGTTGACGCGTTCCTCCCGCAGTTGGTCAATCATTCGGTTGTACACTTTACCGATCCGATCCATTTCGATGCTTCCGGTGGGCAATAATTTTACCGAGAAATCCTGGTCTTCCAGCGCGGCTGCGCCGCGCCCCAACAACTGCAGCGGGGAGATGATGGAGCGGTAAATCCGATAGGCGATGTAGCCAGACCCAAGTAAGACCAGTTCGGCCAAAAGGATGTATAGCCCGTCACCCGCAAACAGGTGCTTGGCGATGACCGCCAGGGCGATATGCAGGGCGGCAAGGTACAGGATGTATTTGAGGGAGGAGGACAAACGATTGATAATAAAAGGGACGTAGGAAATGTCAAGATAGGTATAATCTTATCACCTTACTCAATCCCATGCTTCTCTAGCCGACGATAAAGCGCAGCCCGGGTAAGCCCCAACTCCCGTGCCGTAGCGGCAATCTCTCCAGCGTTACGGCCCAACGCTGTTTTGATCATCTTGATCTCCATTTCTTCCAGCGTCATACCGCTGGGGGCGAAGGCTTTGTCGGTAGGCGTATTTTGCTCCCGGTTCATGTCCTCTACCTGGACGACGGATGCTGGCGCCAGGATGGCCGTACGTTCGATGAGGTTTTGTAACTGGCGGATGTTGCCGGGGAAGGGCTGCTTGCGCAGCCAGGCGGCAGCCGGGCGGCCGATGGTAAGTTTGGGCCGGTCGTACCGTTTTTTTGCACCTTCGAGGAAGTGCTCTGCCAGGGGGACGATGTCGGATGGCCGCTCGCGGAGCGGCGGCAAGACGAGGTGGATCAGGTTGATCCGGTAAAGGAGGTCTTCCCGGAAAGTACCGGCGGTAACCATCGACTGGAGGTCCCGGCTGGTGGCAGAGAGAATGCGCACGTCTGTTTTTCGAAC
>JBGCFZ010000215.1:0-15033 GCA_045110355.1 Lewinella sp. | reverse complement strand
TTAACTGCGGCGTCTTTTACCCGCTGGCTGCGT
This sequence comes from Lewinella sp., assembly GCA_045110355.1. Classification (GTDB taxonomy): domain Bacteria; phylum Bacteroidota; class Bacteroidia; order Chitinophagales; family Saprospiraceae; genus Neolewinella. The sequence goes on along the minus strand of JBGCFZ010000215.1, from coordinate 15,000 downwards.
TGCTTGAATCCTCATTTAGCTACGGCTAAACTCCGGTTCAAGCGCCTTGCCCGCAGGCAAAATTCACCAGCATTTAATGCGACAGAATCGACCTGACAAAGCACTAGGGACTTCCGCCGTTTGTATCCGAACTTCCTGTCCAAGTGAATTGAACATCCTGGCACGTACCATACTGCCTGGTAAGCTATTGATCGGGAGCTCTATCCATACTTCATCCGTAGTAGGGTTGGGGTAGAGTCGTAATTCACTGCCCCAGCTGGCCTCTTCGGTATCGGTCGTGAAAACGTCCGGTAATCCACAAGTAGCGTTTGACGTGGTGCTGGGCAGTTCCCCCAGTGCGATGTAGTCAAAGTAGAGCTCATTACCAGGGAAATTGTTATTGTCCCGATCGAGGTAAATCCATAGGTCCAACAGGTCCGTCGGGTCAAAGCCCGCCAGTTCGTCTTCGTTGAAAGTATAGATGAGGTTACTCCAGCCGTTCAGGTCTCCCTGAACAGTCTGCGTCAGGGTCGCAGTACGGAAGTTGACGGAGCCATCTCCGGATCGAAGTAAAACGGAAATTGGCACAACCTCTGCTGCACGCGCCCGAATGTAAACAGTTACGAGACCATCAATATTCGAGATGGAAACACCGTTGGCATTGACCGGGTCAATCACAATCGGCCGGAAAGCCTGGGAAATTTGTTGTTCTACTATTGCTTGATTACCCGTGAGGAAAATATTTCTCCACCATTGGTGGCTATCCGTAAAAGGTATAGGCCCGCAGACCAATGCGTGCTGTTTATCTGGTGACTGTTCACTTCGTCGGCAATTAACTTCCCTTCCAGATTAAAGACCTGCACCCTGGTGATCCGATAATCGGATTGGATGGAGAGAAGGTTGTCAACGGGGTTAGGCCAGACGACAAGGTCTTGTTGTGTAGCTTCACGAACATTGTCGACAAAGTCAACGGTTAGTGGATTAGAAAATGGAGAAGGGCACGAAGCCCCCTGAGCGAAGACCCGGTAACTCACGGAATTCCCCGTTACCTCCACGTTCTCATGGTAGTATTCTGTAGTGTTTGGGGGAAGGTTGGCGATAATGGCGAAACTGTCAACTCCTTCCTGGTAGGCTGCTACGACGTACCCGGTTTCTCTGCTGGCAATATCCATCCAGGCTAAATCTACGCCTCCGGCCCGCTGACTGGCATTGGTTAATACGGGCGCGTCCGGGCTGATTCCCCTGGCCAGACGCTCCGCCAGTTGGGCATCGTAGAGCGACGGAAGGGCTAAGTCCTGGCCGGTTAACTCAATGTAGCCAGTTGGTTGGAGGAAGGGGCCATTTCCCGTAACGTTCCCGAAGCAACCGATGGCATAATTCTGCCGCCCCGGGGGGCGTTGAACGGAGAGCGTATTGTTGTTAGGTAATCGGACGTTCCATGCAACGCTATTGGTCAGTGACCAACCGTGGCCCGTGCCAAAGTCTCCCCGGTTATACAGGCCCATCAGACGATCTACCTGAGGGTCAAGAAAGGTAAGTTGGTCGAATAAAAGTCCTTGACTCCAACGCCGGTGGCCCTCCGAGCTGCTGAGGTCGCCGGTGGTAGTACTGTTGTGAAAAACGATGCCTGCTGAACTACTCGTTCCGTTGGAAACAAAAGTGTGGCGGCCGTTACTGGCCGTACAATTAGTAAACAGAATATTGCTGGTAAGCCGGCTCACGTTGAAATTATACCGGCGGGAACCAGTGACGAGGGAGTGTGGTTCCAGTGCGTTACAACCAGTAACGGTTACCCGGCTGGCTGCCGTCATGTCTACCAGCGCATACCCAAAATGAAGGGCGGTAACGTCACGTACCCAGGCATCTTCGACGCCGGCCATTAAAATCCCAGTCCAGGCATGATTTTCGTCTTCAACGCCACTGGTTTCCATCACGATGCGTAAGTTTTCCACACCTACTTCTCGTAGTGTATTGGGCTCGTTGAGGACATACACCTCTGCTTGAGCCAATGAACGTCGGAAATGATCATAGATCGGTGCATCTAACGTGATTTTTTGCTCCGGAATATTGACGTCGGTGATGTACCTGTTGTAGTAAATATCAATCTCGCCTGGCGACCATGGCGCATCGCCACGAGTGGATCCAAATTCTATGGTACTCAGCCAATCACTGGTGCTGGGGTGGTAGACGATAATATTGTCTCCCACACTGTACAGCTCCGCAGCAGCCACTTCCAAAGATCGGGCGCCAGCGGGTATGAATTCGCTGGTGACTTGCGCGCGGGTACCCGCAATTTCCCCGTTCCAATTGGGCGAATTGCTTCTGCCTACCCTGATTAGGTCACGTTGTACGGGGGTATTACCCGTACCCAGGATAACGGTGTTCATGGCTGGGTCTTCTCCATCCCCTACGCCTCTTAATACCACTCCGGAGGCTTCAATCCGTAACACTCCACTAACCGAATAAGTGCCGGCCTCAAGAAGTACCGCCCCCCGAAAACCATCAGTAGAAAGTGGTAGGGCCTCCGCTTGGTCGATGGCAGCCTGGATATGTGCCGTATTGTCACCGGCTACCGGAGCTATGGTAACGGCAGTGGCTAATTCCGGAAGGGCAACGCCGCCGTTGCGATAGCCTGCATGACTGAAATTGGCAATATGGTTGCTATTGCCATCAGAAATATACCGCAGGCAACCGTCATCATCTTGATACAAGAGGTTCGCTTCAGCCTGAGCGTGGAGAAAGGCTGTTACTGGAAACATCCAGAGTAGAAGAAGACAAAAACTGTTGTTCAAAATATTAATTTTTCGTTTGGGTTTTGTGTCCAGGCCCTCAGGTATGGGCGCAATGAGTTGCGTCTGGAAATCAACCTTACTGTTTCTTGGACCAACATACGAAGGAAATCCTTCGCTGGTTTCAGCGCCTGCGAAAATAATATCTACGTTGAGAGTTAATAATCAGGCCTTGTTTGCGGCCATGATGAAACGACGTACTTCGTCTTCACTGGTTATCTGTCGTTCGTACTCCGGCAAACCGGGAATTCCCATATAAACCGCTGGGTTTTGGTGTTGCATCCGGCTGTTTTTTGTTCCGAAGGCAGTGGCGTGAAATTCCGTCACCCCAGTCTGTGCAATGACTTCCGCAACGTTCTCCGGCAGAATGCCGCAGCCGGGGAGAATACCAATACGCCCAGCCGATTGGTCAACCAGCCGCTTTAATACCTCAATGCCTTCGGGCACGGTAGCTGCTTGCCCGGAGGTTAGTATCCTGTCTACGCCGAGTTCGATGAGGGTCTCCAGCGCGGTGAAAGGATTGAGGCAAACGTCAAAAGCCCGGTGGAAACATACGGTCATGTCTTTCCCTGCTTCTTCCACCATTCTTTGCACCTGCGGCCGCGCCACCGTGCCGTTATGGTTAAGGATGCCAAACACGACGCCGGTTACTCCAATACCCTTTAAGTGCTGGATGTCTTGCGCCATGACGTCCAACTCATGTTCCGTATAATCGAAGTCGCCGCCCCGGGGCCGAATCATGACCATGATCTCAATGTCAATTGCATCCCGACAGGCCTTCACGGTTCCGAGGCTGGGAGTTATGCCTCCTTCGACCAATGCTGCGCAGAGTTCTACCCGGTCAGCGCCGCCCCGCTGGGCGGCAATTGCTCCATCGACGGACTGTAGACAGACTTCAAATTTTGGGGAAGAAGTGGTCATGTTATTACGTTATTGGGGCATTGAATTATTTAGGTTTCGGATTACACTGCCGGACATTTTTTTACTCCTTCGGCGCTTCAATCTTATAACCCGGCACCACCATTTCGTTAGCAATCGCTTCGGTTTGCACAGCGTAGTCGAAACCAGACTGAATACAAAACCCACCGGTTTCACCGGCTTTATTCAGGGCAATGAAGCCAACCTGGATTTCTTTCCAATCGGGATTTTTACTGATCACCCGCTCCACCGCCAATCGGCAGGCATCCGATGGAGAATGGCCCATTCGCATAAATTCGACGACTAAAAAACAACCGCAGGCACGAATTACTGCCTCACCCCAGCCAGTGGCGGTAGCGCCACCGATTTCGTTGTCTACGTACAAGCCTGCACCGATCAATGGCGAATCCCCCACGCGGCCGTGGTACTTGAAAGAGGCACCGCTGGTGGTGCAGGCACCGGCCAAATCACCGTTTTTATCAAGGGTCAATAACCCGATGGTGTCATGGTTCTCAACGTTAATCTGCGGTCGGTAATCTGGGTTTCTCGTTTTCCAATCTGCCAGTGATTTTCGGCTGAAATCGGTCATTAACTCCGTTTCCGACATGCCCTGGCTAAGGGCAAAATCTTTAGCTCCTTGTCCAACAATCATCACGTGAGGCGTTTTCTCCATAACCATTCGCGCTACACTGATGGGGTGTAGAATGTCTTGCACTGCTGCAACACTGCCACAATCTCCGGCGGAGTTCATGATGCAGGCATCGAGGGTAATAATTCCGTCGCGGTCGGGATAAGAACCGATGCCTACTGTGTGGACCTCAGGATCGGCTTCAGTCACCATCACCCCTTGCTCTGCGGCGTCAAGGGCCGTTCCTCCAGCCGATAGGATTTCCCAGGCTTTTGTATTGGCCATCATGCCGTGTTTCCAGGTGGAGATAACGACGGGGCGTATGGGAACGGCAGTCGGATTAGTTTCTTCAGTACAGGCCGTTAATATTGGAGCTGCTGCTACAGCAGCTGGTAACGTCCTAAGGAAGGATCGACGGTTAGTTAGGAGGGAGATAAGAAAATATTTTATTGGTAATTAATAGTCTTGTTCAATACCTGATGAGCCAAATGACTCTAAGAACCTAAAAGTAAAATAAATTTCTTGATCCGTAATCCATAGCACTTGTGCTGAACAAGGAGATAGATTGGTAACTCCGCATTTGTGTTGAGTTACATAAGCAATATGAAGTATTCATCAGCACTTGTGCTGATGAACCAGCCCTAGGCCGGTACCTGCATCGTAAGGCAATGGAGCGAGCCGTGCTGTTCGATGAACGGTCGGCAATCAACTGGCACAACTTTGTACTTACCGTAAGTTTCCATAATGCGGATCGCATTATTGTCAGCCATCCGGCCGGGGTGATCGGCGGGAGCCTTTGAAAAGTAGGTGGGCAGAAATAGGGTGCCGTTGCTGATCAGGAAGTTGGCGTAGGTGGCCGGCAGTCGATGGCCGTCTTCGGCATGAATGGGTGGGGGAAGTGGTAAGGCCAAAAGCTTGAATGGCTTGTGGTGCCTGGTGTAAATGAAGCGGAGGTCTTTACGCATCTCCAGCAGGGAGTCAAAATGTTCATCCGCCGGATCATCGCAGGAGACGTAGGCGATGGTACGCTCATCCAGTAGGCGTGCGAGGGTGTCGACGTGTGCATCAGTATCGTCTCCGGCTAGTTCACCATCGGTGAGCCAGAACACATCAGTTTTTTTGCCGAAATACTTCCGAAGTATTTGAGCGGCTACTTCCGGGTTTCGCCAATTGTTGCGCCCTTCGCTCAACAAACAAGTGGTGGTGGTCAGCATGGTGCCGAAGCCGTCAGATTCAATGGCACCGCCCTCCAATACTAAGTCTACCCGCTGGTACCCGTGGTTAGGAAATAAGGATTTGTGCAGGCGTTTGGGAATTTCATTGTCTGCTTCCGCTGCAAATTTCCCTCCCCATCCGTTGAAGGTGAAATCGAGCATAATGTGTTTCCCTTCTTTATCGATGACCGTGATGGGGCCATAGTCCCGGATCCAACAATCATCGGTCGGCAGACTGATCCTCTTTCCCTTATAACCGTCGGCGTAAGCCGCGAAGTGCTCTTTATCACTGATAATCATCAGCACCGGTGTTACTTCATTAACGGCGTTTGCCGCTGCAACCATTGCGCTGGAGGCTTGATGCAGATTCGCTCCCCAGTCACCAGCGGCACGGGGAAAAGTAAAGATGACCAGTCGTTGGGGTTCCCATTCGGCGGGTAGACGCATAGGTTGCAGGTTGCAGGTTACAAGTTGCCGGTTACAAGTTGTAGGTTGCTGGTTGAAACCACCTGCCACCTACAACTTGTAACCTGAAACTTGTTTTAACCTAAAACGTCCACACAGTTCAAGTCCTCAAACGCCTGCTTCAGGCGGGTGCTGAAGGAAACTTCAGCTTTGCGGACCCAGTTGCGAGGATCGTAGTTCTTCTTGTTCGGCTTGTCGTCACCTTCGGGGTTACCGATCTGGGCTTGCAGGTAGTCCTTTTTCTCGGCTTCGAAAGCGCGAACGCCATCCCAGTAAGCCCACTGCAGGTCGGTATCAATATTCATCTTGATCGCACCGTAGTCAATGGCCTCCCGGATTTCTTCCTGGCTGGAACCAGAACCGCCGTGGAAGACGAAGTTGATGGGATTGCTCGTCTCGATGGAGAGCTTCTCCTTCAGGTATTCCTGGCTGTTCTTCAGGATCTTGGGTGTGAGCTCAACGTTGCCGGGCTTGTATACACCGTGTACGTTGCCAAAAGCAGCGGCAATAGTGAAGCGGGGACTGATCTTGTTCAGCGCCTCGTAGCTTTCGAATACTTCTTCTGGCTGGGTGTACAGTTTGCTGGAGTCTACCCCAGTATTGTCTACACCGTCTTCTTCACCACCGGTAACACCGAGTTCGATTTCGATGGTCATACCGATCTTTGCCATCCGCTCAAAGTACTTGGAGCTGATCTCCAGGTTTTCTTCCAGTGGCTCTTCACTCAGGTCAAGCATGTGACTGGAGTACAATGGGAAACCACGCTTGGCGTAAAATTTCTCGCCTGCGTCCAGCAGCCCGTCAATCCAGGGAAGGAGCTTCTTCGCACAGTGGTCAGTGTGAAGGATGACGGGGACACCGTAGGCTTCTGCCATGGTGTGTACGTGCATTGCACCCGAGAGGCCGCCCATGATGGCGCCTTTTTGATCTTCGTTGCCCAGCCCTTTTCCGGCAAAAAACTGTGCTCCGCCATTGGAGAACTGAATGATGACGGGACTGTTGAGGGATTTGGCGGTTTCTAATACGGCGTTGACCGTGCTGCTGCTCGTCACGTTGACGGCTGGGATCGCGAATTTGTTTTCGTTGGCGTAGCGGAAAAGTTCGCTTACTTCATCTCCGTGGAGAACGCCGGCGCGGAATGTTTTCTTTGACATGGTTGTTTTCATTTTGGGGTTGCGCCGCGAAGATAATGGATTGTCTTGTTGCCTGTTAACTTGTACGAAGATTAGTCCTCCTATTTTCCGTTTTCTTAGCAAGTTTTTCTGTTCAGCAGGATTAATGAAGCAGCATATGGATCCATACGATAGTAAGGTTTAATTTATAAACTACCTTGCTTTGGGGAGAAACTTTCCGGTTTGTTGACGCATTGAACTGACGAAGCACTACCGGACTACCTTTTACTCAAAACCTCAGAATTTATGTCAACTACCTATCTGGATACTACACAGGAATCTGGCCGAAACTTCTACCTGAATGAAATGTCCGGCCACATCGTTATGCTCAATTTGCTTCGGTTTTGCGAAGTGGCTGATTACAGTGCCAGTCCGGAATTAGCCCCGACGAACCCATCTCCGGGTCGTTGATTTTACTCCGATCAAGAGAGTTCTTCAATCAGTAATATTAGGAAAAAGTCCTATTTCTACTGCTCTTCTACCTTTCCCTTGCACCTGCGGCCGCGCCTGAGGAACCTAAACTTCTCGACGCACAGCGTCTCGCCCAAGACTACGCTCCCCAGGAGTCATTATCCCCCCGATCGTAAGCAGCAATCTTTGCTGAAGCCCCCGAATTATCCGCCATATATCCATCCGATAAAGGATAGTCGTCAGTAGAAACCCCACCAGCGTTGAACCATTCCTTTCTGATGTGCTCCGCCACGCGGATGGCATTGGCGATGATTGTCAGGGTAGGGTTCGTCGCGCCCTGCGAAGGTTGGAAACTGGCATCTACTACGTACAGATTATCTAGATCCCAAGCTTTGCAATTCGGGTCAAGGACGCTGGTCTTCGGGTCGGTGCCAAACTGCGCCGTCCCGGCCTGGTGCCAGGTAAATTCCAGCTCCTTGGTTGATCGGTAAAACTCGCTGAATCCTGCTTTTGCCAGGTAGTTCTGCTGGAAATAGTCCAGAAACTCGAAGTGGCTCTCCCGGTTATTGGGCTGGTAGTTGAATTTGATGCCTTTATCGGTCCATTGCACGGTCTTTCGCTGCGTCGGGAGGTCTTCGGAGGTGAACCAGAAGTCGACGGCCAGGCGCTGCATTCGTTTGGCTTCCTCCTCCGTCAGGCCGAGGTGCCCGTAGTCGCCCAGGATGCGGGTATAGTGCGCCTTGCCCGTAAGTTGGATGGTACCTAGGGGGTAGGGGTGCTCGGGGCTACCGTGATAGAAATCATGACAGCCGAGGGTTTTCTGAAAAACGACGTCGTTGTCTTTATCGGGGTTGATCGCCGAAATGCCACTCTGGTTGTGCTTGGTGAAATTGCGGCCGACCTGATCCGAGGAGTTGGCCACCTTCGATTTCAGCAGCAGCGCTGCTGAGTTGATGGCTCCGCAGGAAACGACGACGATGTCTGCGCTCAATTCCATCTTTTCTCCGTCACGTTCCAGCTCAATCCGAGTGATTTTTCCGTTTTCTTCCACAAGGCGATTTACACGGGCGTTGGTCCATAGCGTCACGTTCTGATGCTTGAGGGCGGGGCGGATCAATGCGGTTTCTGCGTCTGATTTAGCGTGCAGCATGCAGGGGAATGGATCGCAGGTGTTGCAGGCAATGCAGGGGCGCTTCCACGGCTCGTTGATGTCTCGGTTAAGGGCCAGGTTGGAATGGTGAATGTTGAGCCCCAGCTTTTGGAGGTCAGCGGCCACCTCCGCAATCCGGCCTTCATGCGGGAAGGCTGGGAAGGGGAACGGACCGCTTGCTGGCCCTTCCGTCGGGTCTTCTCCACGGTTGCCATGAATCTTCATTACGTGCTCGGCCATCATATAATAAGGCTCGAACTCGTCGTAGCCAACGCACCAGCCGGGGGAAATACCGCCTTTATGTTGTTGTTCCGTGAAGTCTTCCGGACGTTGCCGATGCAGTAAGGCGCCGTACATTTTGGTGTTGCCACCTACGCGATGGTAGACGATGGGCTTAACGACAGCTTGTCCATCATCGGGCCCAATCCATTCTACGGGCGCTTTGTAGCCGTCTTTACCAAAGATGAAGTGAGGGTCCCAGTTCCGTTTTTCCCGCGGGAGAAAGCCGCCCTGTTCCAGGACCAAAATTTTTTTGCCAGTATCGGCCAGGGTATAAGCCATGGTGCCACCGCCTGCGCCGGAGCCGATGATGATTACGTCGTAGTTGGAGATGTTGGACATGTTTTGGTCTGTTGGTCTATTGGTCTGTTAGGGCGGAACAGCGAAAGCTGCCATTATGGTTTACAACATTGAAGATGCAAGGGAGTAAGCGCAACGGAGGGTGGAAGGTTCACATTAGGGCTCAGTATTCAGTATTCAGGGCTCAGTTTTTAGTGTTCAGGATTCAGAGGTTAGGATTCAGTTTTCAGTGAACACTCCCGTGACTTCTGAACACTCCCATACTGCCCCTTGAAGCCTGAAGCCTGAAGCCTGACTTCTGAATACTGAGCCCTGAATCCTGAGCCCTGAATCCTGAGCCCTGAATCCTGAGCCCTGAATCCTGAAAACTGAATCCTGAAAACTGAATCCTGAAAACTGAATCCTGATCCCTGAATCCTGATCCCTGAATCCTGAAAACTGCCCCGCCATTGACAATCCGTTAACAACAATTCAATATCCATTGGCCGGAATCTGGTGTTGCTAGCATGATCTTTGTACTGACAACGAAAAAACCCGTATTTTCGCGGTCGAATTCTAATAACCGGATCAAATTTATCCATTATGTTTAAGCAACTCCTTTCTTTCGCTGCCGTGCTCGCACTGGCCTTTACTGTATCCAGCTGCCAGTCTGGTGGTAACGACGCTGTTCGTGATGCCGCTCGCCAGACCGTTGAAACGGTAACTCCTCCTGCTGCTCCTGCAGCTCCTGCTCAGCCAAGTGTCGCTGTTCCTTCTGGTCCCATCACTACGGTGGCCTTTAACGAAAACGGCACTTTTGACTTCGGTACCGTTACTGAAGGTGAGATCGTTAGCCACACGTTCTCTTTCACCAACACTGGTTCTGAGCCACTGATCATTTCTGACGCTAAGGGATCTTGCGGTTGTACCGTACCTTCTAAGCCAACTGCTCCAATCGCTCCGGGCGAGGACGGCGAAATCACCGTTCAGTTCAACTCTAAGAACAAGAAAGGTGCCCGTAACCAGAAGGTAACCATCACGGCTAACACCAACCCTGCACAGAGCTTCATCTACCTGACTGGTACGGTGAACCCCGACCCCAACGCTGTAACCCAGTAATTTGGAATGTTGCAAGTTGCAGGTTTCTAGTTGCAAGTTGCACACAGACGCCCCACTCATTTGTTTGAGTGGGGCGTTTTAGTTTTATGAACCTGCAACCTGCAACCTTTCCACCTCCTGACTGTCTATGTCTGTAATCACCTCTAACATTTTGCATGGCCGTTCTGCATCGCATCAATGATTTTCTTTCCCTGGTCAAGTTCTCTCACACGATCTTCGCCTTACCCTTCGCCTTGCTTGGGTTTTTTCTGGCGGTGCTGGATCATGGCGCGCTGCGTTGGCAAAAACTGGTACTGGTGGTACTTTGCATGATCTTTGCCCGTTCTGCGGCGATGGCTTTTAATCGTTGGCAAGACCGGGACATCGACGGCAAGAACCCCCGCACTGCCGTGCGGGAAATTCCTGCGGGCGTCATCTCCAGCAAATCCGCCATGGGCTTTATCCTGCTCAACTCGGCCCTGTTTATCCTTTGCGCCGGACTGCTTAATACGGTGTGTCTGCTGCTCTCCCCGATTGCATTGCTGGTCATCCTGGGCTACAGCTACACCAAGCGTTTTACCTACCTGTGCCATTTTGTTTTGGGGCTTGGTTTAGCGCTTGCACCAATTGGCGCTTACCTGGCAGTGACGGCGGAGTGGGCCTTGTTACCAGTGCTTTATGGCACGGTCGTTCTGCTCTGGGTGGCCGGATTCGACATTATTTACGCACTCCAGGACGAAGGCTTTGATCGGGAGGAGGACCTTTATTCGATCCCCGTTCGCCTCGGTACGGAAAATGCCCTGCTATTGGGCAGGGCCCTTCATCTTGGCTGCACCATCGTCCTGACCATTGCCATAGCGTTTCAAGCAGATACCTATCCCGAATTCGCCTGGTTGAGTTGGCTGGCAGGCGGTGTGTTCCTGGCTTGCCTGATCTATCAGCACTCCCTCGTTAAGCCGGGTGATCTGAGTAAGATTAACCTCGCCTTTTTTACCACCAATGGCGTCGCCAGCCTGGTGTTTGGTACACTGACAATTCTGGATGTTTACCTTTAGATTTTCACCACTAAGGTGCTGAGATATTAGGGTTTGGATAGATTAATGAGAGGAGAGCGTGGTTTCATCCCTTGCTGTTTGGTCCCGTTAGTTGCACCTGCGGCCCCGCCTTATCAGGCAAAGAGAACAGCAGTTCATCATCCTGCTTTTAGTCTAAACACTTCTTAGTGGCTTACTTCTTTAAGTTGCCAGCCGCGGTTAATTTCATCCCCTCAGCAACTTCCTTACCCAGGTATCGATCAATTAAATCATGCGCCCAGTATATGACTGGCGTCATGGCAATCGCCACCGTGAATTTGAAGATGTACTGCACCGTTGCAACGGCAAGGATACGCGACCAGGGCCAGGGATCGTTCAACCCACCGAAAAGTTCGGGACCCAATTTGAAAGCAACGAATAAAACCACAAAGCTGTCCACCAACTGGCTAACGAGCGTTGAGCCAGTGGCCCGCAACCATAGCTTCTGCTCTCCGGTGGACCGTTTGATGCGCTGAAAAACGAATACGTCCGTTAATTGGGCAACCAGAAAAGCCACGAGGGAACCAACGATGATGAATAAGCCTTGCCCAAAAGTAACCATAAAAGCCGCCTGGCTATCGGGAACACCTAGTTGCTCCGACTGCTTTACCCACCAATCAGCAGGGGCAAGTTGGATGGCTGCATAGATCATCAAAAAAGCGTACATGATCAGTCCTGCAGTAAGAAAGCTGAGCATTCTAACGCCCTTTCGCCCATAGTACTCATTGAGTAAATCCGTCATGATGAAGACTATCGGCCAAAGGAGTACTCCCGCAGAAAATTGTAAGGCACCGATCTCCCCGAAGAGGTTGAAATTCCACGGCGCCATGCCAAGTGTATCTTCCAGGGCGAAGATTTTAACGCCGATGAGCTCCGCTACCAACGCATTGGCCACAAAGAAACCCGCTAGGATGATGAAAAGCCGGCTAGGGCGATGGGTGATCACATTGATCAGAGGAGAGGAATCCCGAAGGGCTGGATTGGACATCGTGTGCAGTCGTTACTTAAGCGCTTAGTGTAACAGCGAAGATACCTCTTGCCGCGATTCCAGACAGACGGACCAACAGAGAAGCTTAAATTTTTAAAAATAGTGACCGTCTGGCCAACGAAATACCATGATCTGCCGTCCTAAACAATAGCAGTGCTGGCTTGTAGAATGATTCCTTTGTACTCTTTCCTCCTGTGATTATCTTACGCCGTATTCCCTTTTACCTTATCTCCACCTATGCGCCTCGGATGTGTACTTTTCGCTCTAGCTATTTGCCTCAGCCTGTCGGCGCAATCTTATCAGTCAAGAATTCACTACAAAGTGAAACTGGGAGATGCCAGGCAGCTTCACCAGTTGATTTTACTCGATTATACCAAACTGTTGGGGGTTGCGCTGGATATTGAGGATGATATCATCTACTTTAAAACGCGTAGTTCTTCTGAGGTTTCCATCATTCCACTTGATCAATTAAGGTTCCTGGGCGTTTTCACCGGCGTTACGGCCAAAACTTCGCTGGGTGGTTCCCAATCAGTAGTGCCCCTTGCTGACCTAACTTATGAACGGACGGCCTTGCCCTACCAGACAAAATCTCAGTTGCGAGTTATTAACCTGATCTACGTGGTACCAGAATGGAGGCTGAACAAGCACCTTCAGGTAGGAATTGGTTTGGCGGGCCCTTTAGGAATACTGACAACGGCCAAACTTCGATACACCATTTTGCCGGACGTCCACGTGGGACTAAGCAACCAAACATTGTTCCCGCCTTTCTCTCAGGGATTTAATGATGGTAGCCCATTGATTCTGGGGGATGCACATGCAATGGTTACTATTGGATCCGATCAGCGATTCTTTAATTTCGGAACCGGCCTTTTGTACAATACCGACCGGTTTGAAGGCACTGCCCGTGGCTATCGGCTGGCGCTTGGCGGTCAACTAAGCAAAAAATGGCACCTGTACGCCGAGTCATTGATGGTATTGGGGCGTAGTTCGAATGGGAGCCCGCGAGATGTCACCGTGCTTCCATCCGTCAACGCCGCTTTGGGCGCGCGTAGTCACCGCTGGCAATTTGGCATCATCTCCGTATTCGATGGTTTCAACGACGTACTCACACCACCCATTCCCTATGTGGGGTACAGCTATTACTGGGGAAATCGGTAGGGCAGCGCTCAGGGTTTAGTATTCAGTTCTCAGGGTTCAGTTTTTAGCGATCAGTTTTCAGTTCTGGGGAATCAAGAATTAACTGTTACTGTTGCCCCCTGAAAACTGGCTGCTGAAAACTGAATACTGAAAACTGAATACTGACCCCTGAGAACTGACCCCTGAGAACTGATTCCTGACCCCTGAAAACTTAAAACTCCACCCCCTGTGTCCTGGTAAGTTCTGCAAACAGGCCATTGAGGCGGTCGAGTACCGAGCTGCCGTGTTTATTGATGATCTTCCGGCCGTCGATACTTTCAACACGGGTCAGCTCTCCCATTGTCCCCGTGGTAAAGACTTCATCTGCGGTATAGAATTCGGTTAGGGAGAGACGTTTCTCCTGTGCGGGAATATTATTATCGTCACAAATTTGGAGAACGGTGGCCCGGGTAATTCCTGGTAGGCAATAATCGGCATATGGCGTGTAAACGATACCCCTGCGGATGGTGAAAACATTGACACCGTTAGCTTCCGAAACATAACCGTCTTTGTCGAGCATTAGCCCGGCATGCGCACCGGCATTATTAGCTTCAATCTTAGCCAGGATATTGTTGATCAGGTTGTTATGGTGGATCTTGCTATCGATGCTCATCGGGCTGTTGCGACGAACCGAACTGGTGGCCAGTTTGATGGAAGGAGGGTATACGGGAGGTTTGTGTTCGGCCAGTACGATGAGGGTACAGCCCGCCTGATTTAGCCTGGGGTCCATTCCCGAGGTGATCTTTTCTCCGCGGGTGAGGGTCAGCCGAATGTGAACGCCGTCGCGCATGCTATTGGCGCGCAGCGTCTTGAAAATGGCGGTCCGTACTTCTTCTCGGGAAGGAACCCCCTTGAACAGCATGGCGTGGGCCGAGTCGAAAAGGCGATCGAGGTGCTGATCCAGCGAAAAGACCCGGCCGTTGTAGACCCTTACACCTTCCCAAACGGCGTCGCCTCCCTGTACGGCACTGTCAAACACACTGATTTTTGCGTCATCTCGATGGACCATTTTACCATCGATGTACACTTTGAGGTCTTTATTGGCGGGGTTGAATTCCTGTAGCAAGATTGGGAGTATTTTGGTCTATTGGATGATTATGTGCCATGACCATTTGACTAAGTGACTTTCTGACTACTCGACTAATGGGCGCGGCCGCAGGTGCAAAGAAAGGATTTTTAATCAGCAATGAAGAGGCAATTACCGCAATGCTTCGTCAAGCATCTCTTTATACAGCGGTTGGCAGCTTGCTGCAATCGATTCGAGGTGAGGTGGAAGCTCAATGGTTCGTTCCTCCCAGGGTTTAAAGCCGGTGCTTTGGTGTACGTTGGCATACCAGTAAGGCGCCCAGCTTCCGTCTTCCGGCCGGGCACCGGCCGGCCA
>JBGCFZ010000214.1:0-3488 GCA_045110355.1 Lewinella sp. | reverse complement strand
CGGTAAGGCCAGACAGGGGACTCAGATCATTTACCTGCGTATTACCACAATCCAAAGAATTGAGGGCGGTAAGGCCAGACAGGGGACTCAGATCATTTACGGCTGTGCCGATGCAATTTAAGTAAGTGAGTAAGCTAGACTTTGATAAAGGGGTAAGATCATTTACTGATCTTAGGAAAATAAGTGAGATTTTCTCAAGATGAAGTAATTTATTAAGTTGCTCCGGTAGCGCAAGCAGTTTGTTGTGATTTTGGTTTGATTGATCGCCTTGCCCCCGAGACCATTTATCTTTCCCCTCCTCAAACCGATAATGATCTCCCAAATTCAATTCCAACAACCAAACGCACTCCCCCAACCCCTCCGGCACCTCCTCCAAGGCCAAATTCCCCAAATCCAAAAAAGTGGACTTGGTGGCGATGCATTCAGCGATGAGTTCTTCGGCCCGGCGGAAGCCGGTCTCGGGGGTGTATTTGATGGGGGTATCAGACATGGGCGTGGTTGTAGGCCGGGCTAAGATAGCAGAATTGACGGAGGTATTTCAGGTTCTGAATCGCAGATTTTAATGGATTGCGCGGATGTCCGCAGATTATGGCAGACAGCAGCTTTATCAATCTACGTAATCAGCTCAAATCATCGATTCAAAACAACCGGAAGTACCAAATTCGTTAATTTTATCCGAAGCCAGAACATCAAGATAGAATTCCCGTTACCGCCATATACCTAAAACAACAAAAGCATTTTTTCACCCTGTTAACCTATTAACTTATGCGCTACAAGCTCATATTCATCACGGCGTTATGCGCCCTCCTATTTAGTGTGCCGCAGGCACACGCCCGGACCACCCAGGTCGCCAGTCCTTCCATCAACTTCACCAGCACCCTCCTCATCGGTACACAGTACCTCCTTGAAAGTAGTATGGAGGACCACTGCGCAGTTCTCCCCAGCTTCGAGGCGGTGGCAAACGAGTGCATCGCCAGCGAGGCGTCACTTATGTTCTCTGGCCTGACGATCACAGAATTACGGCCAACCGGCTCCAGCCAGCTGGTGAAGAACCATCCTAACCGTTTCCGGGCCCGAGTTACGTCTCCGGGCGCATCGCTTGGAAACTGGTCGGTGAGCGTCAATGGTAGTTCCTCCGTGACCAGCCCCACTGGTGGCGGCACCGTCATTTATTTCTACGTAACACCCAATAGCAACTATGCTTCGGTAACGGTTTCTGTGACGTGCCCAGACAACTCGGTGGTTACTCGCACCGAAGCCTTTGGTGCCAGTAGCGGAGGCTCTCAGAATGGTGGTTGGTAAATCCGTGGTCTAGTCTTGCGAGCACGGCAGATCTTGGAAGCAGACCAATTAAAGGCGCGGCAGCAGGTGCAAACAGCTAATTAGCGTAATGGACGATACAACAGTCCTTGCTCTATTGTCCTGTTTTATGCACCAGCGGCCGCGCCTCCTTATTTGCCCGGCCATTCCCTCAATTTTCGAATCTCTACCATACTGCAACGAAACGGCCAGCACACAAGTCTTGAAAAAAACCTCGTGAACAAAAAACACGGGCCTTTTGTCTATTTGTAAAACACCAAAAATTCTTTTCACATGCGTTTCTTACTTCTGTTTTTACTATTTACCAGCGGTGTCCTTTCGGCCCAATACAACAAAGGCACGCTGTATGTTGGCCAGGAGTCCGGCATCGAATTTCTAAGCGTTACGGAAAGGCTGTTCGGAGGCTTTGGCACCCGGGCTCTTGGCGGCTACTTCCTACGGGATCGCCTGATGGTGGGTGCGGCCTTTGAGGTGGGAGATTTTGCCGGAATTGAAACTATTAATGAATTCCAGGTAACGCCCTTCGCACGCTATTATTTACCCCTTGGCCTATCCAGAAATATCCACTTGTTCGGTGAGGCAGGCCTTACCACCAACCTGGACCGACAAGCCGCCCTGTCGCCGTCACTTGCACTGGGTGCTGAGTACCGTTTAGCTCCCGGAGCCATGCTCACCGGTACGGTCCGGCACACCATCGGCACCCAGCGACTGGCGACATTTACCACTTTAGATATCGGGCTCAATGTACTATTTGGCGAGGAGCACAGCCTGGACCCTGCCCTCGGTTACAACAATCAGGCGGGTGATTTCCTGTTCAATCCCAGTATTGGGAATGCCACCTTCGGCCTTAATGGAGTTGTCGAATATTCTTATGCCATCCTTCAGTTGGATGGCGGCGTTTTTCTATCCGATAATATTGCTTTGATGATGCTGGCTAATTACAATACTACGAGGGCCAATATTGGTACTGATTTAATGGATCGGATTATTTCCAGTAACGAAACTGCGCTCGGAGCCGGTCTGCGCTACCAGATCAATAACGGTCGTAAGTGGCAACCTTACGTCCAGGGCGGGGTGCAATACATAAAAAATCAGCGACGAGGGAATACTTATTTTGTCAACGGCATGATGGTCGATGAGCTTACCGATACGCACTTGTCCTACGATTTGGGAGGGGGGCTCATGTACCACCTTTCGGCCGCCGTGGCATTGGACGCCGGCTTTAGTTGGCGGCCAATAATAAGCAGCGACTACGTCGTTTTTACTCCTGGCGACCAGGTGGCGGCTAACCTTAGGGTAGTAGTTTTCCCGTCCCGGCCAGGCAGAAGTCAGACGCGATAATAAGGTAAGGATGCGGCGCGATCGCAGGTGCAAAGTAGAGTAATGGAGCAAAGAACGGTGTACCGGTCCCTGCGCCTTCATTCTTTTCCTTGCACCAGCGGCCCCGCCTCCTTATTTGTCAGGCCATTTCCTCAATCCGCCGGATCCCCGCCAGCCACGCCTCTGGCATAGGAACCTTTTGCAGCGCACCAAAATCGTACGGAACGATCATCTGCTTGGCCAGCGCTGCCATACGTTGGTGCCGTTCGGAGAAGACACCGCATTCCATCATGAAACGATCCTCCAAAATCTGGATGGTGCGTATGCCGATGTGCACGGTATCGGGATAGGTAACCGGAAAGGTGTACTTGCAATCCTGCCACGCAAGGATCGGGCCGGCTGCGCCGCCCTTAAAAGAAACATCCATACCCATCTCCTCGAAATAGCGCAGACGAGCCGTCTCCGTCCATTTCAAGTAAACTAGGTTATTGACGTGCTGTGCGGCATCCATGTCTCCCCAGTGAACGGGGAAGGAGGTCGTTATTTTGAAATCTTCTAGGGTTAATCTGGCCATGGCCGTAAGGTAGTATTCAGGGATCAGTTTTCAGGGATCAGTTTTAGTATTCAGTTTTTAGACACGCGTTAAGCTTCATCTTTCTGCCTAAATGTTCTTATGGTTATTCCCGCCCATTGTCCACTTACCGGACCACAAGACTACCAGACCACAAGACTAATCACTATCTTGCCCGCCACCACAAACAACTTACAACATACCTTCTTTCGGGTGGTTGTAACTGAAAACCGTCCTGAATGCCCAAATACCAGGTAACCATTGCCGACCGGGAGTA
>JBGCFZ010000213.1:0-2839 GCA_045110355.1 Lewinella sp. | reverse complement strand
GAGACGCCATGCGCCGAACGTAACGCGCATTCGACGCACAGCGTCTCAACCAAGACTACTCCTCAGCCTCCACCAACATCGCACAAACCCACACCCCACGTGCAGCGCGTGGTGCAGCACCTGCGGACCATCAAGGGCTGGAACCCGCTCACCGGCTTCAAGGGCGGCCGGATCTTCCGGAACCTGGAAGGCGCGCTGCCCAAAAGGGCGGTGTGCCGCGAATATGACGTTTTGCCGAACCTGGCCGACGCCCGCGAAGCCGTCGGCACCGATAAATTGGACATCCGCCGCTTGTTCGAGGTCTTGCTGAAAGATTCCTCCCGAACCGAACGCGCAGGCATCATGGTGTTGTTGGACGACTACTTTTTGGATGATCTTACTGGCTAATACCCGGAGGGGCGCCCGAGTTGGCGATGGGTTTCAAACCCATCGTATTCGTTGGTTAACGTTGGTGCTTCCTCCAACCTTCCCCAGCCATGTTCCCATTCTACCTCCACCATGACCATCCAAAAAAAGCAAACAGCCCCCTGGCTAAACACCCTATCCGCCCCCCAGCTAACCGAGGTCCTGGCCAACGCCAACCACTACCAAGACTGGAACCGCCTGGGCTTCCTCTGCGCCCTGGTGGAAAGCCGCAAACTGACACCAGCAGAGACGGTGCTGCTGCGCGATGCCTTCAAGGAAAAGTACACCCGCTACTACCAGCATCGGGCCTTCACCCACACCGATCGCATCGCTTTTCTGGAGTACCTCGACGTGGAGGACCGGCCCGAGGCAAGGTATTCCAGCAGCAATACACCCCGAATAGCGTCTGCTTCACTGCGGAAACTGTCGCCATCCAGCATATCGAGCATATCGAGCATGGAGAAATAGCGTGTAAGGTAGGGGGGCAGAATGACCAGCCCTGAATTGTGGATGTGAAGTTTTTTGTCCATTGAATGGAGTTTTTTGTTTGTGGTATTGGCTGCCAAGGGAATGTTTTGTGGTTGTAATCCGACAAGGATGGTTGGGAGATCACCCGTTGCCGGAATTGCCTCCGGTGTTACGATAGGACCCGCGGTTGGCATCCAATTGTCCGCGACGCCTGTCCAGTTGTTGGAGGAGAACTTGGCGTCTTTAGCCTTCAGGCTATCGGGGCTGAATTGATATGCTAATCGCTTTTTAAAAAACGGTTTGTCCTGCAATTCCTTAAATAAGATGTAGAGTTGCTTTGGGCTGTTTTCCAGTACGGTCAGTAGCAGCTCCGAAGGCGATGATAGGCTGTCCTGACTGGCCCGCTAGGGCAGATGGCCACGCCGGAGGAAAAAGGCCAATAGTTCGAACGCTGCATCGGATTGGGAGATACGTATGATGCCCGCCGTTGGTTCGGCCGTGACTTGTTGTAGCTGTTTCCGGAGCAGCAAAAGGATGCGTACGATAATTTTCTCCTCGAAGTTACCGTTAGGAATGTCTCCAATATCGAGCTCCAGTTTGTCGATCTTGATGATCTCGTCTCCGGGGAATAATTCGGAAAATAGCTCGTCGAGTAGGGGGGGAGGCGTTCCCGGACCAGTACACTGGTTTTGTCAAAAACAGCTCTCGCTTCATCGCGACTTGCGGTATTGAGGTTGAACTTTTTCCGGCCGATTAGGTGCTTATTTCCAACCGCTTATCCTCCAATCATTACGGTGGGGAAACCCAGTACAATGGAACCTCCGTGTGCGGTGGTGTCTCCCATTCGGGCGGCGGGTTTTCCGCCGATCATAACGGTGGCCGACCCCTTCACGATGGAATCCGGCGGCCCCACGCACACGCACGTGTCGCCCATCACGGCAGCGGGTAGGTTGCCGATCAATACGTTCGGAATACCGGGCCCGACGATGGGGCCGCCGACGTGCGGAATCGGTGGCACTCCGGGGGTAACCATCGGGCAGGTGTGCATGTCGGTAAGTCTGGCGGCTGGAGGCATATGTTTGAAATTTTGTGGTGAGTAATTTTTGGGCGCGAACGCAGGTGCAAGGAAAGTTAAGGAAGCAGGGGCAGGACTAAGGCGTAATTTCTATCAATGTGTATATAATCATTTGTACTAACGAAGGTAAAAGCAAGCTTTTTCAGCTAGCGGTAGCCGGCACGAGCGCTAGCGAGCATCCGTTCAGCTCGAAGAGCTTTATACCACAGGCCTGCTTTTAATGCAGTTAAGGGGCCCTCCCATTTTACCTGAAAACCCTAATGCTTGGGTCATCCCTCTCCAAGGAGAGGGACCGAGGGAGAGGGGAATTGGGAGAACATAGCGACGCCCCATCAATTAATCATCACCATGGCCCCCTTCACGGTCGTTTGCCCCCCGGCACTGAGCTCGGCGGAAGCTCCGCCCTTTACCGTAGCTCCTACTTTACCGTCAGCCTTTACGTTGAGGCCCTTCAGGGAAACATCTCCCCCTGTGGAAGTGACGTTGACCTGTTGCCTGGCTTTCAGGGTCAGCTTTCCGCCTGCGTCAATCGTGATGTCCTTTGGGCTCTTGAGGGTGATGCCGCTACTATCCATGGTCACCTTGTTGCTGTTCTGGTCTTCCACCGTAATTGATCGGTCTTTATCGGAAAGCGTAAAGGTGTTGCCCGCAGGGGTGGAGATGGTGAGCACCTTGTCTTTGTCGTTCAGCTCGATCTTGAGGTCGTTTCTGGTCACCAGCGCTTTAATTGAATTCTCTTTATCTGCCGTGTAGGGCGGAGGATTTTTTGAGCTATAGGCACTACCCAGGATGATGGCAAATCGCGGGTCGTCATTGAGGAACCCAAGGAATACTTCATCGCCAACCTCCGGCAGGATGAAGCTGCCTTTTCCATTCGTCGCGTACAGGCTG
>JBGCFZ010000212.1:0-5401 GCA_045110355.1 Lewinella sp. | reverse complement strand
CGAAAAGGCAGAGCACAAAGCGGAAATGGAAGCGCAAAAGGCAAAAGCCAAGAAGACCTCAACCCGCTCTCGCCGGAAGGAGAAGTCTATGTTCGAGCAGATCATGAGCAATACCACTACGCGGCAGATTGGCCGGACGGTAGCACGGGAGTTTACTCGTGGGTTGTTGGGGGTACTTGGGATTAAGACAAGGCGTTGATACTATAGTGTTGATGACTGTAGTCAAGGACTTGTAGTTCGAGTGAGAACAACGGGGCCGTCAGGCTCTCGGAGTAGATATTAGAAGTTCTCCTACACGTAACACGGCACAAAATCGCTGCGCCTACTTGTGCCATTCGGACTACAAGTCCTCAATTAGAACAGACCAATAGACCAATCATGCCCAACCTAATCGCCTCCGCCCTGGCCCGCATAGAAAAACTGCCCAAAGGCCTGCAAAACCGCGCGCTCAACTTCGCCTTCCGTCGGGCCGTACCGTTCGTGGGGACGGCAAAAGTGCACTACGAAAAAGTGAGCGAACGGGAATGGATTGCCCACGTGCCTAATAAAAAGGCCGTACAGAACCACATGAAGCAGGTCCACGCCGGGGCGATGATCACCTTGGCGGAGTCCGTGGCCGTAACGATGATGGGCATGAACCTGCCGGCAGAGCGGTTGCCCCTCGTGAAAAGCCTGGAGGCAAAGTTTGTCCGGCGGTCCTCCGGCCGCATCCGAGCCATTGCCCGGCTGACTGAAGAGCAACTGCACCGAATCAAGACGGATCCGAAGGGAGAGGTGATCATCGAGGTAGACATCCGGGACGAGACGGGAGAAATCCCGGCCGTGATTACCGTCGTGCCGGCCTGGACTACTCGGAAGAAGAAGTGATCAGGGGGTAGGATTCAGTGGTCAGGGATCAGGACTTAGTTCTTAGTTTTCAGTTTTCAGGACTTAGGATTTAGTAATCGGGAGTTGACCACTGAATTCCGACGATTGAGTCCTGAATCCTAACCGCTGATCCCTGAATGCTGAATCCTGACCACTAAGTCCTGATCCCTGATCCCTGACCACTGACCCCTGAAAACTAAAAACTAACCCCTGAATCCCGACCCCTGAAAACTAATCTGCCTAACAACTTGTATCTTAGGGCAAGTAATCAACCTCCCCATGGAACAAGTGAAGCCTACCGCCCTCAACGAGCAAGAAGCCGAAAAACTGGAACGTATCGCTTTCATCCTAAAGACGGTAGCCCACCCGCTACGTCTTGGAATCGTCCACCTGTTGGAGCAGCACCCCCGACTGAACGTTACCGACATCTGTGAGGCGCTTGGTTACGAACAGTCGCTGGTCAGCCACCATTTACAGAACATGAAGCTTAAAGGCATTCTTTCCGTTAAGCGGGACGGTCGCTCCATGATGTACTCTCTGAAAGAACGTGATGTAAGCCTCATCATCGAATGCCTCGAAAATTGCCAGTGTAATATGTAAGAAAGGATGGTAGGTGATGTCGATTGATAATTCTTACTCCTTAATTCCTGACTGCTGAACACTGACTGCTGATTTCTAAAAACTGAACCTTGTTTCCTGAACGCTAATTCCTATTTCCTGAATACTTTCGGATAAAATGCGACAAAGTCGCATTAACTTTGCAGTCGCTAGACTCAGCACTATGGCCCTGTGGCAATACCTATTACTTTTCGGCAGTGTTCTTCTCGGCGGCGGTCTTGCACAGGCCCTACGCGGACAGGAAGATCGAATAAGACAAGACTACCTACCGCTATTACTGTCCTTCAGTGGTGCGTACCTCTTGGGCATCGCTGCGATGGAAATGATGCCAACGGTATTCAGAAATTCTGCTTACCACTCCGGAGTATGGCTCCTTGGCGGCTTTTTCGTCCAACTGTTATTAGAAGGACTGAGTCAGGGCGTGGAGCATGGTCACGTACACGCACACAAACACGTGGGGTACCGTTACGGCCTTACGGTAATGATTGGGCTTGGGTTACACGCTTTGTTAGAAGGGTTGCCCCTGGGAACTATTGCCGACGTAACACACGGGGTAGAAGAGCATAGCCATAATTTTATGGATGGAGATCACCTTTTGGTTGGTATAATTCTCCATAAAATTCCTGCAGCATTTGCGCTGGGACTATTACTTCGGTATTCCGGGTATTCCAAACGGTTTATGTGGAGCTGCCTGCTCGTCTTTGCCAGCCTGTCTCCGATTGGGGCTGCGCTGGGCGAAATCGTGAGCATTGATCCCCTTTGGCGTAATCGGGTTTTGGCCCTGGTGATCGGTAGTTTCCTGCACATCTCCACCACTATTCTTTTTGAAGCAGACGGCGGACGGGAACACGGCATCTCCCCCAAGAAATTTGGGGTTGTGGTACTGGGGATGCTGGTGGCTTATTTTACGGCGCACTAAAAAGGCTGAGCCATTTTATAGACGTTCGCTCCGCTCACTTTAAAGTAGATAGAAGGTAGTTTGGTCGTGCTGCCGCAGATAGCTGCTCACTTCGTTTGTTTAGGCATCAGACTTTTGCTTAGTGTAGTCCTTAATGCCCTTAATGGTGGAAAAACCGCTAAGTAGTCCCCGCAATCGTAGAACCCCCCATAAACGACCACCTTTCAGCCAATTAAAGTAGCACCTTTGTCAAGACAATCACCCCCGTCATGTCAACACTCCCCACTATCTCCGAACGGGATCGTAACATCGGCCTCTTCCTAACTTTGATGGGAGCAGTGCTCTTTTCTTGCAAGGCTATTGTCATTAAGTTGTCCTATCAGGACTATGAGGTAGAAAGCATCGTGTTGCTGGGCCTTCGTATGGCTTTCTCTCTACCGTTTTTCCTTGGGATCGGGTATTATAAACGGGCCCGCACGGCGGAGCAAGAAGCCATGCAGCCGAAGGATGTTCTGCTGATCGTAGCCATCGGGATAATGGGCTATTACCTGGCCAGTTATACTGATTTTTTGGGCCTTCAGTACCTCAGTGCGGGGATGGAACGCCTGGTTTTGTTCATCTACCCAACCCTGGTGTTGCTCATCCAACGATTGGTCTTTGGAACTCCGATCAAGAAGGTGCAATGGATCGCCACCCTGATTTGCTACGCAGGTATTGGGTTGGCCTTCAGTGGGTCAGATTTCAGCGTAGGGAACCAATTTTCACTGGGGGCAGCCCTGGTGTTCCTGAGTGCCTTGCTCTACAGCTTTTACGTGATCGGAAGTGGACGCTTGACCCCTCGACTCGGCAGCGTCAGATTCACCAGTATAGCCCTGATCGCTGCCAGCTTAGCCGTCCTGATCCATGTATTTGTTGCCGGGAATACTTTACTTGGCTTGCCATGGGGTTTATACGGTTACGGACTAACAATTGCCATATTCTGTACCGTAATCCCTGGTTACATGGTCACCGAAGGCATCCGTCGGATCGGAGCCAATAACGCCGCTATTCTCGGGGCGATCGGGCCGGTAGCAACCATTGTTTTGGAATACTTTATCCTTGACGAATACCTGAATCTTGTACAGGGATTGGGAGCGTTACTGGTGATTGTGGGGGTGGTGTTGATTGGGAGGAGTAAGTAGTCAGGGAGTCAAGTCGTCAAACAGTATTCTGCTAACTCTGGGTATAGTAAAGGAATTATCTTCGCTGTTGCATCTTTACAAGCGATAGCGAGCATATACTTGCGGTAGCGACTCCCTGACTATGTAACTCTCTGACTCCCTGACTCTCTGATAACTTGACTATGAAATACTACCTAATCGCCGGCGAACCTTCAGGGGACCTCCACGGATCTTACCTGATTCGTGCTATCCGGAAGGAAGATCCGGCTGCGGAGTTCCGGGCATGGGGCGGAGACCTGATGGCATCAGCCGGTGCTGAGTTGGTAAAGCATTACCGGGAGTTGGCGTTTATGGGCGTGGTGGAAGTGATCAAAAACTTGCCTACGATCCTGCGGAATCAGCGGATATGCCAGGAGGACATTGCAGCCTATGCCCCCGATCGGCTCATCCTGATCGATTATTCAGGTTTTAACCTCCGGATCGCAAAGTGGGCTCGGCCTGCGGGATTGAACATCAGTTATTACATCAGTCCGCAGGTGTGGGCTTCCAGGTCGGGGAGGGTGAAACAGATCCGGGCCAATGTGGACCGGATGTTGGTCATACTGCCTTTCGAAGAAGCCTGGTATGCGGAGCGCGGCGTCAATGTTTCCTTTGTTGGGCACCCCTTGCTGGACGTTGTACGGGAAGCGGAAAGTAAGGGTGGAAAGGAGGAAGGGAGTAAAGGAGTAGCGGAGGAAGAAGATAAAGGGGCGCGGCCGCAGGATGCAAAAACGGTTGAAGGGCAGGCCGATGACAAGACCACAAGACCACAAGACCAAAAGACTACGATCGCCCTCCTCCCCGGCTCCCGCAAACAAGAAATTTCCGTAGGTCTCCCGTTGATGTTGGCTGCCGCTGCCCGTCATCCCCAGCATCAATACCTGATCGCCGGAGCACCGGCCCAAGACCTTGCTTTCTACGAACAAATCATTGCATCCTGCGCGCCGCCGCCCCACCTGAAGGTAGTCATGAACGATACCTACGGCTTGTTGCAGCAGGCTGATTCCGCCGTTGTAACCAGCGGAACGGCCACTTTGGAGACGGCGCTGTTCGGCGTCCCACAGGTGGTCGTTTATAAAGGTAACTGGTTGGCTTATCGTATTGCCAAATGGATGATTGGTGACCGCATCAAATACATCAGCCTCGTCAACTTGGTGATGGATGCCCCCGTCGTCCCGGAGTTGATTCAGGCTGATTTTACGCCGAACAACCTGGCCAAACACCTGAAAAAAACAATTGCCGGCCCCGTTCGGGACCAGCAATTGAGTGATCTTCAACGGCTGCGTGAGCAGCTGGGGTCAGGTGGCGCAGCAACGCGCGCCGCCCGGGCAATTGTTACTTCTTCTTAGCATCACCGAGGATGACCAGAAGAGCATAGATCAAACCCGGAAGGTAGAACAACAGTGTCAGCAACAGGGCAATCCAGAACTTGGAGTTCAGCTCTTCCTGGTGAACCAAAACGGCTACCGGTGGCAAGAGAATGGCCAAAATAACCAAGAGGATGGTATTATCATCGGTAGCACGTGTACCGTTTTTAACGTCCTGCTTGTATTGCTTGACGGCTTCTTTCATCTCTTGCTTCTGTGCTTTTTTGAAGGCACGCCGCTCGGCGGGCGTCATGGCGGCCAGCTTGGCCTTGTAGGCTTTGGCGGCATCTTTTGCGGTAGTTTCAGCCGGCGTAACGGTTGCAGCAGGTGCAGCGGGGCCAACTACAATGGCGTGGGCAGGTGCACTAACGAAAAAAATCAGCGCAAGGAATAAAGTGAATGTACGTAATTTCATAAATCAAGTTTTGAATTATGGGTGAGAACAATAGTAT
>JBGCFZ010000211.1:0-6043 GCA_045110355.1 Lewinella sp. | reverse complement strand
AAATGAATAAAACTGCCAAAATATATGTAGCTGGCCATCGCGGTATGGTTGGCTCAGCGATTGTGCGTAACCTTAAAAAACGTGGATATGACAACATCGTAGCCCGCACAAGTAAAGAGCTTGATTTACGTAACCAGAGCGCCGTGAATAACTTTTTTGCTGCGGAACGCCCTGCCTATGTTTTTCTTGCTGCGGCGAAAGTGGGGGGGATTCTTGCCAATAACAACTACCGTGGCCAGTTCATGTATGATAATCTCATGATTGAGGCCAACATTATTGAAGCGGCACGTACACACGAAGTCACGAAGCTTATGTTTTTGGGCTCATCGTGTATCTATCCTAAACTGGCACCGCAACCGCTAACGGAAGACAGCCTCTTAACCGGGCCGCTTGAACCGACAAATGAAGCCTATGCCATCGCTAAAATTACGGGTATTAAACTCTGCGATGCCTACCGACATGAATACGGCTGCGACTTCATCTCCGTAATGCCAACCAACCTATACGGGCAGAATGATAACTACAATTTGGAGACCAGCCACGTGTTGCCAGCCCTCATTCGTAAATTTCATGAAGCGAAAAGAGAAGGCGCTGCAGAAGTAGTGATGTGGGGGACGGGGTCTCCGTTGCGCGAGTTCCTGCACGCAGACGACCTGGCAGACGCCTGTGTTTACCTGATGGATAAATTTAGCGATTACGGATTTGTGAACATTGGAACAGGAACCGACGTGACAATTCTTGAACTCGCTACGATAATTAAAGAAGTGGTTGGTTATCAAGGTGAAATAACCCACGATCTGACAAAGCCAGACGGAACGCCCCGAAAGTTGATGAATGTAGATAAGCTCCGGGCAATCGGCTGGAAGCACGCGATCGAATTACGGGCAGGAATTGAAGCCGTTTACAAAGGATTGAAAGACGAAGAATGGTATTAAACGCTTGTTTGGCAAAATTCGAGGTGCCCATGGGATACTAAGAATTTTGTGTTATTTTCAGACGTTTTTGACGGGGCCATGTGCCATGAGAGGCTTGTATGGTCCCGTCTTCATTCTTGGCCGTAAATTGATAGATTTTTGAGTTCTTTTACCTTCTTCCTAGGGTTTTCTCCTAGCTGGAATCAAGGAGCCACTATTTAATTTACGCTTCCTGCTGGATAACGTAAAAACGCCCCTTTCGGTAACCTGCCGAAAGGGGCGTTTTTACGTTTGGTCAATTCGTGATGAGATTATTTTCTTTTTATTACGCTTCGGAATTTAAACAGGCGTCAAAAGGTTATACTAGATGTTTTTTGTGTCTGAAACACTCGCAAAAACTTGTTTGTACGGGCAAAAAAGGGAGGTGGGTTTCAGATGAAATCACAGCTTTTTCTCGGTTTTCCTTCCAGATTCTATTAGGAATTTTACTTTTCTCCCTTCGCTAAGACATTAATTACTATTTTAATTCCATATTTAAGGCATTTGGCCACACATCATGAAAAAAACAACCTCAATACTAATGACGACGCATTAGTATTGGGCAATACAGGAACGAGATGAAGCAGTAGCAAATGACCCTGAAATCTATTCTAAAATCCAGGTAGTTTTTGATGATAAATCGGCAATTCTTACCGGGTTGACTGCTGACGGTACGGCTGATATTGACGTTACGGCAGCCTATGCCACCACAACGGGCTGTACGGACGAATTGGCCGATGCTTATACCGCACCGGAAAACTGTGCCCTTACTCTTCCCATGCCCTGCCTCGGTAACCCCGGAGACATCGGCGGTACCGTCTTCCAGGACATCAACAACAATGGTGTAAATAATACCGAATCGGGCCAGGAAGGCATGATCGTCATGGTCTTCGACTGCGACGGAAATATAGTAGGCAACACCACCACAGATGCCAACGGAGAATGGACCGTAACCGGCTTCACCGACGGCGAGCAATACCGGGTAGAGTTTACCTTCCCTACGAGTCTTGCTTACCTCCAGCCCAGCTTCGCGGGTACGGACAACGGAACAAATACCCAGTTCGTTACCGCGCCTAGTTGTGAGGTGAATTACGGCGTTGTTGATCCCGTTGATTATTGTGGCACCAGCCAATTAATTGTTACATCCTGTTTCATTAATGGTAGTAGTACGGGGACTGGCCTCGTTGACGCCTTGATTGGAATGAATTATGATGGCAGTAACGTACAGACGTTGGCTCCTAAGCAATTAATAGGAACAACTTACGGTATTGCGCATTCCCGTACACGGAATGAAGTATATACAGGAGCATTTCTGCGTAGACATGCTGGCTTCGGTCCTGCTGGAATTGATGTGATCTACACTAAGTCGCTGGATAACTATCCTAGTGGTAGCGTATCTACTTTGGTTAATCTGACGAGTTTTCCAGAAATTGCTAGTCTTGGCTCGGTAACTGGCCGAGATTTAGGGAATAGTAATGTGCCGAACAGAGACCCAGATGCCTTTGATAAAGTTGGAAAAGTAGGTTTTGGTGATTTGGATATCTCAGAAGATGAGAATACACTTTACGTTATGGATTTATGCAACCGGCAGTTGATTGCGTTGGACATTAGCGGAGCGCAACCAAATTTGATTGGTACCTACCCAGTTCCTGACCCTGGCTGTAATGGCAATGGAACTTACCGACCGTTTGCAACTAAGGTGTACCCTGGGAAAGTATATATCGGTATTGTCTGTGATGGAGAAGGAGATGCTAACTCGGATAACCTGGCGGCTTTCGTATATACTTTTGACCCTCAATCCGAAACGTATTCCTCTGCCCCAATTTTTGATTTTGCTTTAAACTATCCTAAAGGTGCAGCTACCGTTGGTGCTGGCGCTAGTTGTGATGCACTTGACGGTTGGTTCCCCTGGCAAGCAACTTACGATGCTGGCTTGATGGTGTGTGATGGAGGGCGCGCTGCGTATCCTAGCCCAATTCTTTCGGACATAGAATTCGATGTTGATGGCTCAATGGTCCTTGCTTTTATGGATCGCTTCGCCTATCAGATTGGTTTCGCTAACCTGACACCTACCGGAGGAGTAGAAGGTAGTGGGATTAACGGAGGAGATGTCTTACGTGCCTATAACCACAATGGTGTTTTTGAGTTGGAAAATAATGCTAAAGAAGGGCCAAATAGTCCTAATCCCGCTACAACTGGAGCCAACAACGGTCAGGGGCCCGGTGGAGGTGAGTTTTATGTAGGGGAACAATTAATTGTGCCCGGTGGAACCTTAGGCCATGCAGAACTAGCAATGGGGGCCGCTGCTTTATTACCTGGTAGCGGAAGTGTGGTCTTGACCATGGCTGACCCTGTATCCTTTAGTTCAGGAGGCATTCGAGGTTTAAGTAATACAACGGGACTTAAGACGGGGCCAGGTGTTACGTTATATGGAGCCGCAGGGCCATCAGATCCAACGGAATTTGGTAAGTCTGCGGGCTTAGGTGATGTCGAAATTGCGTGTGATCTCCTCCCCATCCAAATCGGTAACTACGTCTGGCTGGACACCGACGAAGACGGCGTTCAAGACCCCTGCGAAGAACCCGTAACGAATCTACCCGTTACGCTGATTGACAAGAACACCGGCAACGTCGTCGCGGTCACGACCACCGATGGCACCACCGGCGAATACTACTTCACCGAAACGGCCGACGGTCTGGAACACGATACGCCCTACGCCATCGTCTTCGGTTATGATGGAAATACCCCCGGGAATACCGTTTTCGCTGGTGGTATATTCACCATCGCAGGGATGACTTATGAGCTGACGGGCACCGATGCCAGTACCGAAGGCACTACCGACCTCAACGACTCCGACGCCAGCTTAATGACCCAGGGTACCCTCACGGATTTCCCCATCATTATGTACACGACGGCCGATAGCACGGATCATTCGTTGGATGTTGGCTTAAGCCCGGTCGTCTCCTTTGATCTCGCGCTAACGAAAGTTGAAGCCAGCAGCGGCCCTTACAGCCCTGGAGACCCGGTAACCTTCACCATCGAGGTCTTCAACCAGGGTAATGTAGAAGCTACCGACGTAGTCGTGTCAGACTACGTGCCTTCGGATATGACCTTCGACCCCGCCCTAAACGTGGCGAATGATTTCGCTGGTAGTGTTGATCTGATGATACCAACGGCCACCATCGCCAGCATACCTGCAGGCATGAGTGAAACGGTAACGATTGTCCTCACAATCGATCCGACTACCCTGAATAGCCTGATCGTCAATAACGCCGAAATTACCCGCTTCGACGACGATAACGATCCCGCAACCGACCCGCCCGTAGACGAAGATTCCACTCCCGGAGATAACCAGGGAGACGATGAAACGGATACGGATAATGACATCGATGATGAGTTTACCGGTACCCCCGGTACGATGGATAACCCCGATGACGAAGATGATTACGACCCCGCACCGGTGACAATCACTCAGCCACCCTGTGAGATCAATATTACCAATGTGGATATACAGTGTACGAATGAGACCGACTTCACCGTCAGCTTCGACGTAGAGTGGGACAACGCTAACGCGTTAATTGACATGATTGAGGTAACCGTAGACGGTGATGCCCAGACCTTTACACCAACGCTGGCAGCGGATATGATGTCCTTCGGCCCAATCACGCTGAACGGCCCGGCTTATGATATTCTGCTGGAAGCTGCTTTCCTACAGAATACCGAGTGCGGAATTGCAACAACCATCGACCTCATCGCCTGTACCGACCCATGTGAAGCAGGTGACCTCGGCGGCAACGTCTTCAACGACTTCAATAATGATGGCGCGGACGCAGGTGCAGGGGAAGTTGGACAAGCAAACGTCCTCGTCGAAGTCTACGACTGTGACAGAATGCTCGTCTGCGATACCTGGACTAATGCCGATGGCAACTGGTCTTGTGATAACCTGACCGACGGGGAGGAATACCGTGTGGAGTTCTCTACGCCACTACAACCTTACCTCCAGCCTAGCTTCGCCGGAGACGACAACGGGACGAACACCCAATTTGTCACTGTGCCTAGTTGTGAGGTGGATTATGGGGTGGTTTAGACTATACTAAAGGCAGTTCGACAAGATCGGGCGACTGTGCCGGCACAACTACCTGGTTTACCTGGTTTAGTACTTTACCTGCACCTTGTGATGCTGGTGGCTTATGGTCTTACCCAAGTCCGATTCTATCTGATATCGAAATTGATGTGGACGGATCGCTTATCTTAGGCTTCATGGACCGCATGGGGCATCAGATGGGGGCCTCAAATACGCGCCCAGATGGTAGTGCACTCGAAAATTACCATGCCGGTGGCGATATTCTCCGAGTTTGTAAGATTAATGGCGATTTCTTCATGCAAGGTAGTGTTGGCGGCTGCGCCAATAATGCTGCCAATAATGAAGGACCAAATGGTGGAGAGTTCTATTTCCAGGACCACTACAACATTACGACCGGTCAAGGCCAGGCTGGTGGTGTCATCCACGCGGAGACTTCCGTAGGCGGACTTGCACTGCACAAAACCCGTGGAGAAGTTGCCGTTAGCAGTTACGATCCTTTTAATAACCATTTCGTTTCAGGAGGTATTAACTGGTTCAATAACACTTCGGGACTTGCTCGGAATCCAGGGTACATGATCTATATCGGTGAGACAACCGGTGGTTTGTCACTTGGAACCGGAACCTTTGGTAAAGCTAATGGCCTTGGTGATCTTGAGCTCTTCTGTGATCCTCTCCCCATCCAAATCGGTAACTACGTCTGGCTGGACACCGACGAAGACGGCGTTCAGGATGCCTGCGAAGACCCCGTCACCGGCCTGCCGGTAACCCTCTTCACCAAGGACGAGAATGGTACGCTGACCCAGGTGGCCATGACCACCACCGACGCAACGACCGGTGAATACTACTTCAACGACGTGCTTCCCGATACGACCTACCTGATCGTATTCGGTAATACGCCGGAAGCAGGCGACACGACCTTCACCTACAACGGAGTATCCTACGCAGTAACGCAGGACAGCACCGGAGAAGGCACCAACCCCGGCCTGAACGACTCGGATGCGACCTT
>JBGCFZ010000210.1:0-22308 GCA_045110355.1 Lewinella sp. | reverse complement strand
AGCCTGGAATTTTATTCAGTACAAGAATGAATTTGTTGATCCGGAATGCCTGGAGAGTGATGCTGGCCACGTGGGCAAAGAACGTAGTGATTGTATGCAGCGGAACTTCCGCTGTGTGGAACAACGCTCGGAGGGCCTTGGTCCCTGGGACGGATTCGGAGACTTTTCGGCTATTGCCATTCATCGGTACTTAGTAGGCGCCAGTGTGCAACGCGGCCAGGTGAGCGACCGTAACCAGATGAAGGACTTTCGGTTGAACAGACAAGAGGGATTTCCGAACATGACCCTCGAAGGAGGCGAACGGGTTTATACCCGGGATGTGCTTCAACCGGAGGAACTTGGTTATTGGGAACGTCATGATCTCCCCGGAGAAGAGCAACTTAACCAACAGGTTTACCTCATTTACGGAAGTGCCCACGCAACCCAGGCGCAGGCCAATATTGTCTACAAGCCACTACGGTATGAAGGGACGCTGCCACCCGTCATTGACCCGACCGATCCCGCCACCTTTGCCCAATTAAAAGACCCACAATACGCACCCTATCTGTCTGGTCCTTTTGACATTACCCTGAAACTAATTTACGAAGACGGAACCGTTACCCACGCGTTAAACCCGTTTCATTCCTTTGCCAGGGCTCCTTATGATGGATGGCTTGGCATCTGGCGGTGGGACATTTCTAACTTTTCATTAGTCGTTCCCGGAGATAAAGAACTGGCAAAGGTGGAAATGTACAAGCGGCCTTTTACCGCCAGGGATGCATCGGACGATATAGAAGGTAATATCAACTTTGCCGCAAATAATATTACCGCCCAAAACTTCATGGACGATGCCGTATTCCTGGCGGAATATGAATTCGGCAGAGCCTTAGCTTTGGGCTCCAATACCATTGGCAATCGGGTTTGGCATGATCTTAATCAGGATGGTATCCAGGATCGTAACGAGCCGGGCATCGAAGGGGTGTCGTTAATTGCCTGGGAAGATAGTGATGGGGATAACATCCCGGATAGTCGGGGTTTCCTGGGTGTCCGTAAGACGGATGAAGACGGCTTTTACAGCTTTAGCGGACTGGGGCCAGGGAACTACCTCGTATTCGTTTGGAGCCTGGATAATTGGGGAGAGGGCGAGCCGCTGCAGGGGATGATCCCGACAATACCTTTCGTCGAAGACCCTAATACGGACCTGAACAATGATAGCCACGGCCGACCGGGTAACCTTGAATGGGGGCTATCTGATTTGGACTTTGTTTCCGGTCAAATCACCCTGACCGCTGATGGCGAACCCCTCAATGACGGTGATCGGGAAGATGATTGGTTTGACTATGACCCATCGGGGAACATGACCATTGATTTCGGCTTTTTTGTGGAGGGGGCCAACAGTACCGGAAACCAGATCGACCCAAGCCTGGCTAAGGTTTACCCAAATCCTGGAGCTGACTTTATTCGTTTTGAAACAACGGATTATTCAGGGCGAACCCTTTCAATTTTGAATGCCCATGGGCAGCTGGTTTTAGAGACGAAACTAAGCGCGGCGGTAACACCCCTGAACGTAGGTGCGCTTCCCTCCGGCGTATATGCTACCGTCATGAAAAATGAGTTTGGGACGGTTATTTGGTCTGCTAATTTTGTTAAATTAGGGCGGTAACATAGATAACGATCCTTTCTCAGTGGGCGCGGCCGCAGGTGCAAGAATAGTTTTGGGGCAAACAAGGGCTACCTTTGTCGTAGCCGAAGAATACATCCCTGCGGCCACTACCCACTATCCACTACGTACTACCCACTAATTTATGCTACTTCGTTACCTGGTCCTCTTCGGCGGCATCGTCCTAATGATCACTGGCTGCAATAGCCTGATCAGCCAAAACTTTGGCACGCATCGCCTGCGTACGGTGGAAGTGTCGGTGGCTGCCTCCGGCGGCCTGGGAGATGCCGACTATGTCCAATTAACCAAGGCCATCATCGGCGAAGCATTTATTGTCGGGCCGGCGCTGCGGAGCAGCGACAAAGACTACGTCCTTCGTCCCATCTTCAACCCCGAGCAAGCGATGGAATGGAAGAATGGCGCCACCGTGAGGACGAACCTTGTAGCCTGGACCGAAACAACGGACCCCACCTGTACCACTCCACCTGGCTGTCTGCCTGCGGCTACCGACCCCGTAATCGGTCTTTTGAGCGAGCCTACCTGGCGTAAGAACCCCGTTGATGAGTGGGCAGCTCAACGAATTCAATTGGGAGAGGAAGTGGCATATTTACAACTTTACGAAAAGCCCATGGCCTGGTACTGGAATTTGTTGCTCTTTCTTGGTGGGTTAGGACTGGCCATTGTGCCGGAGGCACGACGTTTCGCCAAACGTAAAGAAGAAGTTGCTACAACTTCAGCTTAATAATTCCGACCTTTGTGTTCTTCTTATAGCACGTGCTTTTAATCCCCTTTCAACCAATGAAACAGTCAATTACCTTTTTCTTCCTTTTTGTACTTACACTAACCACCATTTCTTTTTCCAGCTGTGGGGGTGATGATGACGTAAACCCCATTGCCTTTATCGGCCGTGATTTTGGCTGGGCAATTGAGTCTGTCAACAGTAATTTTCAGGAAAGCGCCGACGCAGCTATTGCTGCATTAAGCGACGAAGATATTGCAGCTGCAGGCCGCACCAGAGCTGGGATTACGGCATCCTTCGATACCCTCATCGCCACACAAACTAACGTAGAAGCTTGTGACCTGGACGACGCACTGTTCTTTATTGAAAACGGAGCAGTTCAAATCTTAAAGGGAGACGTTATGTGCCCTGAGACGGGGGATCCCTCCGTTTTTGCTCCCTTCAATAACACTAATTATTCCACCAATTTCGATGCTTCCGTGATGACTTTCCGGCGTTCGGATGGTTCAACGCAGGGTGTTTATGATGTAGTTGTACTGGTGGAAGGAATGATGCAATTGGACCAACGCAGGGTCATCTCTGATACGCTGGTCGGGAATGTAGAATACGACATCAGTTACCGATTGACGGGGAACTAAACTCCAGCCTGTTCTTTTAGACAGGTGGTGCGCGTCTGTACCTCTTTTGTCGAAATTCTCTCTATGGTTTTAGTAGGCGCGGGCGCAGGTGCAAAGAGAATTTTAAGGGCCGGGTTGCGTAACCTCATTTAGATGTTACGCATATTCTCGATCATGAATTGTACCCTCTTTCCATTTCAAGGAGCCTCCTGCTTTATTTCGCATAACTGCAACGATCTCCGCTGCAATGGAAAGCGCAATCTCATTAGGAGATTCTGCGCCAATTTCTAATCCGGTGGGGCTAAACAGAAAAGGAATATCATCCAGATTTATTTCTTGAAGATCATCCCGCATTTTGAGGTAGCGTTTTTTTGGCCCGAGCATCCCCATGTATCCAGGTTTTTTTCGTGCGAAAATCGGCAAGACTGCTTTGTCCCAATTGTAATCATGAGACATTAAAAGGACAGCGGTATAATCGTTTACCGGCAAGGTGTCAGCCTCCTCGTATTCAACCACCTTGCTGGCTTGCTGGAACATTTTTCGTGTCAATTTCTTGGCCCGACCGACGATGAAGGACTCCCAGCCAAGCTCCTTACCGATTCCCAGCATTGCCCCTACGTCATAGTTGTCTCCGACAATGATCATTCGGGTTTCTGGGCGAATAAATTCTACCAGCAGCTTTATCTCAAACGTTCCCTTATTAATAACGTAGACTTTGGGCTTTCGCCGGTCGACAACTTCATTGATCATTTCCCCGAGGCTACTGGAACTGATGTCGCAAAAATCGGAGGGAGGTTCGTGATTGACCAGCATTAAACGCTCTCCTAATAAGCCACTTTCATCTGGTGCGTCAATTATTTTCAGCATAATCGACGGGGCTTCGGCAGCCGTTATGCTCTTTAACTGTTCAATTTCATTCCCTGCATCTTCAGGATTAATTGGCGTAAACAATACTTCAATCCGGCCATTACAACCCAGGCCAACGCCAATCTGGTTGTTATCATCCTCCATTGTATCATAAACAACTTTGGACGATTCTCCTTTGAAAATCGCTTGTTGAGAGCGCCGCAAAGCGTCGCCTTCCAGGCATCCTCCGCTAATGCCGCCGATCCATAATCCGCTACTACGCACTAGCATTCGCGCTCCGATACGGCGGTAGGAGGACTCCTCTACGTTCACGACAGCTGCCAGAGCAACCTTTTCTTTGGACCAGTCAATTTGCTCGTAAACGTCAATGATTTTCCTGATTTCTTTCATAATGATTTGAGTCCGTCAAAATAGTAGGAAAGTGTTAGAATAAAGGTGTTTAACGTATGGGGAATAATTGCAGTAACATTGATCAAATGCTTCTTGCTTACTAAGCTTTAGCCATGTACTTCTCAGGAGTTTTTTCGAAACTCACTTTGCAGCCATCACAGCAGAAGTAGACCTTCTCTCCTGCGTACTCTAGTACGTGTTTGGCGGAGGCCTTCAAGACTGGAATATCGCAGACAGGATTGATGTAATAATCCTCATTTTTCATCTCCACTTTAGGCATCGTATCTGCCCCTTTATTCTCTGCAGATTCGTCTTTAGGCTGTCGGAAATCCTGGATGATTTCTGCTAAAATACTGATGGCCACCTCATAAGGTGTTTTCGCCCCAAGGTCGAGCCCCGCGGGCGTTTTAATGTTGGTCAGTTGACTAAATTCAAATCCTCTGCCCTTTAGTTCTCTGTAGGTGGCATTTGCTTTTTTGCGGCTGGCAACGAAGGCCAGGTAGGGGGTGTTAAGATTAAGCGCATGCTCCAGTGCTAAAGCATCCCCTTCTCCCTGGGTACAAACGATTACATAGGGCGGGGTTTTGAGCGCCTTAGTATCAAAGTCAGCCATTGCATGGACTTTGACCGCTTCCGGAAACAGGCTGCTGTCAATGGAGGACATCACCGCCTGTACTTGATATTCCATGGCATGAGCCAGCTTGGCCAGTGCCATGGCAATGTGAGAACTTCCGAAAATTAATAATTGGGGCTGAGGCATAACTGGCTCTATATAAACTTCCACTTCTCCGCCGCTCTGGCAGGTCATATTATAAATATGGGTTGATTCGTTCGTTGTCCCTGCTGCATCCGGACTGATGAAAACCATCCGGGGCTTTCGATCTTGCATGGAAAGAAGGGCTTCTTTTAATACGATGCCACGGGTACAACCTCCTCCAATCCATCCAAAAATATTGCCATCTTGGGTAATGATGGCCTTGTCTCCGGGCTTTCCAGAAGATGGATTTTTACGCCGAACAATATGGGCCGTAGCGAATGGCTCATTATTAGCACTTAGGCTAGACGCTTTATCAAGGAAAGACTTATGCATGAATTAATATATTTTCTAAATCCAGAAGACTGTCAAAATTGTGGGCTGCACCAAAATGGCTTAAGGCCGGCAAGGCTGCCTTCATTCCTCGTTGGATCGGTTCATAACCCTGCATTCCTTTGAGCGGGTTCAACCAAACCAGCTTTTTGCTCCTCAGGCGGATCTTATTTATGGCCGTTTCCAATACTTCCGGCGCTCCGGTATCCAATCCATCACTAAGAACAATGGTTATGGTGTTTCCGTTGAGGTGACGCTGGGCATAATTGTCAGTAAAGTCTTGCAGGCATTCCCCAATCTTAGTCCCGCTAGACCAATGCGTTGCATTTTGTGACACCAATTGTAGGGCCTGGCCAAGGTCTTTATCTGACAGCAAATCGGTAATCCGCATCAGCTGTGTACTAAAAGTAAATGCTTCCAATTGTCGAAAATGGTGCCGTAAAGACCAAAGAAACTTTAGTAGAAAGAAGGAATACTTATCCATTGATCCACTAACATCCAGTAAGACCAGTAATCGAAATTTTTCCCGCTTAGGCTTTCGGTGAGCAAGGTTAATTACCGTACCACCATTTTGTAGGTTTTTACGAATAGAATCAGCTAAATGGATACTGCCTTTTTTAGCCTTTTTTCGCTTTCGTTTAATGCGGAGCCGCATTTCCCGGACTAATTTATCAGCTATTTCTTCCAGCAATTCACTTTGCTGGTTGGTCAATAAACTGAAATCAGTCTTCTTGGCAATGGCCTTGGCATTAGCACCAGAAGTATTCTTTGACTCCTCTGCTTCTCCGTCTTTTTTAGCTTTTCCAGTGCCCAGCATAACAGCCGTACTCCTGGAAGATTGAATAACCTGTTTTTTGTTTTTATACTTCGACTTTACGGCTATCCGGTGTCCGTGGGGCATCCAGAAGTTCCGGTAGAGCCGCTCAAACGGTTCCCGCTCTTCTTCAGCATGACAATAGATGGACATCAGGGCATGTTGAAAGAGTGCACGGTCAAGCCATAGGCCCTCCAAGGCGGCCAGAACGGTTTCCTGACTACCTTGAAGCCCCGTAGTAAAACCAACTTTTCGGGCCTCTTGACTAAAGCCAACTAAGGCTTCACTGAAGGAGTGATATGAGGTGAAGTGGTCCAGGAGCAGTGCTTTATGCCTGAAAGCATCCGATTTATTGGATTGGGTTGTCCTGGCCGGCAGCTTCCCGCTCCTTGAGCATTATGGCAATACGCTTGCGAGCCGCTTCGGCATCAGCGTTCATTGTTCGAACTCCGGGGACGTTATTCCCAGCGTAGAATTTACGACTCTTTTCACCTTCTGACAGGCGCTCCTCGTTCAGTTCTTTAATCTCTTTATTAAGGGACATATTGATTGAATTAATGTAGTGATATTGGTGGTTTAATATTGAAGAAGTCTCTTTTTTTTGATGAACATTGTCACCAACAGCTTACTAGGCCTCAAACAACTCCTGACTTACTAACTGGATATCATGATCCGATTTCAGCAAGCAAGAAAGGCTGTTGTAAATGGCCCGATCATCTTGTACGCCAAGTGCAGCAATGCCTTTGGCCCAGTCTAACGTTTCGGCAATTCCAGGAGATTTATCTAATTTCAGATTACGCATCTTCTGGACATAGTCTGCAATTTGTTCAGCCAGCCGCATTTCAATATCCGGAATATGCTTGCGAATAATTTTTAATTCCTTTTCCATGTCCGGGTAGTTGACCCAGTGGTAAAGGCAACGACGCTTGAGGGCGTCACTTAATTCCCTTGTCCGGTTAGAGGTCAGCACGACGATGGGCCGATGTTTAGCCTTAATGGTGCCTAATTCAGGAATACTGATTTGAAAGTCTGACAGTAATTCTAACAAGAAAGCTTCAAATTCTTCATCTGCCCGATCAATTTCGTCAATCAGTAATACCATCTTTCGCTCCGAAGTGATGGCTTGCAGTAATGGTCGCTTAAGTAGATAATCTCGTCCAAAAATCATCTCTTCCTTTTCCTTCGCAGAAATGCTACTTTCTTCATGAATTTTGATGGCTAACAACTGCTTTTGGTAGTTCCATTCATAAATGGCGTTGTTAACATCAAGGCCTTCATAGCACTGTAGCCGGATAAGGTCATAACCGAGGTATTCGGACAGCAAATAGGCTACTTGTGTTTTGCCTACTCCCGGGTTCCCTTCCAAAAGTAATGGCTTCTCCAGTTTAAGCTGGAGGTAAAGAACTGTCGCGAGTTCTTCTTCGACAACAAAGCCCAACTCATCAAGTAGCGGGATTAATTCCTTAGGTCCGTTTACCATTAATCGTCGCTTTTCTTCCCACCGATTATCCCGCGGAAAGAACTACCAATACTGCCAGCAATACTTTTGGCGACGGTGCCGATTAACTCACCTGTATCCAACGAATTATCGACTTCCTCCGCAGGGCCGGCTTCTCCACCAGCCAATTTGGCTCGAAAGTTCTCGACAAATTGGTTCAACAGCTGATCGGAAACATCATTGATCAACCGGGAGCCAAACTGTGCCAGCATACCAACGATGGTGATGTCCATGCTGAAATCAACGTGGGTAACCCCATTTTCGTGCGACAGTAGGCCGTTCATGACCATGTCAGCACTTCCTTTACCCTTACTGTCCAAACCACGCCCCTTAAGGACCATTTTGCTATTGGCTTCGTCTAGCTCAACGATTTCGATATCGCCGGCATAGACCGCTTTGATCGGACCAAATTTAGAAACGACCTCCCCCTTGTAATTCCGGTCGTCTATCTTCTCAGTAATTGCAGCGCCGGGGACACAAGTAACTATCTCTTCCGGATTAGCGAGAGCGGCCCAGACTTTAGCAAGCGGTTGCTCGATGTCGAATTCTTTAGTGATTAATGTATTCACAGTTTTTGATTTTTCAGGTTACAATTATTCTCATCTGAGAAAAAAACATTCGGAGGTACCCGTTTTACCGGGTACACTCCGAGTGTTCATTTTTAAATTAATCGAAATAGCCCACCTTCTTCAGCTCTTTATAGAGTTTGAAGGGCGTGACGGGAATTTCCAAGTGGTCAATACCAAGGTGATGGACGGCATCAACAATGGCATTTACAATGGCAGGTGGTGCACCCACCGTTGGGGATTCTCCTACTCCCTTCGCCCCAATGGGGTGGTGAGGGGCAGGAGTGACCGTATGGCCAGTTTCCCAGTGGGGGGATTCGACGGCAGTCGGCACCAGATAGTCCATGAAAGTACCGTTCAGAATGTTGCCAGCTTTGTCATAGATCAGTTCTTCATACATCGCCGGAGCTAAGCCCTGAGTAAGACCACCGTGTACTTGCCCTTGTACGATCATCGGGTTGATGATATTACCACAATCATCAATGGCTACGAAGCGACGAACCTTAATGTGGCAGGTGTCTGGATCAATGTCAACCACACAGATATAGGCACCGGATGGGAAGGTCAGGTTGGGTGGGTCATAGTAGTGAGTCGCCTCAAAACCACCTTCCATTCCTGGGGGATGGTTGGTATAGGCCGCAAAGATGATTTCCTGGATGGTCTTCACTTTTTCAGGAGCTCCTTTTACGTAAAACTTACCCGGTTCCCATTCGAGGTCCTCCTCACTTACTTCCATAAGGTAGGCCGCAATCTTTTTAGCCTTGTCCCGAAGTTTTCGGGCAGCCATTGCTGCTGCCGCACCGGCGGTAGGCGTACTCCGGCTGGCGTAGGTACCCAGGCCATAAGGAGCTGTATCCGTATCTCCTTCCTCGATCTGGATATTTTCCATCGGGATGCCCAGCTCTTCGGCAATAATCTGTGCGTAGGTCGTTTCATGGCCCTGGCCCTGTGATTTGGTACCGAAGCGGGCAATGGCCTTGCCCGTTGGGTGGACCCTGATTTCCGCACTGTCAAACATCTTAATGCCCAGAATGTCGAAGTCCTTGGAAGGGCCAGCTCCCACCACTTCCGTAAAGGTGGAAATACCGATTCCCATTAACTTTCCTTCCTTGCGGAGTTCCAGCTGTTCTTTGCGTAATGCATCGTAGTCCAGGGTGTCCATGGCCAGCTTAAGGCCGGCGTGGTAATCACCACTATCATACAACCAGCCCGTTGGGGAAGCCCAGGGGAAATCCTCTTTCTTGATGAAATTCTCCATCCGCAGCTGCGCAGGGTCCTTTCCGACCTTCTGAGCAAACATATCCGTCATCCGCTCAATGGCGTGAACGGCTTCAGTTACCCGGAAGGAACAACGGTAGGCAACACCTCCAGGAGGCTTATTGGTGTACACGGCATCAGCTTCCATGTAGGAGGCGCCGTAGTCATATGATCCCGTTCCGATGGAGAAAAGACCCGTCGGAAATTTCGAAGGATTGGCAGAGGCGTCAGTGTAGCCGTGGTCGGCGAGTACTTTAAAGCGGGTCGCCTGAATTTTTCCATCTTTCGTCCCGGCCATTTCCGCCGTGATGTGATAGTCCCTGGCGAAGGAGTCCGCCTGGAGGTTCTCGCTACGATCTTCGATCCACTTAATTGGTGCGCCGGTCAGGAAAGAAACGGCAATCGCAATAACGTAACCTGGATATACGGGGACTTTACCGCCGAAACCACCACCAATATCCGGTGAAATAACCCGTATTTTTTCTTCGGTAAGTCCAACGTGGCCAGCCACCAAAGCAATGACTGTACGGATCGCATGCGGTGCCTGCGTGGTCATATACATCGTCAGGTGGTTGTTTACCTTGTCGTAAGACGCAACGCAACCACAGGTTTCGATGGACGCAACGTGAATGCGCGGGATGTGCATTTGTTGCTTTACCGTAACTTCGGCATTCCGAAAAACGGCGTCCGTTTTGTCTTTATCACCTACGTCCCAATGCCAGATGTGGTTGTCGGTTTTGCCTTCCTTGTCAGAACGCAGTACCGGGGCCTCAGGCTCCATGGAATCAAAGGGGTCCATGAGTGGTTTCATGGGTTCGTAATCTACCCGAACTGCTTCTTTACCATCTCGGGCCAGGTAGCGGCTGGTGGCAATAACCGCACAAACTTCTTGCGCCTGGTACATGACGGTGTCTGTGGGAAGTACCATTTGGGTGTCCGACATGAGGGTCGGCATCCAGTGCAGGTTATACTTCTCGAGGTCTTTGCCGGTAACCACCGCAACTACACCCTCTATTGCCAGGGCCGCAGAGGCATCTATATTTTTAATCTTGGCGTAAGCATACGGACTTCTTACGATGTCCATATACAGCATGCCAGGCAGCTTAACGTCGTCAACGTAATTGCCTTTGCCTTGGATGAACCGAGCATCTTCCTTCCGTTTTTTGGAATGCCCCATTCCACCGATCTCTTTCGATGTTTTACACTTTATCATCTTGATTTATTTAAGAATGAGGAATTAAACGAATTCAGGTTCCGTAGAAGGAAGCTCCTTGCCCTGCATCTTGGCAGAGGCCCAGTGAATTGCCTTCACGATGTTATTATACCCCGTACAACGACACAGATTTCCTGAAATACCCCAGCGGATTTCTTCGTCCGTAGGGTTAGGGTTTTTCTCCAGCAGTTCGACAGCACGCAGCATTACGCCCGCAGTACAGAATCCGCAATGAAGGGCATGGTTCAGGTGGAAACCTTCCTGAATTGGGTGCAATCCTTCGGTAGTGGCAAGGCCTTCCACCGTAATGATTTCAGCTCCATTAGCTTGAACGGCCAGCATGGTACAGGATTTGGCAGATTTCCCATTAACGAGAATCGTACAGGCACCACAGCTTGAGGTATCACAGCCGATATGTGTACCGGTCATGCTCAGGTTCTCCCGAATTAGATGAACCAATAAGGTTCTTGGTTCAACGTCTACGGTATGTTCCGTACCGTTTACTTTTAGTGTTATGGTCATTGTTTAGGTTATTTAGCGCGCGAAATCGCCTTGTTCAACATTCTCTTGGTGATCACTTTTACGAGATGACGTTTGTAATCTACGTCACCCCGAAGGTCAGCGGAAGGATTACAGTCTTCTGCTGCCATTTTAGCAGCAGCAGCAATGTCACTTTCCGTCAGCTTACTGCCCACAAGGGCCGCTTCGGAGCGTTCCGCTCGCATGGGTAAAGAGTTAACGTTGGTCAGCCCAATACCTGCCTTGGTACAAACGCCATCGGCACCAATTTCCACCGCAACGGCGACCCCTGCAGTAGCATAATCTCCTACTTTACGTTCTTCTTTGTGATAGGCGGAGCCAAAGCTGTTCTGCGGTACGGGAATTCTGATTTCCGTCAGTATTTCACCGTGCTGTACCGCAGTCGTATAGAAACCGTAGAAAAAGTCATTGATGGATACGTAACGCTTGCCCTCCTGGCCCGTAATCTCAACTTCAGCCTTTAGCGCCAGCATTACGGCAGGATGGTCATTCGCAGCATCGCCGTGGGCAATATTACCTCCGAGCGTACCAAAATTACGTACCTGAGGGTCCGCTATAAGCTTGGAGGCATCCGTGAAGATTTGGTATTGGCTCGTGATGATCTCCGATTCTTCCAGGTCGACCTCCCGCGTCATGGCGCCGATTTTTAGGTAACCGTCCTCTTCTTTGATGTAGGAGAGGCCTGGGATGTTATTGATGTCGACCAAATGTGTCGGAGAAGCAAACCGGAGCTTCATCATTGGGATAAGGCTGTGGCCTCCGGCCAGAATTTTGGCATCGTCTCCGAATTCGTGCAGCAGCTTAAAGGCTTCCTG
This sequence comes from Lewinella sp., assembly GCA_045110355.1. Classification (GTDB taxonomy): domain Bacteria; phylum Bacteroidota; class Bacteroidia; order Chitinophagales; family Saprospiraceae; genus Neolewinella. The sequence continues at coordinate 10,266 of JBGCFZ010000210.1, read as the reverse complement.
CAAACTACCCGGAGCGGCGTAGTTGAAATTTTCCGCTATCATAAGTGTGTAGTGGTTGTGTATTTTTTTAAGGTGAGTAAAAATTTCCTGAAGAAATAATGGAAACTTCCGTTGTACCAGATGCCAAAAAACAGCAGTATCACGCCCAAATAATAATTGGACATAGAGATGATCAGGAACTGGCTAATGAACAGTAAGAGTATTCCTAAACTTGCTATGGTTACAGCAATCCAAGTTCTTTGTCCTCTTCGATTAAGCAAAATGCCTAGTAAGACAAATACCGCAAGGCCCAGGCTAAAATAGGCATTCCAGGAACCAATGTTCGGGTATTTCATACCACTACACATCGTTACTGCCCCCGAGTAGGCCATAATACAAAATGGGCACTTCGGGAGGATTGCCACCACAATGGCAGGTAGCCAGGAGTAGGAACGCCTTTTTTTAACCGAGTTACAACTCGCGCTTTGGCAGCCTTTAGCCTGCATCTTTAGTAGAATTATCTTTTGTCTTCGGCCAATGTAAGCACTAGATAGTTCTGTAAAGAGTTTTTAATCCGTTTTGTTCTTGGTTGTCGCAATTTTTAACGGCAACCATGGCCTTTGGCGGTAAAATATGTTGTTTTTGAGAGGCGCGGCCGCAGGTGCAGTAAGTGGGGTTGAAGGAGCAAAGAATGGTGGGGAACATTTTGATCAAACTGCACATCACTTGAGTCTTTACGATATCAATCCTTTAACCACCGATCCATGAACATCCGTTAGCCGGAAACGACGCCCCTGGTGCTTGTAGGTAAGTGCTTCATGATCGACGCCTAATAGTTGCATGATGGTGGCCTGGAAATCGTGGACATGGACCGGGTTTTCAACTATGTTGTAACTGAAATCATCAGTTTTACCGTAAACGGTTCCGGCCTTGACACCACCCCCTGCCATGAACATGGTGAAGGCACGCGGATGGTGATCTCTGCCATAGTTGGTGGCCGTCAGCTTGCCCTGGCTGTAGGCCGTCCGGCCAAACTCGCCGCCCCAGATGAGGAGCGTGTCTTCGAGCAGGCCACGCTGCTTCAAGTCTTTGATCAGGGCGGCACTGGCCTGGTCTACATCTTTAGCCTGGTTGGTAACAACTCGGGGGGCATTGCCGTGTGCATCCCATCCCCGGTGGTAAAGCTGAATAAAACGAACATCTTTCTCCGCAAGACGACGGGCAAGTAAGCAGTTGGAAGCAAAGGTTCCGGGCTTCCGGCTCTCAGGTCCGTACAGGTCATAAATGTGTTCCGGCTCTTTTGTGTCCATCAGGTCGGGGACACTGGCTTGCATCCGAAAGGCCATTTCATATTGGGCTATGCGGGCATCAATCTCAGGGTCTTTGCTTTCTGCACGTTGTAATTCCTGTAATTCACGAAGTCGATCCAGTTGGGTTCGACGGGCCTTTGTTGTAATTCCTGTCGGGTTGTTGAGGTAAAGCACGGGGTCCTGGCCAGCCCGAAACTGTACACCCTGATGCTGGCTGGGTAAAAAGGCAGAACCCCAGGACCTGGGGTAAAGGGGCTGGGCCCCACCATTGGTTCCCCGGCTAAGCAGGACGACGAAGGAAGGAAAGTTTTCGTTCAATGACCCCAGTCCGTAACTGGCCCAGGCGCCGATGCTCGGACGGCCGGGAAACTGAGAACCCGTTTGGAAAAACATTACTGCCGGGTCATGATTAATGGCGTCGGTATGCATCGACTGAATCCAACATATATCATCTGCTACCTGACTAAGGTAAGGCAGCCGATCACTCAACCATTTGCCGGATTGCCCGTATTGCTTAAAGCCGAAAACGGAACCCGCCAGAGGAAGTGCTCCTTGTCCCGATGTCATACCCGTCAGCCGCTGACCCTGCCGGACGCTTGCCGGTAACTCCTGCCCGTGCATTTCATTGAGAATTGGTTTATAATCAAACAGATCTTGCTGGCTGGGGCCTCCAGATTGGAAGAGATAGATCACCCGTTTGGCTTTGGCCGGAAAGTGCAATCCGCCGCCCAAAAACGGCCCCTGCACCTGCGGCCCCGCCAAATCCATGGCGCCTAAAGGATTGACCAAGGAAGCAAGACTCAAGCCTCCCAGCCCCATCCCGAGCTTGTTCAGGAAGTCACGACGCGAGTGAATTTTCTCGTAACTGTGGCAATGGTTTTTCATATTTATGCTGTTTGGATGCTCAACGGGATCGTGCTTTTAACGCTTAACGTAGGCTTCATCAAAACTAAAAAGGATGTTGCCCACGCTTGCCAGAGCGGCGGTCTTTAGTGGGTCAAGTGTATCCGGAACGGGGTACTCCCCAATGGTCAGCAGGGAGTCCGCCAGGGCAGGGTCAGCCCGGTACCTGTTGAGTTCTTCGTCGTACAAATTGCGCAAAATCGCGACCTCTTCCTGTTTAGCTTTTCGGCCCGCTACTAACCTGAATGCGTGCGCCAGTTGAGCATCGATGTCTTTCTTTTCGAGCTGAATCCGCTGTGCCAGCACCCTGGCTGTTTCCACAAACTGGGGGTCATTCAATAAATTCAGCGCTTGTAAAGGCGTGTTGGTAGTTGACCTTTTGACAATGCAAATGTCTCGTCCGGAAGCATCAAAATTTGTCAGGAAGGGCGGGGGAGAGGTACGCTTAATGAAGGTGTACATGCTCCGCCGGTAGAGCTTGTCGCCGTGGTCAGGGACATAGTGAAGCAGGTCTTTGGAAAAATTGTTGGCCTGGATCCAAAGTCCTCCGGGCTGGTAGGGGCGAACGCTTGGTCCGCCGATTGCGGGCGTAAGTAAGCCCGAGGCCGCCAGGGCGTTGTCTCTGATTAATTCGGCAGGAAGACGGGACGAAGGTCCGCGTGCCAGTAATAAATTTTCCGGGTCCGATGAACGTTGCTCCTTCGAAGCGGTACTGCTCCTTCGATAGGCTTCGGAAAGCACCATGCTGCGGAGTAAGGAGCGGATGTCCCACCCACTTTCCCGGAAGGTGGTGGCCAGGTGATCAAGCAAATCGGGATGAGAGGGGAGACTACCCTGGCTGCCAAAATCGTGGGCTGTTTTAACTAAGCCTTGCCCAAACAACAGCTGCCAGTAACGATTAACGGCGACCCGGGCTGTCAGCGGGTTCTCGGGCAAAAACATCCACTGAGCCAGGCCTTCCCGGTTCTTTGGTAAGTTCTCCGAAAAAGCGAGGACGCCACGAGGGGTCTGAGGTTCTACTTGTTTACCTTTTGCGTCGTAGGCTCCACGGTTAAGAACGTAAGTAGGGCGGGTCGTTGGCATTTCCTCACTTACCATCAGCCGTGGAAGCGTATCCGCAGTATTGACCCAACGGGCGAGGGTGTCACGATACTGGCCGATGGCCAATTGGTAATCCGAGCTTTTCCGCAGAAGATGTTCCTCCGCCTGAGCAGTTGCTATCGTGCCGTTAGTATCGAATAGCCTGCTTATCTCGAGTGCGGTCAAAGACCGGTTAAATAATTGAATATCGTCGATCAGACCAATATAAAGGCCATTTTCCCCTGTGAAAGAGCGGTAGGAGGAACCCAATCGTAGTTTTCTGGAATTCCCCTTTAGCCAGTGGAAGTTGTTAGTGGGAAAAATACTGCCTCGGAGGTTGTCATTGCTGACGGTGTGGTCCACTGTAAGGCCGTCAAGGTAAATCCGTAGACCTTCTGCTCGCCCGGTACCATCGTAGGAGAACCCGGCCTGATGCCACTCTCCAACTTTCACGCTGTCCTTGCTGCGCAAATGAATCATATCGTCGGGCAAGGTCCTGATCAGCCGAACGTTGAGATGGTTTTCCTGGTCCAGGTAAAAGTCCATACCCTTCCAGGCGGAGTTTTTTTCGCCGGCGGTACCCATCAGGGTTTGGGTTTTCAGGCTGTCACGCTGGTGGGTTTGGAACCAGAGGCTGGCCGTAAAAGGCTCGTGTGTGCCAAAGGCCCCCGGCCCAACATCGAAATAAAGATCGTCAAAGCCTTCATTGAAGGCAGCCACGGTGCCACGGGTGGCATCCTCCGTTAGCTCGAGGTTGTCAGTTGCCCAGGCCAGATCGTCAATGCGGTGCCCCTTGGCCATTCGTTCTACCGGCAAGTGGACGTCTGGCCGTGGAGGACTTACCTTCCGGACTGCCAGGAACTGCTGAAGGTCATTTGCTGAAACGGCCACTTTTGCCCGGTCTTCTCGCAGGCGGGAAAGAGCGCTTTGATAACGGGCTAACTGCCTGTCTGTGGCTTCGTCTGCAAGCATCATGTACGGGCCGAAGTTGCCATCATCGCCAATCATTCCCAGTTCCTTGAAGTTATTGAAGAAGGCCGAGAAACCGTAATACTCTTCCTGAGTGAGCGGATCGAATTTGTGGTCATGGCAACGACTGCAGTCCATCGTAAGTCCGAGTAAGCCGGTCGCCACGGTGTTTACCCGATCAAAAACGTAGGTCAGCCGCATCTCTTCTCCGATCACGCCGCCCTCGGCGGTCATCGGGTGCATTCGGTTAAAGGCCGAGGCGATACGTTGTTCTTTGGTGGCCTGTGGCAGCAAATCGCCGGCTACTTGGTCTCGGACAAATTCATTGTATGGCTGGTTAGCCTTGAATGCTTTGATGACCCAGTCGCGGTAGGGCCAACTGAGCCGGGAACCGTCGGCATGCATGCCGTGGCTGTCTGCGTAGCGGGCCAGATCGAGCCAGTCCATGGCCAGCCGCTCAGCATGAGCATCGGTAGTCAGTAATTGATCGACAAGGTCAATATAAACAGCTTCAGAAGGGTTGGCCAGCCAGGCATCCATTTCGCCGGGGGTGGGGGGGAGGCCGGTAAGGTCGAGGTACAAACGCCGTAGTAGCCGTTCGTCATCTGCGCGGCCATTGGCTGGTAGATTCTCCTGCCGGAGTCGCTCATTGATGAAGTGATCAATGTCATTTGCCGCCGTGTATCCGTCGGGGTTGACGGGGAGGTTTTGTCCCTCAATCGGGAGGAAGGCCCAATGATCTTTCCATTTTGCTCCCTGGTCAATCCATTTGGTAAGCAAAGCGATTTCACGGGGCGAAACCTTGAGCTGACTCTCGGGCGGTGGCATCTGGAGTTCCGGATCGGTGTGTAACATTCGTGCAATTGCTTCACTTTTGGCAGCACTGCCTGATTTTAAAGCAAAGCCATTGCCCGAGGAAAGTGCAGCGAAGGCACCCGCTTTTGTATCTAACCTCAATGCTGCCTGGCGAGCATTTTGATCAGGACCATGGCAGCTCCAGCAACGATCACTCAGAATTGGCCGGATGTGCTGGTTGAAATCCACGGTCGCAGGAAGGGTCTCATAGGCAGCCATGACTTCTGGGGGAAGGTCAGGTGAGCAACTCCAGCAAATAGTCAAAAGCAGTGTTATGCCAAATGTTTTCTTAAGAATTTGCATGATCTGGATTGAGGAAGAAAGGTAAGTAGTGAATAATTGAATGGGAGAATAATAGAATACCCTGCGGTAGCCATTCTGTCATTCAATTATTCCTTTATTCACTTGGGCGGGGCCGCAGGTGCAAAGTAATGGGAACAAAATAGCCATGCAAGAGCTACAAAGTTTAAACTATGACCATATGCCCACCGTTTAAACGCTTTTGATTCAAGCATTCTCCCCTCCATGCAAATAGATATTCTCGCCATTGGCGTACACCCCGACGACGTTGAGCTTAGTGCTTGCGGTACCTTACTTCGGCACGCCGAACAAGGATATACTTTCGGATTGTTGGATTTGACCCGCGGAGAGTTAGGCTCCCGTGGCAGTGGGGAAATTCGTACGCGTGAAGCGCTGGCCGCAGCCCAGAAAATGGGGGCGAAATTTCGTGAAAACCTCGATTTACCAGATGGCTTTATCCAATACGATGAAGCAACCTTACGCAAAATTATTACCGTGATACGCCGGTGCCAACCCAAAATCGTGTTGGCCAACGCTCTCGATGACCGGCACCCGGACCACGGCCGTTCGGCCAAAATCGTTGCTGATGCTTGCTTTTACAGCGGCCTGCTGAAAATTGAGACCATGGAGGACAATGGTGAGGCACAGGAGAAGTGGCGACCTAAAGCCTTGTACCATTATATCCAGGACCGGAACCGTAAACCTGATTTTGTCGTCGACATTTCTGATCACCTGACCCGTAAAATGGAGATCATCCGATGTTATCGTTCCCAGTTCGATGACCATGAATCTAACGAATACAGTAAGGAAGTGAAAACACCCATCTCGGGCAAGGATTTTATGGCCTTCATTGAGGCAAAAGGTCGCAGCTTTGGCCGGGAAGCAGGCTATGATTTTGCCGAAGGCTTTGAGAGCAGCCGTTACCCGGGAGTAAAAGACCTCTTTGATCTGGATTAATCTCTGGCCAATTCCTCCACTAAGCCTGAATACATCTCCTGCCAACCTTCCCAGCCATAGATTTCCGAAAAACTGGTGTTGTGCCACAGCAATAGGAACGGTCCGCCAAATTCGCGTAAGCCTTCGGCTAGTTGTACGATTGACTTTTTTGCTTCTTCGGGGCCCAGATGGAGGTAGTTTTTCAACGTGACGTCCATCGCTGCGAAAGGGTGGATGAGCAGACTGGTGCTTTGTTCTCGCTCCAGGTCATACCAAAAATAGGCGAAGTTGGTACCTGCCCTCCAGCCAACGGCATCGGCGTAGCCCATACTGTATTCGTGCGTAATACCTGCCAGGTTCAACTGCCGGTAAGTTTCCGGCAGCCGAAAACGTAAGAAATGCTGCCTGGAATGTCGGACGGCTTTCCCCGTAATATCAGCCAGTCGTTTCGTCTCGATGGGCATCAACTCTGGTTGATCAGAGCTATGGTAACTGGGGTGAATGCCCACCACGTATTTTGTCGCGAATTGTTTAATCAATTGCTGCTGCTCCGGAGGAGTGGGGTAAGGGTTTGGGTCACGTCGATCGGAGTTGTCAGCCAAAAGCCAAAAGTAAATTGGGGAGAGCAGGGAGTGTTGCCGGTGAAGATCCTCCAGGAAGTTTAGGGTTTGATGTGGGTCCTGGGCCTTTGGGGTAACATATCGTTTCCAGGCGCGTAGAAAGTGGCCGTGCAAAAAGTCTCTTGCGCCTCCACCAATGCTACGAACCAGCCCCCGATGCTGCCAGGCCCATAAGATGTCAATGTCGTAGGTAGGGATAAATTGGAAGGCTGTTTGTTTTGGAGAGGGTAGGTCGGGAAATTTTTCTCGTAGCGACCGTTCCAATTCCTTTGCCCACAGGTTGACGACGGGTAACTGAAGGTACCCGTTTTTTAAAGCGTGGCTTTCTGATGCGGGAAAGCGTTTATGCTCGTCGGAGTTAAATTCACCGTATTCCTCATAGCGCGAAAGGCAGAAGAACATCATTGATAAAAGGTCGTGGCTGAAAGACCCCACGGCGGTCGTTGGAAAGAAGAAGGGGAGCTCACCCTTTTTCCAGGTTACTTCCAAGTCTGATGAACTCGGACTTCCACCGCTTAGAAAGTGGTGCAGTGGCCACTGTAGAACCGCTTCTTGTCCATTGATGGGCATCAGCGTAATTTTTGCCAACGTTTCTATCTCTTCCCATTTTTGGGGGTTCGTCATCAACCTGAATCGAAAACCAAGTTGTCCTTCCAGTGCTTTCAGGGTGTACCTCAACCTGGGGTGGCGATGTGAACTTAATACGGTGATTACAGTCTGCAGTGGCATAGGGCTAAGGTAGGAACTTGACTGGGATTATCTTATTAGGTTAAGACAGTATACCAGCGTCGCCGCGCCAACAAAGGTGCTGCAACACCATAAAAAGGGCAACAAATTAGCCCCGTTTACTGTCTTTCTGTTAATTCACTTATCTTACCCTTATGCTACGTCAATTATTCTTCGTTTCTCTGGTGGTTTTAGTTTCCTCCTGTTTGTTTGGTCAGCAGCGGCTGCCAGGTAATCAGAACATCTATGGAGCTACCGGAAAGGGCATCATCTATGATAATGAGCTGACCTTCAATTTAGCCATCGCAACCCCTCGGAATTTCTTTTTTGGGGTGCGTTCAGGTAAGCTGATATCTTATGATAAGATGAAGTACTGGTCAGCTTCTTTTGGTGACATCCGACATAGCCGTGAGCGCAGAGAAAACCCTGACCGCATAAACTTGCTAACCAACCGGGTAAGTCGGGCCTATGTTTATGGCAAAGAGAATCAGCTCTACGCGCTACGCGTTGGTTTCGGAACCCGAAAATACCTGAGCGAAAAAGCACGTCAACGAGGGGTCGCCGTTGGTTACTCTTATGAGTTCGGACCAACCATTGGCTTATTGAAACCATACTATCTTGAGGTAGATGCAGGGGAACCAGGAAGCCCAGGGACCATTCTTGACATTCGTCATACAGGATCTAATACCGCCGAATTTTTGAACCAAGACCGTATTTTCGGAGCATCCGCATGGACGCTGGGCATCGATGAGCTACAACTACGTCCCGGTATTCACGCCAAAGCTGCCGCACATTTTGGCTTTGGAGCTTATGAAGAGGTCGCCAAATCACTGGAAGCAGGTATAATGGCCGATTTCTTGTTTGGGAATACTGACATTATGATAGAAAGTGATCTGACGCCGGGCGTTTCCAACAGCCCGCTTTTCTTAAGCTTGTACATTAATTTTCAGATTGGCAAGCGGTGGTAATCACACCGAAGTCATTCATTTCTAGACCTTGAGAAGGTCCGGTACGAGGCTATGACCAATCTTTATCTCCTTCGGTAGTGAACTGAACTATCGCAAGAATTCAATCTCCCCATCTCCGCCGTACCGCGCTGCTACAGCCCTGAATGGGTTCAGCTCTTCTCGCTGGCGTCGTTTCACCGTGTAGTCTGCTGCCCGCAGTACGTCTGATCTGATCTTCCCGAACCTGGTGGGCAACTGGCGTTCCCCCAGGCCTGCGGCCTGGCAGGTCACCAATGGAGATTCCAGATCTTCACACAGTCGATAGCAGAAGCTGTCCATGGCTAATCTGACGGCTACCTCTCCGTTTTGATCCACCAGCGCCAATGGTATTCTTTTACCTGCTGGCACCAATAAGGTCAGTGGTCGTTTGTGAAAGGAGAGTAAAGTGTAGAGCCGGGGGTGAATCTTCGGGCACCATTCAAAGAGGGTCTCCTGGTCAGCAAATATCAGCTCCGGTCGGTTGACGGAGGAAACGGGGCATACCTTAAGTAGGCGCTGCACCGCAACTGGATGGTGGATACTGGCCGCTAACTGCCATAAGTTGGCGGTCGGTAGTAATACTAGTCCACCGGTGTGTAATGTGGACAGTGCTTGGTGGCCAAGCGGAGGCAACGGATGGTGCATCTCGGGAAGTGGGTTAGTCCTTATGTTCATGCTAAAATTTGGAAAGAAGCGTACCGCCCAAATCGGAACGATCGCTAAGGTTTCTATACTAACGTGAGGCTGCATAAACAGAATTAGCCGGAAGGGTTAGAACCGGAAATACGTCTATGCTTTAATTTTTTAGGACTATAATTCTGTCAGCAGCAACTCAAAGTGTAAAATTTACTTTATTAGAAGCAGCTTTCAGACTAGGAAACTGTATTTTACCGTTCAGATTGTACCCTCCCTAAAATTTTAAGATTGAGCGTGTTGAAACTTATACCAAACTGTCTGCTGCCCCTATTACTACTTTTGCTGATTCCATTAGCTGATTTATCCGCAGGTCATATTGTGGGTGGTGAATTCACCTACATCTGCCGTGGCTGGCTTAATAATGATCCTAACTCTGGGGTAAAGGTCTATGATGTGCGCATCAATATGTACCGGGACTGTATCGGACAGGGCGCTTTTTTCGATGGCGCTGATCCGACTGACGTACCTTCAGGGCTTTCTACTGCTCAGGGACATATTTCCATCTACCGGGGCACAACGGTGGTTTCCCCGACGCTGGGCATCACCCTGGACAACTTCAGGGATGTTCCCCTTAACTTAGGAAACCCGTGCCTGGTACTTACCGAAGATGTTTGTCAGCAAGTCGGAGTGTACGAATTTACCGTTGAACTACCGGTTTCTAATGAAGATTATACTTTGGTTTACCAGCGTTGCTGTCGTAACGAAGCGATCATTAACCTTCAGGTGCCGGACGAAATAGGAACGACTTACTTCATTACCATTACTCCCGAAGCTCAGGAGCGCTGTAACGCCAGCCCTGTTTTCAATATTGATCCTCCAATTGCGATTTGTGCCAACGAGCCTTTCCAGATCGACCTTGGGGCAACAGATCGGGAGAACGACAGCCTGGTTTACTATTTTTGTGAT
>JBGCFZ010000209.1:0-5787 GCA_045110355.1 Lewinella sp. | reverse complement strand
AGGGACGGCGTCCCTGGCAATCGTCTTATTGGCCAGAATTGATTGCCTACGGCAATCAGCGGATGAACTACTTCCTCGTTGCCCCGCACTATGTACGGGGCAACCGTAAAGGATAATCGCTACGCGATTTACATCAATACTTAGGTTACAGTATACTAGGAGATGAACCTTACCTGCGTTAAAACGCAGGCCTGTGTTATAAAGCTCTTCGAGCTGAAGCGATGCTCGCTAGCGCTCGTGTCGGCTACCGCCAATTGCAATGGATCACATTTGCCTACGCTCCTGCGATTTGTTATGCACACTTTAAATCCCTAACTCCCGCCAAAAGCTAAAGAACACGTACTTTTAAATATCCAACTGTTTTATACGGTTAACACCATTAACCCTAACACCTTATGCGCCTCCCCTTTCTTTGTTTTTTTGTCTTCTTCTATATTGTAAGTTGCAGCGATTCCACGTTACCTAAGCCGCTGGTCCCGGCTGACCATGAGTGGGTGTTTGACCTGAATACCCGGGTTGACACAACCAAGCGTAAGGGAACATTCAACCCTGGAGACCGATTGTCGATCATTAAAGATACCCTGATGGTAACTAATGATTTCGGCGGATGGCTTAGGAAAATACGCTTGTTTGAGCGGGCCGCCATCCCCGACACAACCTTTGGCTTTGTGTTGGAGCCACAGCTGGATAGCACATTAATCGTAAGCCATTATTATCGTGATTCTTTAAAGAAGAAATGGCACTTCCTGTTGGCTAAGGAAGGAAGGGCAGAAATTCCTGAGGGAGGACTTACGGGGAAAACGTTTCGTTTCAAATTCCCGGATTCGGACAGCCTCCGTGTATACATAGGTTATGATGAGCATATGGCTTTGGGCCGGCAAGTAAAGGAATACTTCGTATCGGGACGTGAGCACACTTTTATTCCAAAGTCTAAGGTGAGTAGTGGAGGAACTCACCTGTGGTACAATTCTAGTTTTAGCGCTTCCCCTTTGCGTGGGGGACGGTTCTACTTTCCTATGGGGCGTCGGATTACGGGTTTTAATCGGTACCGGTACAAGTTTGAGCAAGCAGCTAACGGGCAGGTGGTCGTGTCTTATATAATGCGGGTTAAAGATCGGCATGTTTTGACCGATATGCCTTTGGAGCCAGTGCGTCCTGTTATTCCAACAGAAGTAACTATTGATGAATTTGCGGACCGAATTAGTAGTGGAAAAGTGATGGTAGACCAGTCTTATCCCAGGGTTGATTCCGCCGACGTGAAGTACAGCTACGCGGAGGATTATTATGCTAAAGACGGCCTAGATCCCGTAGATCTAAATTACCTGGAATTCAGCTTCAATCCCGGAGGGGAGTACTTCGTCCTCGCCCGTGACCGAGTGATCATGAACGGTAATTGGGAACTTTCTCCTGACCGTAACTACATTATCACGATGAACAAACAAGGAGCGAAATTCCTACACTTCCCAATCCTGGCTTATACCGACGAGTTTATTGACTTGCGACTACCGCTCAAAGTTAAAACAAGAGAGCCACGGGGGGTGAAGCTGGAGTCTTACTGTGTTTTGGACGCTTTTGTGCGGGTGGAACGGGAGTAGTCAGGTATCAGTTTTTAGTATTCAGGGGTCAGGTTTCAGGGATCAGGTTTTAGTATTCAGGGGTCAGGTATCAGTATTCAGGTATCAGTTTTTAGTATTCAGGAGGCAGGTTTCAGGTTTCAGAGATCAGGATATAGAATGCAGCTAAAGGGGAGTGTTCACGAACCCTAAGCACTGATTATTGAACACCCTCGATTCCTGATCTCTGAAACCTAAGTACTGATACCTGAATCCTGATCCCTGATCTCTGAAACCTGAACCCTAAATACTGATCCCTGATCCCTGAATCCTGAACACTGAAACCTGATTACTACCTTAGCCCCATGCGCAAGATCTTCAAATTCATCGGATGGCTGGTTGCCCTGTTCTTACTCTACATTGCCGGCTTTTTACTGTTCGGAACCTTTACGGATTGGCAGCCGGAGGGTACCGCTTCGCTTTCCCCCAGCGCTGGCCAGTTAGCGCAGGAACCGATAATTCAGGATTCCATCATCAGCCTGCTGAGCTGGAATGTCGGCTACGGAGGTATCGGAGACAAGGACTTCTTCTTCTACAACCAGTCGGCGGGTTTTTGGTGGACGAAGCCCGGAACGGTGCGTATGTCGGAGGAACGTGTCAACTCAAACGTTACTGGCCAGGAGATTACGCTTAAGGCCAACCCGGCAGATCTGTATTTGCTACAGGAGATCGATACTGCCGCCCGGCGTAGTCATTACATCAACCAGCTGGCCACGGCCCGTTCTTCGCGGCCCGATCATGCTGCCTACTTTGCCGCTAACTTCAAAAGCAAGCGCGTGCCACTACCCATTCTTCAACCCTGGGACCACTACGGTTACGTCGTTGGTGGCCTGGTCAGCCTCTCCCGTCATCAACCCGTAACGGCTGAACGGATTCAACTACCGGGAGCTTACAGTTGGCCAACGAAGCTGTTTCAGTTGGATCGCTGCGCGCTTCGTCAGGCCTTCCCCGTTGCCGGAGGCAAAGAACTGGTGGTGTACAACGTCCACCTATCTGCCTACGATAAAGGCGGAGACATTCGCCGCCAGCAGATGGAGAAACTCCGGGAAATGGTGCTGGCCGATTATAAGGCTGGCAACTATGCCGTCATTGGTGGTGACTGGAATCAAATGCCTCCCGGCTTTAACTGGTTCAGCATGAACCCTACGGTGAAAGCAACCCAACTTCCGCTGGCCATTGATCACGATTTTATGCCACCCGGCTGGAAGTACGCTTATGACCCCAGAACGCCTACGGTACGCAACAGTGCCTATCCCTACGAGGAAAAGACCCGTGTAAAGGTTATCGACTTTTACCTGCTGAGCCCTAACCTCCGGATCAAAACGGTGAAGGGATTAAATCAGGCATTTCGTTACAGCGATCACCAGCCGGTTTATGTGGAGGTGGAGTTGTTGTAGTTTAATTCCCACCCCGAAGGAGCAGCGAAGCTAAACCACTTTGACTTAGGTATATCGTTCTCGACGTACAGCGCCTTGACCATAAAGGGATTAATCGTGTATTCTATTTGTTACCCCTGACGTATGGTGGAAACCGATGCACTTCCGTTCCTTGCTTCTCGTCCTTTTATTGCACCTGCGTCCGCGCCCAAAAGACCATTCTGCGGGGCCTGTGCTCAGGACGCCAACGAAAACGAGGGGCTGCGCTCGGACCTTCGGTCCATCGCTGACCCCTCGCTAAGACGGTCGACCCTCCGGGTCTACACTTTTCGGAAATCTACTAGAACTTCCGCTTCTTCTGGTTCCTGACGAAGTAATTCATCTCCGGTACGTTGGTAACTTCCATTTTCGCACCGTTCCATTCCAGCTTGGTCCGTCCGGGTACGATGTAGGCGTCTTTGTCTTTGCCATTCGCATCGGGGAACCGGTAGGTGTATCCACGTACTGCCAGGTTACCCATCAGGACGGTCTCCGTCAGCGGGCCGGCTTTGCCAAAGTGGCTGCTGGGCTGGTAGTTATTTTTGATGCCGTTGATCCAGTCCATGCCGTGGCTGGTGGTTACCCGAGGCAGGGTTTCCGGAACTTTGATGTTGTCCATCAACTTGGAGGGGATGATACGTGGGTTGGCGCCGTAAACATCGGCCACCAGGGTTCCGCGCGTACCTTCCATGATGAAGCCGTTGCCATTGCCGTCGCCTAACTTGTCGTCGTCGGTCATCCCATCGGGCCTGCGGGGCAGTATGCCGCCGTCAGACCAGATCAGCTCCACCGGTGGTTTGTTCCCACGGGCCGGGAACTGGAGGTGGATTTTACTGGAGGGCGGGCAGCTTTCGGGGTTGTAGTCAGGACTCCAGTTGCGGCTGAAGACCTGCCCGACACTTGCTTCGGCAGAGGTTGGGTAACCTAGTTCGAGAATGTAGAAGGGGGTATCCAGAATGTGGCAGCCCATGTCTCCCAGGGCACCGGTGCCGAAATCCCAGAAGCCACGCCAGGCGAAGGGGTGGTAGGCCTCGTGGTGGTCACGCATGTCGGCACCACCGAGCCAGAGGTTCCAGTCGAAATGGTCAGGAACCGGGGTGCTGCCCTTGGGCGCACCTCCCCCTTGTGGCCAAACCGGACGGTTGGTAAAGGCCTTGACGGTGTGCACCTCTCCTAATAGGCCGGCTTCGTAAATTTCCTGGGTTTTACGAATGCCCTCACCGCTGGCGCCCTGGTTGCCCATTTGGGTAATCAGCTTCGGGTTGGCCTTTGCGGCTTCACTCAGCAGCCGAACTTCTTCGATGCTGTGGGCCAGCGGTTTCTCAATGTAGACATGCTTCCCCAGGGCCATGCAGGCCAGGCCGGTGATGGCGTGGGTGTGGTCGGGGGTAGAGATAACGACGGCATCGATGTCGCCCGAAATTTCATCGAGCATCTTACGATAATCGCGGTAATACTTTGCCTTGGGGTAAGCCTTGCGGGCGTCTTCTGCCATTTTATCGTCCACGTCGCAAAGACCAACAATATTTTGGCTTTCTACCGCCCGAATGCCACCCCGCCCTTTGCCACCGGAACCAATGGCGGCGATGTTAACAATGTCGCTGGGGGCAGTATAGCCCTTTCCGCCAAGCACGTGGCGGGGCACGATCATGAACCCGGCTGCGGCGGTGGAGGCGGTTTTGAGAAATTTTCGTCTGGTGGGGTGAAGTTTTGGCATGGATCTGTTTTTAAGTTAGGGTTAAGGTAGAGACTATTTTGGTTTTTTTGGGAGGGGGCGGGGGCGCGGGGTTTAGTTAAGTAGCAAAGAAAAGGAATTGAGTGTCCATGGAAAATATGAATTGTTAAAAATTTGTGTTATTTTTATATGTAAATAACAAAAAATGGCACGTAGTAAATCTTTATTGTTTGGTTTTGATGAGCGGCTTATTGCGAATTTTTCTCATGCGCTTAGTCATCCTGCCCGGGTGATTATTCTCAGGAAATTGCTTGCCGTAAAGGTTTGTTCCTACCTTGAACTCATCGCTGAAATTCCACTTGCAGAAAGCACCATTGAACAACACTTCCGATTGTTGGAGCGGACAGGACTAATGGTGAAGGCCATGGACGGAGGAGAAACTGGATATAGTCTTGATCGCGAAGTTTACCTTCTAAGCCTAACAGCTATGCGGGAGCAGTTCCGGACGGATCGGGTAAAGCACCGGCGGGTGTTGATTATTGAGGATGAGATTGGACTACCTGTACTTCCGTAGAAGTACGGGTTGGGTATTGGCCAGCCCACCGGCTGGTAAAATGTACTTCCGTAGAAGTACGGGTTGAGCAATTACTCCACAAAATTTCTTCAGTTCCCGTAACCTTTCCTAAACCACCGTTACCTTAAAGCAGAAACCTCTCTGCATGCCCACTCCATCCCAACAAAATGCCTTCCTAAAATGGTACGCCCCCATTCACGACCGCTTCGTCCGCTATTGTGATGCTCGTTGCCTTGGTCTTGATGATCCTGAGGACATGGTCCAGGACGCCATCCTCTCGACGTTGGAGCAATGGAACGCCTTAGCGGATAAAGACAGGTTACTAGCCTACATGATTGGTATTGTCAATAATCGGCTGCGCAACCGGCTTCGCTCAAAAGCGGTGCATCGTCGTTACGTCGAAGCACGTAAACGGACCCTCGACGAACGATTACCTTCCAGACCGGAGGCCGCCCTCGATCTCCACTTCCTCCTACGGGCAATGGATGAGTTGCCGGGGCCGCAGCGCGA
>JBGCFZ010000208.1:0-3060 GCA_045110355.1 Lewinella sp. | reverse complement strand
ATCAGGCTATGGCCGAAGGTGTACATTTTTACGGATTGGTTCTGCGCAATGGCGAAGCAAGGAACCAATAAGAGGAGGTAAAAGAGATAGGCCTTTTTCATGTTGAGTAGGTTATGTAGCAGGGGATAAAAATATGGTTTTCTGCTAACTGGTGTTAGTTTAATAATTTCCGGCTCAAGTCGGGACTACTGTAGCACCAGCTTCAGCCGGTAGCTCCCTGGCTTCAGTTTTATTCTTTTAGGGATTTGGGCGCTGGCGCAGGTGCAATAAGTGGTTGGAGGCATGGCTTTTAGGTGTGTTTTCAGCCTGAAGGCAGGGCAACAGGCCTTTTAACCTTGCTCCTTTATCCCTTTACTTTGCACCTGCGGCCGCGCCCCAAAAAGGGGATTCCAAGAAAACGACAAACGTAGTAGCCCTAAACCTAAACCCTATCCGGCCTTCGCGTGTCTCCATTACTTTAGCCAACCATTCGATCTATTCAAGTGAACAGACTAGTTACCTTCCTCGCCATTCTGCTGGCCTCCACTTTTACGCTTACCGCACAGATTCCGAACAAGCCCACTTCGGGGGAGCTGCATGCCGGCATCCAAAAACTCCAGGTACTCGGCTCTGCCCTGTACATGGCCGCTCACCCAGACGATGAAAATACGCGCCTGATCGCCTACCTCTCGAATGTGGACAAGGTGGAGACCGCCTACCTCAGCCTCACCCGTGGAGACGGTGGCCAGAACCTGATCGCACCGGATATTCGCGAATTGTTGGGCCTAACCCGGACACAAGAGCTACTCGCCGCCCGCCGCACCGACGGCGGCACGCAGTTTTTCAGCCGTGCTAATGACTTCGGTTATTCCAAGCACCCGGATGAGACCTTCAACATCTGGGACAAGCAGGACGTTCTGGCCGATGCCGTCTGGGTCATCCGCAAGTGGCGCCCCGACGTGATCGTTCTGCGTTTTGACCCACGTGCACCGGGCACTACCCATGGCCACCATACGGCCAGCGCCGTTATTGGTCAGGAAGCCTTCGACCTGGCCGGAGACCCCGATGCCTTCCCCGAACAACTCAAGTACGTAGAGCCGTGGCAACCCCGCCGCATTTACTGGAACGCTTATACCTGGAGAGGCGTACCCGAGCATATGCGGCAAGACAAGATCATTAAAGTTGACGTGGGTACCTATCTCCCAAAACTGGGAGAAGGGGTAGCTGAAATTGCGGCTCGTAGCCGCAGCCAACACCGTAGCCAGGGCTTCGGCAGCGCCGGAAGCCGGGGCGAGCAGATCGAACAATTGGAATTGCTCAAAGGCGATGACAAAGACAAAGAAGGTGAGGTTTTCGCAAACATCGACATCAGCTGGAACCGGGTGGCCGGCGGAGCTAAGATTGGCCAGGCGCTGAAGGCGGTTGAGCAGAATTTCAACTTCGATGATCCTTCCGCCTCCGTACAGGACCTACTGCGGGTCCGCGGCATGATGCGTGAACTACCCGATGGCTTCTGGAAAAGCAAAAAACTAGCGGAGTTGGACGAGATCGTTGCGCATGCGCTTGGTCTTTACCTCTTCGCCAAGACGGACGATCCGATTGCTACCGCTGGCCAGGAGATTGAAATCGAAGTAGAAGCCACCAATCGTAGTAATCAGCCGGTAAAACTGGTTGATTATTTCATTGAAGGTATCAGCATGACGCGTGCTAATGCGGACACCATTCTGGCGGGGAATAAGCCGTTTAAAGAAGAACAAGTGTATTCCATCCTGCCGATGTTGAAAAGCAGCGGGCCGTATTGGTTGCAAAAACAGTGGAAACTCGGCATGTACACCGTTGACGACCAGGAAACCCGAGGAAAAGGAGAAAGCGAAGACCCACTGGTCGTCAATTTCAACCTCGACATTGCCGGAGAAGCATTCACCTTTCGCCGGCCAGTTCGCCATGCCTTTACCGACCGGGTGATGGGGGAACAGGTACAGCCGCTGGAAGTATTGCCTCCCGTTTTTGGGGAGTTGGACAAGAGCAGCTACCTGTTTACCCAATCAAAGCCTACCCCCGTTCGCATCAAAGTGACCGGCGCCAAGGCCGACATCAGTGGCACCGTAGAGCTTTGTACGCCGAGTGACTGGAAAGTCACCCCCGAAAATAAATCCTTCACCCTTACTCGTAAAGGAGAAGAACAATACTTCGAATTCATGTTAACGCCTCCCGAAGGGGCGGCCCAGGGCATGATCGTTCCGCTCGTAAAGCTTGAAGGTGAAGAAGGGGGCTATTCTCGTAAGCTGGTGAAGATTGCTCATGATCACATTCCCGTGCAATTGGCCGACCTTGACGCAAGTGCACCAGTTGCCAAGCTGGATCTGAAGATTGCCGGACGTAATATTGGCTATGTTGATGGAGCTGGCGATGCTATTCCTGAAGCCCTAAGGAACATCGGCTTCAACGTAACGACCCTGGATAAGGGAACCATTGCCACCGGTAATCTTAGCAGGTACGACGCCATCGTCATCGGCATCCGGGCTTACAACACCGAGGCGGATATGCCGAACATGCAGCCGCGCCTGCTGGAGTACGTCAAGAACGGAGGTACGATGGTGGTGCAGTACAACACCAGCCGCGGGCTGAAGCTGCCAATGACTGAAATTGGGCCTTACCCCATGCAGCTCAGTCGGGACCGTACCACGGTGGAAGAAGCAGAAGTTCGCATCCTGGCACCAGACCACCCCGTTCTGAACTACCCGAACAAGATCACCAGCAAGGACTTCGACGGCTGGGTACAGGAACGTGGCCTTTATTTCCCCAACAACTGGGATGAGAAGTACACCGCCATCATCAGCTCTAACGACCCAGGTGAAAAACCGCATGACGGTGGTATGCTAGTGGCTGAGTACGGCAAGGGACACTACGTGTACACGGGTTACAGCTTCTTCCGGGAGCTACCTGCGGGTGTCCCTGGGGCTTACCGGTTGTTTGCTAATTTGGTGGGGCTGGGGAATGAGGTGCGGCCTTAGGGCTTTTATAAGATGTTTTAATTCTGTTAAGAGAATTAGGTTGCAAGATAAGCATTCAGGCAAAACT
>JBGCFZ010000207.1:0-3252 GCA_045110355.1 Lewinella sp. | reverse complement strand
TAAGGATTCACCCCCCACGCTTCCAGCAGAATGCGTAATTTTAGCCCCAAGCTACGTTTAGCGGCCCCTGCTTTTCAACTTTCGTTGCACCTGCGTCCGCGCCCATAATCAGCACTACATGAAACTATTCTTCCCCCTTTCCTTCCTCCTCCTGCTTTGCGCCTGCCAACAAGAAGTACCAGCAACCGGCAACCAAGCGGACCTACTCGTCTTCAACGCCAAAATCTGGACGGGCGTCGATTGCCCCGGCGTTGAAACTGCAGCAGCTGAAGACTACTGCGCTACGGCCATGATTATTGGTCAGGGTGGCCGGGTGCTGTCCCTTGGGAACGATACGACCGCCTGGAGTAGCCAAATTGATAAAAATACGGAACGTCTGGACGCCAATGGCCAGTTCGTGATGCCCGGCTTTGTGGAAGGCCACGCTCACTTCAGCGGCCTGGGCAGCAGCCTGCGCAACCTCAATTTCCTGCGGTCAAAGAACTGGGATGAAATCGTTTCGATGGTCGCCGAACGCGCCGAAGAAACACCACAAGGCGACTGGATCTCTGGAAGGGGCTGGCACCAGGAGAAATGGGACAAGCCGCACGACCATTCCGTTGGTGGCTACCCCATCCACGATGAGTTGAGTAAGCTAACTCAAGATCACCCCGTCATCCTCCGCCACGCCAGTGGGCACGGCCTATTTGCCAATGCTAAAGCCATGGAGATTGCTGGCGTGAGCCGCGAAACGCCCGACCCACGTGGCGGCCGCGTACTCCGCGACGCCAGCGGCGACCCAACCGGCGTATTCGAAGAACGGGCCATGGACCTGATTACCGATGCCTACCAAAACTGGATACAGACGTTGACGCCGGAGTCCCGGAAGGAAGAATGGCTCCTCGGCATCGAGGCCGCCCAGGAAGAATGCCTCCGTAAGGGGGTGACCAGCTTTCAGGATGCCGGCACCAAGTACAGGGAAATAGACTGGTATAAAGAGCTCGACGAAGCCGACGAGCTTAAGTTAAATCTGTGGGTAATGCTCCGCCATTCCTATCAGGAGATGGTCGACAACATGGATGGCCTGCCCCACTACGGAAATAACTTCACCTGCGCCGCCATCAAGACGGAACTCGACGGCGCCCTGGGCAGTTACGGGGCGTGGCTGATTGAGCCTTACTTCGACAATCCCGGTTTTGTGGGCCAGAACACCACCCTGGTGGAAACGGTGGACAGCATCGCCCAGCTGGCCAAAAAACACAACATGCAGCTCTGCGTCCACGCCATCGGCGATAAGGCGAATCGGGAGACCCTGAACGTGATGGCCAAGCATACCAATCCGGAAGACGATCATCGGTGGCGCATCGAGCACAGTCAGCACCTTGCGGTCGAAGACATTCCCCGTTTCGGAGAACTTGGCGTGATTGCCGCCATGCAGGGCATTCATTGTACCTCGGATGCTCTCTTTGCCGAGAACCGCTTAGGAACGGAGCGGGCTGCCACCGGTGCCTACCCCTGGCGAAGTCTCCTGGATGCCGGAGCCGTAATCGTTAATGGTACGGACGCTCCGGTGGAAGACGTCGATCCCATCGAAAGCTTCTACGCCACCGTTACCCGCAAGCGGGCCGACGGGAAGGCGACCTTCTTCCCCGAGCAAAGCATGACCCGCACGGAAGGGCTGCACAGCTACACAGGTGCTGCGGCCTATGGCGCTTTTCAGGAAGACCGCCTTGGCACGCTGGCGCCAATGATGCAGGCAGATTTCATCATTCTGTCCAAGAACCTGCTAAGTTGTGCGGACGAAGAGATTATGGATACTGAGGTACTCGGAACTTATGTAGCGGGTAAGAAAGCGTATGCTTCCAAATAATCCTTGACCCCGTATCAATGAAAAACCCGCCCAGCTTTCTTCTCCTACTCTCCCTGCTATTTTTAGCGAGCGGAGCCCTCATGGCGCAAACTGAAGCGGAGGAAGCAGTTCCCCTCCGCCGACTCGGAGTACACGTTATGCCGCTATCCCTTTTACAAATTCGCCCACGAATCAGATTCGGGATTACCTCCACCAAAGGCAGGAAAGCAAAAAGCCTAGACGTGGAGATCAGTGGACCTGCTTCCGCTATTTCTTACGGAGGAGCTTGCCCAACGGGGCTACCGATACTTTCTTTTTACGGTATCCAACCGGAGGTAAAGTGGTTCAAGAAAAAGCGTCCCTATGATGGTGGGTTCATCGCCTTAACGGGAGTGATTAACTTTTCTAATAGCAATGTAAACGACTTGGTTTTCGTATCTGATGAAGGGTACTTTGATACCACCCAACAGCACGATTTCCGATTGGCGGCCATAGCCAAAGTTGGCCATCTCTTACGCATGGAAAAAAAAGGATTCATAGAGTTCTACCTGGGGGTCGGCGGAGGAATTCGACGTTTTTCCTATCATACTTTCGGACCGATGGTTTCCGAAGATGAAGCATTCGCCCAGTGCGGAGAATCTGCTTTCCGCGGTGTCAGAACAGATTTGAGACCAGAATTTCAGCTGGGAGTAAAGTTGGGCCTTTGGGTAAAGTAGAACAAAGCATTCATTTAACACCCGTTGAAATGTAAACAATCTACCTTATTTTCACTTTCAGCCTTAGGGAGTCTTAAGGCACCTTCAAGCAATAAAAAAGAACTCATGGCAGGCTTCACCCTCACTTCTTCGTCCTTTTCCGGACAAGTCCCCCTTGAAAACGTGTACCACGACTTTGGCGCAGGCGGTGGTAACAAAAGTCCGGATCTTAGTTGGAACAACGCACCGGAAGGCACTAAGTCTTTTATGATTATTTGTCATGACCCCGATGCGCCGGGGCCCGGTGGTTGGTGGCATTGGGGAGCATTCGATATTCCGGCCAGTGTGCATAGTCTTCCTACAGGTGCCAGCGACAACCATATGCCCGAAGGAACGGTAGAAATATACAACAGCTACGGCAGCCAGGGCTACGGAGGTGCCTGCCCGCCTCCCGGAGATGAAGCGCATGCTTATCACCTAACGATCTATGCCCTGAAGACGGAAAGTCTGGGACTGGACGCAGCGGTATCACCAGCCATGATGATGTTTGTGGCGGCAGAGCATATTATTGGTAAGGCGGGGGTAACGGCGTTTTATGCGCGTTAGTCAAATTTGACCGCCCCTGTGGGTTTATGGCCTCGAGAACTCACTTAAAAACTGAGCTGGAGACTTCACTGGAAATGATGATTTTTTGTACACATCTAAATCACGGGTAACAAAAACATCAGC
>JBGCFZ010000206.1:0-28306 GCA_045110355.1 Lewinella sp. | reverse complement strand
GGGACAAACGGACCAGCGCCGCTTGGGGTTTTGAACAGGGCCAAATCGAAGACGTTCTGTACATCCACTTTCGCGGGGTCATGGTCATCTTCATCTTCCCCTGCATTGTTTTTACCGTCTTCGTCAACTACGTTATCGTCGTCGAGGTCATCGGTTTCACCCGGACCGTTGAACTGCATATTATCCGGATCAGAGTCAATATCGTAAATTAGACCTACCAGGAAACTCGGATCGGCAGCACTAATTTCTGCCCAGTTTATCAGACAAATACCCTCATAGTCTTCACTAATAGTGAAAGTAATGTTACGCGTTGTGCTGGTTTCAGCGTCCAGTGATGCGATTGGAGTAATCAGCGTCGCTGTTTGGCCGCTAGCTGTCCAGTTGTCATCTGTCAGGATCAACTCTTCGGGGAAGTAATCTGTAACCTGAATATCAACCGCCTGGATTAAACCTTGGTTGATGATTTCAATCTCGAAGGTAACCTCATCTCCTGGCTCGAATGGGCCAGGGGTAATTGAAGTATTCAACACCTTAGTTAAAGCCAGATCTAAGAAAATAGTAGCCTCACAATCACCTGGGTCAACCAGGCCTGCATCTGTAGTACAAAGTGGGCTGTCATTATCATCTACGGTAATAGTTACATCACCCGCACCGGCAGAGCCGTTTTGCATACGGAAGTAAGTTTCTGTTCCAAAAGGCACATTATTGGCTGCAGCACCACTGAGCAAGAAAACCTGCCCAGCAGATGAGGTAACCGAATAGCTAGTACCAGTGTTAGTACCCGTTGGATTAAGGCTGAAGGTGATGTAATCATCCACCCCGTCAATAATGGTTCCATTGTCGTTACATTCGATGTTCATAACGGTGGCCATTACGTCACACGGTCCCGTACAGGTAGCAGGTGCGTCGTAGCTCACCGGATCAGAACAAGCTGTATCATCGGAGAAAAAGGCAGTCAGGTTGTGCGTCGCGCCATCAGCGGTGAGGCCAGGAATGGCAAAACCAAGCGGGCTGCTTGCCGGCAAGGCGACGGTGAGCAAATCGGTACCGCCTTCACGGATGATCAGCGTTCCTGAAGAAGGTGCATTGACAAAAGTCAGCGTTCCGCCAAGGATGTATTCACCATCGGCACAAGGAGTAGGCGATACCGCCAGATCAAGTGCACATACTGCGGGTGCACAGCTCTCGGGCGCATCAATCAGTTGGGAGGCGGAACAATTAGCGTCCGCGGAGAAGCTGGCAACGACCGTCACCTGACTTCCGTCAGCGATCAATCCCGCCAGGGTGTATGCCTGGGGCGAAGTAAAGGAAGTGAATTCCTGGCTCACCCCTCCGGCACTAACTGTTAAGGTACCCGTTGCCGGCGCATCGTCGAAAGTCAGTTCGCCGGTAACATCAAATTTATTTGAAGCCACTACGCAATCTCCGGCCTCGGCCGTAAGGGTAAGGGTACACTCATCCGGAGTACAAGCACCCGGAGCAGCATAAGTCGTACTGTTAAGACAATTCGCATCTGCTGAGAAGCTAACCGTTACGGTACCTACACTTCCGTTGGCACTCAAGTTATTCAAGCGGTAGCTTAATGGGCTCACGAAAGGTGCATTAAATACCTGTTGGAATGGCCCGACAGCTACGGTCAGCGTGCCACTAGTTGGCGCGCTGTCGAAAGTAATTTCACCCGCTAAGTCATATTCGCTGAGAGGGGACTCACAATCTCCTGGAACAGCTGTTACTGCGACTGTACAACCAGTGGGTGAGCCACAAGGTGCTGGTGCGTTGTAGTCAAGTGCAGCAGCACAAGTAGCATCAACGGTAAACTCCGCTGTTATTGTATGTTGTTGTCCGTCGGAAGAAAGTCCGAATACGGCAAAAGTTTGTGGACTATTAAACGGTGAGGTGAAAGTAGCTTCTGCTACACCGTCTACATAAACGATCAACGAACCGGATGTTGGTGCATTATCGAAAGTAATTGTTCCACCTAAAGAATAGTTTCCAGATGGTTGGCTACAATCGGTTGGTGTAGCACTTAGTACCATGCTACAAACTGGCTCACTGCAAACACCAGGGTCTGTCAACGTACCTGTATCAGAACAGTCAGGGTTGGTAGCATCAGCAATAGTAATGATAACATTGCCTGCTCCTGCGGAACCGTTCTCCAAACGGAAAGTGGTTGTGCCTCCGTAAGCTACATCGTTAGCAAGACTACCAGCCAGGGTGTATACAATACCGCTAGACGCCGTAACTGTGTATCCTGTACCAAGGCTACTGCCTGTAGGGTTCAATTCAAAGGTGATGTAATCATCAGCAGTATCGGTAGCCGTGCCGTTATTATTACAATTGGTATTGCCAATAGTAGCCATTAGGTCACAAGCTCCTACGCAAGCGGCCGGTGCTTGGTAAGTAACCTGATCGTTACAGCTACCATCATCAGAAAAGACCAGGTCAAGGGTATGAACTGCGCCATCCGCTGTCAACTGTGGTAAGCTAAAGCTCAATGGACTAGCTGTTGGTAGGTTGACAGTCACCAAAACAATAGCGCCTTCGCTAATCGTTAATGTTCCCGTAGTTGGTGCGTCGACAAAGTCAACTGTACCTCCTAAAGTATAAGTACCATCACTGCATGGAGAAGGTGTTACTGCTAGATTAGCAGCACAAACCATACTACCACCACAAGGCTCTGCAGCCTGGTAGAAGAAATTAGCCGTACAATTTGGATCAGCCGTGAAGTAAGCATTAACGATTCTAGAACCGCCACTAGCAATTAAGTCACTAATGATAAAAGCTTGAGGAGAGCTTATACTCCCGACATTGAAGCTTTGTGAACCACCATCCGTCTGGATTATTAATTGGCCGCTAGCTGGTGCATTATTAAATGTTACACTACCCGTCAAATCATAAGTATTCGTGGCCGCTTTACAGGCACCTGCACTAGCAGTCATACTCACATTACAAGCCGCTGGTGTACAGCCAATAGGTGCAACAAAGTCCGTATAATCCAAGCAACTTGGATTAGCAGAGAAGCTAACAACCACTGTATTACTACTACCATTGGCGGCAAGCCCTGTTAAATTATAACTAGCTGGACTCACAAATGGTGCACTAAAGACTTGCTGGAATGCGCCTACGGATACGGTCATCGTCCCCGTTGAAGGTGAGTCTGTGAAGGTAACTTGTCCGCTTAGGTCATAAGTATTAGTGGCTGGGTCGCAATCACCAGGAACAGCTGTAACAGCTACCGTACAGCTCATAGCATCACCACAAGGATCGGGAGCTTCGTAAACTAGGCTACTCTGACAAGCTAAGTCGGCCGAGAACTGCGCGCTTACGGTAGCGGATTGACCATCAGAGGTTAGACCACTAATCACAAAAGCTTGTGGGCTAGTAAATGGTGCATTAAACACTTGTGTTTGACCAGCGGCACTAACCGTTAATGTACCTGATGTTGGTGCTGCATCGAACGTGATACTGCCACTCAGGTCGTAAGTGTTTGAACCTGGGGTACAGTCACCTGGCGTGGCACTCAACACCATACTACAAGGCTTACAGTCAGCAGGAGCGGTGTAGTCGACCGTATTAGCACAATTGCCGTCCGCAGAGAATACTACACTAGCTGTGTGTGATCCTCCATCAGACGGTAATCCGCTGATGGAATAAGCTTGTGGGCTAGTAAACGGTGCGTTGAAGACTTGCGTTTCGCCGTCTATAGTGACGGTTAGCGTACCTGTATTCGGTTCTGTGGTGAATGCTAAATCACCTGTAACTGTATATTCATTGGTTAGGGCATTACATTCGCCAGGTAAAGCCGTGATCGTAACACCACAACCATCTGCTAGCGTCACCATACAAGTACTAGTACAGCTGGTTGCACCGGCATCGCGAACAGTAACCGTTTGTAAACCCGCACTTAGGCCAGTGAAGGTGCCAGATGTTTGGAATGTTCCGCCATTAAGGCTGTATTGAAAACTCCCGCTTCCACCTGTTCCCGTAGCGGTAATGCTACCATTGGTGCCCCCAGCTGAAGTGGGATTAGAGAAAGTTATATCACAAGTAACTGCAGGAGGCGCCACCAAGGTTTCCATACAAGTGGAAGAGTTGGTGACATTATTAGCATCCTGAACAGTAACGGTTTGTAAACCAGCACCTAATCCTGTAAACGTACCCGAAGCCCGGGCTGTTCCACCGTTGAGGCTATAAAGGTAAGATCCTGTGCCACCACTCCCTGTCACTACAATCTGGCCATTGGTATCGCCATCGCAAACAGGGTTAGTAGGTATAATGCTACAGCTTACTGGTGTACAATTGACAGGAGCAGTGTAGTTGGCTGTATTTGTACAAGTTGGATCCTCAGAAAAAGTCGCCGTTACTGTTTTAGCTACACCATCAGACGTAAGTCCAGTAATGGTGTAGGCTTGTGGGCTACTACTGAAGGGCGCATTGAACACTTGCTGTTGACCGTCTACTGAAACCGTTAGTGTTCCAGATTCCGGAGGTGTATTATAAGTGACAGTACCTGAAACACTATACTGATTAGTTCCTGGCACACAGGATGATGGCATAGCCGTAAGCTCTGCGGTACACACCAACATGATGTTCACCTTAGCAGGATCAGCATCATCCTCATCGGAAAGACCGCTGGTTTCACCAGGAGCACCGCCCGGGGCTTTACCATTACCTAGAATCACATTATCCGAAGGCGTATCTACTGCACCTCCATCGTCATTCAAGGGATCATTATCGGGCGTACTATCCACGTCTACACCACCAGTAGAACTACTGATTTCGGCAACGTTAATGATAGAAGTACCAGTGAAACTATTACTTACAACCAAAGGGATGTCTAGTGTAATATCTTCTCCAGGGGCCATGCTAGCAATAGGGCTAACAAGTACCGCATTATCACCAGACATTTCCCAAAGACTCGTCGTCCCTAAAGACATACCCGTAGGGATATATTCAGTGACCTGGACATCAGTGGCCGTAGCCGTACCTTGATTAAAGACCGTAATTTGAAAGTTTACGGTTTCACCTGGTGTAACGGTTGCCGGTTGGGTCGGGTTTAAGACTTTACGTAATGCTAAATCAAAGACGGGGTCATCGACAACCTCAATACAAGCTTCCGCTACGTCTTCATTGGCTGTCGCTGTAGGTGGTGAAGTTGCGACCTCTACTCCTACTTCATTGAAGATAATACGGTTACAATGCTCTCCAGCCACGGCACCTTGGACGTCCACCTCTATAGTACATGCTGTATTACCGGCAATAACCGTACCCGCTAATAAGCCGACACGATCTGTACTACCAAAAGCCGTTGCTCCGCCACAGCTACTGGTTGGTGTTCCTATGACAACAATGCCCGCAGGCATTTCGTCTACGAAGTCCGCAACCAGCGTGAAATTTTGTGTGTTACGGTTTTCGATGATAATCGTCAATTGGGTCGTCTGACCTGTTACGATTACGTCAGCCCCGAAGTCTTTGCTAACTAATGGAGCAATAACATTATCTTCACTAACGGAGACTTCCGCCAGCGCCGGTTCAGGATTACTACAGGCAGTCGTCTGTAAGGCACCAGCAGGAATTACGTTGCTATAATCTCCACTTACAGGGACGGTCACATCTACTGTAATTGTGTTAAGGCCAGGTTGTAGAACTGTTCCACTGGGCACTACGATTTGGGTAGTACCAGCGGTGGCAATCACGTCTGGCAAGTTAGAGGATAAGGCTGGGGTAGCAGCAATTACCATCTGCCCAGGGCTAGAGGGTAATACATCAACCAAGTCTGCAGTAAGAGCAATAGGAGTTGGCTCGTTATTGGTTATATTTATTTTTAAGCGAAAAGGCACATTAGGCCGGACAAACTCAGGGCTAAAACTCTTGGCCAAGGTTGGCAACTGAGACCCAGTAACGGTGACGCTCGCACAGTCATTATCATTGGTGTCGTCGGGATCATTAGACGGTGACACGGAGGTAACGTATGCACAATTCATGAAAGCCCCAGGCACTAAAAATTTACCCGTGATCGTAAGCGTAGCTTGCCCCATTGGCGCTAATTGAGGAATACTCCAATCAATGGTACCAAAGCTAACCAAAGCTGCCCCACTACTAGCGACTGCACTACTAATGACCATCTCATCAGGAAAATCATCCTGAATGGTAATATCATTAGCGGTTAAATCACCAATATTGTCAACCGTAACAGTAAAGACAAAATCTGTTTCGTTTGGACAGTTCTCTCCCGTAGCGTTGTTTACCGTTTTAGTTATTTCCAGATCAACCGTATTATCTGTTCGGCAAGCTTCAGCTTGTGCGCTGTTATTCGCAGAATTAACTTCTTCGGAGTCTGTCCCGGTCAATTCAGCACAGATAACCTGACAACCGTCACAAGAGATAGCACTCATTGCAACAGTAACGTCCTGCACACAAAGGGTGGCATCTTCAGCACCATTAAAGAATCGAAAGGTATAGTACTCCGTACATGCACCAGCCACAACTCCATCACTACTATCAAACGTCAGCGTACTCGCGCCGTTCGTGAGCTCAGCACCAGCATAGAGTGGCCCCGTATAGGTTCGTCCAGAAGATATGCCAACACGATCCATATTTGTGATACCCGTCAGCACAATAGTGGCATCACTATTCGGGGTATCTCCAGTACACGTAGCAGGATTTGGGGTAGCCGTTGCATCAGGAAAATCACAAGTGTATGGACAAAAAACAGGTGGCATAAAGACCGTTTGTTCCACGTAACAATCTGCTCGAAATACCCGAACAGTGTACTGTACAGCAGTCTCGGAGATAGGAAGCGTATTGGCAATAACTCCATTGGCCGGAATAACTGGAGCATTAGAAAAGTTAGCTGTACCTGTATAAGTAGGCCCCTCAGTATAATCATACTTCTCCCCTACAGAAAAACCTGTTACGGTCAGTTGACCATTCATACCACCCGCAGGTGCACAAGTAGCTGGCGTTGCCGTAACATCTGCTGTTGCCCCACCAGTAGTACCCAAAATGCAGTAATTATCCGCACCTACACGTACTGATTTATTTCTTTTCACTAATGCAAAAGCAATTTCCCAAACAACTTCCGTACTACCATCTGTGGTAAATTCACTACCGGTAGGGAAAGGAAACTGTACCGGATTAGCTGGATTGTTTACATTGGAAGCCGTTAGTGGGGTGGTCGTTTCGTAAATCATAACACCGTTTCGCCAAACAGACATCCCGACCTTGTCAAAAGCTACCGTTCCACCATCACGGTAGCCAGATTGTATATAATCAAAATTGAATCCCGTCAGCGATCCTGCTTGTCCCGGTAAAAAATTATAACTAAACCAAACATTCCCACTAGGGTTATTTGGATTATAGGTAGGAGAGGTATGATCGTAACCAGGCGCCCTAAAGTATATGTTGCCAGAGTTTTTCCAGAAACCAGCTAAGCACATCATGTTTTTAAAATCATTGGTATTACCAAATCCTTTCTCAAAAACTTTAGATTGTCCGCTACCGTCGTTGATTTGAGGACAGTATTGATTGCCTCCCGTCATAAGAGGAACCGAAGGTATCCAATAGCGTCTCTGCGTAGCACTAAGACCATTACAAGCTTGAGTGTTACTATTAAAGTCCCACTTCACAAGTACTTTTTCTGCGGAAGCACAAACCATGTCCTGCGCACTAAGCTGTGCTGTACAACCCAGTAGAAGTACATAGAAAGTTAGCAGAAAGTAAGAACCAAGCGCAGAAATGGTGCGCTCAACTAGTTGTTGAGTTGTAAAATTTTTCATGATATGACGTCTGTTAGGTCGTTGGAAATAAGGGTTTCTCTTACCGCATTCGGTAGGTAATAGTTAGTGTTTGACTGCCTAGTGGCACTTGATCAATCGTCCAGAGTTCTGTACCAGGGCTGTACCCTCCTAGTGTTGTAGAGGCGTTGATTAAGTCCAGGCCATCCAACAAATCGACTTTAACTTCGACATTGACTGCAGGGTCAGGACCATTATTAGTAAGCGTGACGGTATAAACTACGTTCTCACCTTCATTAGCCGTCTCACTAGCTGGAGATATCGAAAGCTCAAGGTCTGCTACTGAACAAACTTTAGGGCTAATAGAGACTACATAGTCGCGAAACAAGGTGGCAGAGGCATAAGCACGGACAGTGTAGAAAGTCTGAAAGTCCGGATTGGGGAGGTTATTCACCATAACAAAACCTGTATTCAAACCCGTCACATCGGTTGCTGAAGCGAAGCCCGTTCCAAAATACTGTGTTCCAATATTGTACTCAGCTTTTATGATTACATTTTCAGGGCTCGTCAGCGTAATAGAACCAAGGGGGGAGTCGGTAGGGCTTGCGCAGGCTGCCTGGCTGGCCGTAACGTCAATAACTAGATTGGGATTAGGCACAACAACTTCCTGCACACAGGGTACGGATTCATCAATAACCAGTACCGTTAGGTCACCCGTGCCCGCCGACCCCGAAGACACCTCGAAGCTTGTTACAGCGCCGTAGGTTGCGGTTGCGGGGGTAACGGTGTAGCCTCCCTGTCCCTCTACTCGGTAAGTACCGGTACCCGGTGCTGGGTTTAGCTCAAATAGTAGCTTATCATCATTTGGCGCGCCGGGTGTACCGTTGTCACCAAAGCTTATGTTTCCTACCTGGGCGTCAAAGATATCGTAGGCGAAGTACAACTCATTCACCCAAGGGTTCAGGTTCATATTGCCGGCAACGCCCAAGATTCGATAGTAAGTATAGGCTGTGGTATTAGACCAGATCAAAGTTTCTGCGTTTGGGGCACTGGACAAAACACCAGGATGATTATTACCCAATCCACGATTCTTGACGTAATTATTACCACTAATGACCATACTTGGACTGGTCCCAGCAGCTACAGGGACCAGATCGACCCATGTGCTTCCGTCTTCACTTCCTTGCATCGTCACCGTCGCGTTCGTGTTGAACATATAACTGTTACCAATAGCATATTCGATCCCTGTAATTACTGCTGCTTCGGGGAACTGCACCCGGAGAACTTCTAAGCCAGCAATTGAGTTGGATGGGTAATAAAAATTGTTGTTATTGTCATTACCGTCCTTTAAGACATTAATATTACCGTTAGTGCTTGCCGTCGCCGAAAGGGTGAGGTTTTGCTTATTCGTCACCATATTCCAGTCCAACGTACCACAGGATCCGGGGATACAAGCATTAGTCTCGTTGGGGATGATAAATTCTTGAACACAAGGGGTGCTTGCATCAATGAGTCTTACCGTCAGATCACCTGTTCCAGCGGATCCATTAGAAACGGTAAAAGTCGTTTCTTGCCCATAGGTGGCCGTGGTGGGCGTAATTGAATGGGCACTTCCAACCAGACTAATATCGTAGGTACCTGTTCCGGGTCCAGGGTCCATAGTGAAGACAACCCCATCGTCATCAAATTCAAAAAGGGTACTATTATTATCGCAGGTGATGTTGGTCACCATAGGGTCGAAAAACTCGTAGTCGAAGTAGATTTCATTGAAAGAACGGCCAAAATTCGTCCTCATCGTTGGCGCGAAGACCCGATAGTAGGTATACTCCGTCTGGTTACTAGCAAACGGCAAAGTATAAGCAACAGTGGCCGTTCCGCCGTATTGAGGAGCACCTGAAGACAAGTTGGTGCCGAGAACGTAATCGATGCTCACCGGCGTGTAGTTCGTCCCATCATTACTCGCTTCTACCCGCATGGTAGTAGCGGTTCTTATCACATCCGCAGCGCTGACGTTTATTTCAACCCCCGTCAAGACGGTAGCCTGAGGAAATTGAAAAGTAAACACGGCGCGATTCGTCGCGGTATTACTTTTCGATCCTACACCACTACCCTGATCCGAATCCACCAATACGGCAATTGGCCCAGAAGTAGCTCCCGTACCTGGAATGGCAAAATCCCCCACGATGGTTGCTTTCATTGCGGGGTCATTCCAATTAGGCTCCCCGCATGGTCCTGGCAAACAATTACCTGGATCGGTAAGGGTTTCTGTGATTTGGCATCCTGCGGTAAAGCCCGATATCGTCATACTGAGGTCGCCACCACCTGCTGTTCCAGCTCCTAAGCTAAAAGAAGTGGTAGCACCAAATGTTCCCGTACTGGGAGTTACCGTAGTACCGGCAACAGCAACGGTATAAGTTCCGGTTCCACCAGTTGGGTTAAGGTCGAAAGTAATATAATCATCTGCCGCATTGAATAAAGAACCGCTTGAGTTACAAGTTATGTTGGTCAATTGAGCCTGCTCTAGGGGTACCGTTCCAAGGTATATTTCCGACACCCAGTTCCAGTCCGTCTGGCCTGCAAGGCCGTATATCCGGTATTGGGCATAAGCTGTAGCATTGCCGGCAATAGGAAATTTATAAGAATTTTCACTGGCGCCATATGCTGGGGCTGTCGCCACGGTGGAGAAAGTTTGAGCCCCAGTTAGGTCTGTCCAATTGGTACCATCATTACTACCTTCAATCTGGTACGAAACACCATTATCCAAAAAGAAACTACCCGTGGTTTCGAAGCCGACCAACACCGTAGGAGAAGGAAAAACCATCTTCAGGACTTCTTGCCCCACCACATTAATATTTCGTTGCCACCAGATAGCTTGCTGCCCCCCACCAGTTCCGTCGGTAAAAGCAGCAAAAGACCCCCCCCCGATGGTCATCGTGGTAGACATAGTGATGGACTGTTTGTTTACAACAATGTTATAGTCGGGTACTACACACGTCTGCGACCAAACATTACCCGTCAGAAGCATGCACAGTAAAAAGAATTGTCCAATTAAAAGTCGGCCTGTTCTATCCTTAGGTAGTAGCCAATCTTGAAGGGTAAAGCGTAATTTTCCCATGAGAGTATTGATTATAATTAGTTTAGTTCTATTGACAGTGCCCTTTGTATTAGCGGGCTATTAGGTCTTTTTTTCAAGGCTCGTTCAGCGGCAAGCCGAGAGTCATCTGGCTCTCCTCTAAGCAAATGAAGTCTCGCCTGACTTTCCGCAACCGGATACATAAGCCTCGGCGGCTCATCATATGAGAGCGCATCTTCGGCAGCCTGTGCAGCCTGCCAATCTTCTGCGTAAAATGGTTGCTCCTTGTCCATATTGTTCAACCAGCCAGCAAGCTCATACCGTAAAACATTCATGATGTCATACGCCTGCATCGCCATAGTTTCCTCAGTTGGGCCAGACAATTCAAGTTGGCTAAACCGGTTAAAATGAACGATCATTTGGTCAGCATAATCGAAGGAGCGTTGCCGATCTCCCCGGAGGGCAAAATCCATGGCGTAACAATAGTTTTGGATTGCGGACAGGTAGTCCCGGACGAGCTCGTTGGTCAGTGGGACAACGGGCGTGGTAAGCCAGAACCCGATTTCCTTCGCAGCTTCCCGGTACTCTCCAAAACGGATGTGTACCAGCGCGGGCAGGATTCGTCCTTCATAGAGCAACATCAAGCTGGCTCCGTCGGGTGGTGTATTCTGCCTAAGTGTAGAAGAAGCAAATTGCTTCGCCGTGGTTAGCGCCTGATCGTGTTCGTTCAACTCGCTGTAGACGATGCTCAGGTAATGGAGATTATGCAGGTAGTTCTGGTCAATGGCAGCAGGGATTCCTTGCTCCTTATGATATGCCTGCTCCTGCGTCCGCGCCCCTTCAAAAGCTTCCGCAGCCTTCTGATAAGCGCCGTTCAAGAAATGAATATGCCCCGGCATATGTACCAAATGAGAATTGTTTGGTGCAACCTGCACCAAACGCTCCGCAGCCGATTCTGCTAAGTAAAAATCGGGCCTGACTTCCAATAAGTGTACATAGTAATGAAGGAGCCCAACGTGATCAGGGTATCGTTTGAGCGCTTTATCCAAAACGGCTTTAACGGCATCAGATTCTTCATCGTTCTGAACCAACTGCCGCAGCATTATTGACGCCAAGGCTACTACATCAGGTTCATGAGAAAAATCAGTAGTGAGCCGCTGCCAATTTGCTTTAGCTCCAATAATGCCCTGATTTATGGTCAGTTTCATTGCCTTAATCAACTCCTTTTCTATTGGTGCGCAAGGCCCAGAAAGCTCCTCCGCCCGATCTATGGAATTTTGCCAGGTCGTGAAATCATCGCCTCCAAAACCAGGTTGGCACATCGTAATGCCCCAATGCCCCATGGCACAGTCTGGGTCAAGTGCGACTACTTGTTGGAAAGCCCGGTAAGCCTCTATATACCAGAACCCGTGCAGGTAATTGAGTCCCTGATCAAACCAGTACTGTGCCACTACCGCATCGGTAGTGATTTGCAGGTGGGCATTTCCAATGCCTGCCCTTCGTGTAGGCATCGGCAAACCAGCTACAAGCTCTACAGTAGCCATTGAGTTGCTGCTACAAAGGACATTATCATTATTAATGACGGCTAAATTATCATCACCTCCCCTCTCAACTCCGCAGCCACTAAGCACAACGGCGGCAGCCAGCAGTATCAGTACATACCCGACACCAATAAAACGCACCATTTTTAATAAAAGGTTTAAATCCATGAGGTTTAAAATTAGGACACGTCCTAGGCAAAATTGAGCCCACCATCGGACCTCTTACAAGTTGGCCCTGTCATGGTTGCTGCATGAATATCTGTATCAAGCATACCGGTAATTGTAGAAGCTAATAACAGCTACTACTATTCCTATTTGACAAGTCAAAAGTAGGTGAAGCACAAAGGTAAAAATGGGACAAAATGAACCATTTAGACACACAAAGAAAAATCCGTAAAAACCCACTAAAAAGACTTAACACCTTATTTATCAAAGCCTTACATAATTCCAATTTCATCAAAAACAAGTCTTTTCCACCCTCCATTTCAGTATAACTTTGTTAGTTAATACTTCTCATCCGAAGGAAAGAATTCGCTTGCAGACATTGTAGCCCTGCCTCTCTAAATGGCTTTAAGACTTAACGAAATTGAATGTTTACAGCCTTGATTTTTAAACTTAAAAAGTTACTTGATGCCCCTTCCAGGGTACGACTTAATGGAGATCACCTATTACCAAAACAGCAAAAAAACAACCTGCCCCAACGATACGTCAAGAGCAGGCTCTAAGGTTTGTAGAAAATCGTAATCTCTATTTAAAATATCCTACATACACTTTCTAAACATCATGAAGAAACAGTTTACACCCTTATAAAATAAGCTCACATTACTATACATGCCCTTATTTAATTCATGCATAGTAGTATGAGGTCTGGCGACTAAACTTCCAAAATGCTCATAAAAAAACAATAGTAGTGTTCATCTTCATAAATAGTAATATTTTGAGCTGCTATGCTTATACTGGTTTGGCTCCCCAGCTCTACACTTAATTGAGATGAAAGTGAAATAGCCTTGTGGACCGTTACTTGGTTTCCTCCAAAATGCTTTACTCGGTTAGCAAAACTCAGGCTTCTTTTTTCAAGAATGAACTGAATCCAGTGGCTATTAACCTGAGTCAAGAACACTGGAATACATTCACAGCCACATTCAATAAAATCCTGTCGTTTCTCTTGAACACTAATCTTACAGATTCCGGCACCCCGACATCCTATATTTGCATTACCCAAGACCATATCCGCCGTAACCCATCGGGTAGATAAGTTGCGAAGTTCATATTTTTGTTCCTTGACCCCAGGAGAAAGTATCGCTAGTTCATTCAAGAATACGTAATTCATCATAGTATTGACAAAGTAGGTGGTTTCAAAATTTAGTAGATCATCCCATTATAAATTGGGTTGCATATTAGTTTTGGTTACTAAAAATCAATGCTTAAGGCACATAGTACTTTAGGGCATCATCGTATCTTCAATGATTACTGAAGTAGAGGCGAGAGCCGAAAAATGGTTGATAAAAGTTGTCATGGTTCTTTTTTTCATGGATATGGGTAAGCCCATTGAGATGTTACAAATCTAAGTGTATACACCTCCCGTTTATGAGACAACTAACGAGTACTCGTCATAGATAGAAATATTTAAACTTAGTAAGCATAAATTTCATAAAATCCTCATTTTCAAATACTTACAAAAATTCAATCGAACTATTTCTTCGCAAAAACACACAACCACAAGCGCTTGAAACAGCGCAACACAACGCTAACCTCAAGTATTTATTACTTGATTAGACCTTTGGAACAACCGTATGTTTTTGTAGAAGCGTCAATCAAGTCCAGATACCAGTACCCCATGAATTACCAGGTTTAGTAATTCACATTTAAAGACACATAGCACGACAAAACCGAAGGCAACACTTTTTCTCCTAGCTCCTTACCGTTTTTTTTACAATCCTGACAATTTGAGTACCCAGCATCCCTAAGGCCATTCCCCACAAAGCCTCATAAGGTATTATTTCAATTTTATGAAACTGGTAAGACACGTCTGTAGGAATGTTTTTCATCTTTTTAACCGATACCGCAGCATGTCGTATGGCAGCTTTCTGATGAAAACTCGCCTTCGGGATGGCTAATAACATCTTGATGAAATAATAAGAACGCATTGTATCGGCTTTGAACAGGTATCGGGAACAGTATTTCTCAATCGCCTCCATGCCATCAATTGCTGTATCATATTTGCGTTGCTGAATATAAAATAGGATTTGAACAATCAGTATAGCGATGTTCATCCCACGTTTATCTTTAGAGTAAAGTGGCATGTTATTCAGAAAACGGTTGATCCGAAATTTAGTAAAGTTCTTATCCCCCTCAAGTGGTAAAACTTCACCTTGGTCGATCAATAGATGCAAATAGGCTTGGTACAGCTGCCATACTTCCTGGATATGCTTTGGCAAAAACTTGAATCTCTTATGGCCAATACCTTCAGAAAAGACCTGATAAGCATCCTGGTAGTTCCCAGTATGCATCGCCAACAGGAAGAGGTACTCCAAATTTTTGAACCAATTGAAAGACCCTTCCTCGATGAGGCCCTGGCTCCGTCTAGCCACCTTATTACCTAGCTCGTAATTCCGAAGCTGCATGTATGCAACCAGTTGATGGTGTAAGCAAATTTGTATCGGCGTATTAGCCATGAATGACTTCTGTTCAAAGAAGTTGATAAGCTCTTCACAAATTGGAATAGTTGCCACATAATTATTCATACAGGTATGCTCAAACAAGCGGACCAGTCCAGTATAGAAATGGTACTTATAAACCTGAACAGTTGGCAAGCGGGGAGCTAATACTTCATAGTACCTTCTTGCCAATAATTGCAGCTCTTCTTTGGTAGACAGTTTATTGATATAATGAATGACTAGATCAGTATAACACTGTTCAGCTTCATTCTCGAAACTTGCAATTTCACTATACGTAATAGAGAGCTCATTGAGCTCAACATATCGTTTTTGATCTCCCAAGCGTGTGCCATAATGCAAGCGAAGGAGTCGGACGACCATTAGAGATAAATCCGTAAACTCAAATTCCTTCGATTTTTTCAAAATTTTCTCAAGCAGGTGCACTCCTACTTTTCTAGCATTCTTAGCAATCAGCATTTGAGCAGCTGCAAAATCCTTGTATACTTCATAAAAGGCTGATTGCCGATCAGAGTGCCCGTTTTGATATGCGTCAATAAAGAAGAGGGTGTTAAGTAATTTCTCCTTTAACACCATTTTCAGGTTGCGGTAGGCACTATACGACTTAGCTTTTGGGAAAAGTAATGCGGAAGCTTCTTCATCCGAATCTACTTTTCCTGTGCTGATCGCCTGGTATAATGCATTGACTTTTGAGGGGGATTCATCAGTCAGGTCAAGCATATCAATGCGCTTGACTTTATTCCGGTTTACAATGTAAACCAGTTCTTTTATATTCTCCATGTTTAACTCTTCTACACAACACATAGGTAATTATCACTGCGATGGCGATAAATACTCAATCCTTAATACTTCACAAATAGGTTCAACTTGAGGAATCAAGCATACCTATGAAATAATAACGGATGTGGATTGCAAGAGGAGGACATGATTCTTGTAGGCATAGAGCACCCAGAAGATAGGTTGAAAATATTTCTTTTCATGAGGAAACACTTAAAGCAAAAAATGTAGGGTAGGATCAAAAACATTCAAATATATGCATATAATGCCTAATAAAAAAATGCTGAACGATTTAGACAGGGCAATCGCAAGGTCACCGGGCGCTCAAAGAACTTCAGGGGTTCCGCCTTCGGCTCCATGCCTGAAGCCGCTTTGAGACCCTAAAACCTACGTGTAGGTTCTCAAAGCGGCCATTTCCGGAGCGGAGCGTAGGATAAATGGTTCTTTGAGCGGCCGAGCCTTGACCTTGCGATTGCCCTAACGATTTAGACGCTAAGAGAGCTTATAGAAGTACACAACTGCAAGTCAATTCTAATGTAAGTTAAGCCGAAAAAGAATTAGTAGCAATTAGTGATTAGCAGGCGACCAAAGAGAATCAAATCAGGCCCGAAGCCCCCCAACGCTCAAAGGAAAAGAGAGGCTTCTGTTTGAATTTAACAGTCTCGCAAGCAAGAAATCCAACCTTTCTGTCGTTATCTTGTCAACCATACCAAACAGAACTGAATGGCGAAACGCTACACCTTCCTCCTTTTCATCACGGTTTTCACTTTCGGTCTCAGTGCGCAAAGCATTGATGCCCCGACCGGTCGATGGCAAACCTTTGATGACAAAACCGGAGAGACCAAGTCTATCGTAGAGATCTACGAGCAAGACGGCAAATACTTCGGCCGTATCGTTGAGATACTGACCGATCAGAAGGAAGCCCTTTGCACCAAATGTTCCGGTAAAAAGAAGAACCAACCCGTCAAGGGCCTGGTCATCATCGAGAACCTCGAAAAATCCGGAGAATACTGGAAAGGCGGCACCATACTTGACCCGCAGAAAGGGGCCGATTATAAGCTATCCGCCTGGTTTGAGAACAACGATACAAAAACGTTGTTCATTAGGGGTAAGCACTGGACGGGACTTTACCGCACCCAGACCTGGAAACGAAAAACATAGCCTGCTGACCTGGTTGGAGACAACGCTTTTCGGGTCAACAGCGTCAAGATTACATACCTATTTTCTCATACTTAAATCGAATCATGGATCAAACTTTTACCCAAAATGACATGGTCGCCTATTTGTACGGCGAATGCACCCCAGCCCAGACGCGGGCAACGGAGGCAGCCCTGGCTGCTGACCCGGTTCTGCGCGGAGAGCTTACGGAGCTCACCCAGGCCCAGGCGGCGGTCCCTAAAGTGCGGTTCAACGCACGGCGGAGGCTACTAAATGTTGTTCGCAACTATGCCTTCGGCCCCGACCTGCAGTTATCTGTGTAATACCAGATAGTACTTACCGATTACTTCGGCCCTGATCAAAACATTGGTCAGGGCCGTTGTTGTTGGGGTGGGACCAGGGCTAACGCTTACTCGCAGGTCACCTCTCTCTAGGTCCCCAAAGCTAACGCATACTCACACGGCGTTACAACAACCGGCCCGACGGCCCCCACAAAGTCAACGAAGTCGACTGGCGGGTAGCCGTCCGACCGGAAAAACTGGTACTTATGCCCAGAACTTCGGTCGGACGGCTACTCGAAGCCTGCGGTAGCAGGCCATTCGAAGGCCGTCGGGCCGATACTTAAAGAGTATGCGTTAGCCCTTGATGAGCACCTCCAACCCTGAACAAACTATCCTCAGGATCTCTACAAAATTTCTGCCCATGAAAATCGGTCTACTCTCCGATACCCACTCCTACCTCGACCCAAAGGTCTTCGATTACTTTAAAGATTGCGACGAAATCTGGCACGCCGGCGACTTAGGAGATGTAGCCCTAATTGACCAACTGGAAGCATTCAAACCCACCCGGGGCGTCTATGGCAACATCGACGATACGGCTGTTCGCCGTCGCTGGCCCCTCAACCTCGAATTTACGGTAGAAGGGCTAAAGGTCTTCATCACCCATATCGGAGGTTACCCCGGTCGGTATACCGCCCGGGTACGGCAAATGCTGGATGAAATCCAACCGGGGCTTTACATCTGTGGCCACAGCCATATCCTTAAAGTAATGATGGATAAGAAACGAGGCGTGCTGCATATGAACCCTGGCGCGTGTGGCAGACATGGTTTTCATACCGTCAGGACTTTATTGCGATTTGACGTGAAGGCTGGTCGGGTGGAGAATTTGGAGGTGATTGAACTTGGAAGCCGTGGCTAATAGACGAAAAGTCGCTTCGCTCCTTTTCTTAATAGACGCGCTTCGCGCTGGTAGACGGCCTTCGGCCTTGGTAGATTGATAGTGCTACCGCATATGAATGCTCGCTCCGCTCGATTTCAGCCGCACGAGCGAAGCGAGCAGAGCCGTGCGGTAGCGCTATCACCACGAAGTAGCAGCGAAGCTAATCTATTAATCTATTCGTTCGCAAAGCGAACATCTATAAAGAAAAGGAGTACAGCGACTTTTAGTCTACCCCGGTCGTCTATCATTCTAAACCCTACTTTTGTCGAAAAGAATACCATGACCGTAGACGATAAGCTAATATCGCGTCTAGCGAAACTTTCCCGCCTTGATCCCAGCCCGGCGCAATCAGCTAAATTGCAACAGGACCTTAAAAACATCCTGGGGATGGTAGAGAAGTTGGATGAGTTACAGCTCGATGCCGTAGAACCACTGCGGTACGTTACCGGTGTAGAAAACGTTTTACGCCCGGACAAAGCAAGCGGTCATATTGATCGGGAGCAGGCGTTGAAAAACGCACCGGACGCGGATGAGCAAGGTGGTTTCTTCCGTGTCCCAAGGGTTATTTAGCAGCATTCTGCCTGTTATTTCCTCTATCCGTCACACCAACCATTGGGGCAATTACGTCCTCTTACTGATTAAAGAACTAACAGACTAAAAAACTAAGTATGCACCCCGTAATTAACATCAACGAGCTCACCAAGACCTATGTAATGGGTCAAACTAAGGTTCGTGCCCTGGCTGGTATCGATCTGGTCATTAACACCAACGAATACGTTGCGCTGATGGGACCTTCGGGTTCCGGGAAATCCACGTTGATGAACTTACTGGGTTGCTTGGACACGCCTACTGATGGTCATTATGAACTGGACGGTAAGGACGTTAGTAAGATGGACGATACTGAATTGGCCAATATCCGAAACGAAAAGATCGGCTTCGTTTTCCAGACCTTCAACCTCCTCCCTCGTCAAACTACCTTAGAAAACGTCGCGCTGCCGTTGGTCTATGCTGGTGTGAGCCGCAAGGAACGCGAAGCACGCGCTCATGAGGTACTCACTTCTGTTGGCCTCGGAGACCGGACGGACCACCGCCCCAACGAATTATCTGGTGGTCAACGCCAGCGTGTGGCCATCGCCCGGGCCCTGGTCAACAACCCGGCCATCATCCTTGCGGATGAGCCAACCGGTAACCTCGATACCAAAACCAGTATCGAAATCATGGAAATTTTCGAAAAGATTCAGGCCGCCGGTAATACCGTCATTGTGGTAACCCACGAGCCAGACATTGCCGAGCATGCCCACCGGATCGTTCGGTTACGGGACGGTGTTGTGGAGATTGACGAGAAAAACGAACAGATCAGACTCGCCAGTGACC
Source organism: Lewinella sp. (assembly GCA_045110355.1). GTDB lineage: Bacteria > Bacteroidota > Bacteroidia > Chitinophagales > Saprospiraceae > Neolewinella. The sequence continues at coordinate 8,754 of JBGCFZ010000206.1, read as the reverse complement.
CTGAGCACCGGTATAAGCAGGGACTTAGCCTTTAGGCGCGGCGCGTTGTGGGCTTTGCATTAGGGAACGCCTTCGGCGTGTTGGGGCTATCACTTAAGGCTGTTCTCCTCGTTCGTCTCACAACAGAAGCACAAAAGACTACCCAACGTACCGAAGGCACCCACAACGCAAAGCCCACAACGTACCGAAGGCACCCACAACGCAAAGCCCACAACTGCCGAAGGCACCCACAACGCGAAGCCCACAACGTGCCGAAGGCACCCACATCGCGAAGCCCACAACGTGCCGAAGGCACCCACAACGCAAAGCCCACAACGTGCCGAAGGCACCCACAACGCGAAGCCCACAACGGTGACTAAGCGAACCACCCAATGCCCCAACTGTTACCTCTTCATGAAGATTTACACTAAAACCGGAGACAAAGGTTTAACCGGCCTCTATTCGGGCAAAAGACTAAGCAAAGCCCACCCTCGAGTTGAAGCTTACGGTACCGTGGACGAATTGAACGCCTGTGTCGGTTTGCTACGTGATCACGTAACGGACGAGAGTGTTCGGGAGGAATTACTGGTCCAACAACACCACCTGTTTGCCCTGGGTGCCGCAATGGCGGATGATCGTCCCGGGGAGGCCTACCAACTACCGGCGGATGCGGCCTCGAAACTCGAAGCAGCCATGGATGCCATGAATCTTGAGCTGCCTAAGATGACACATTTCATTCTTCCCGGTGGTTCTTTGGCCGTGAGCCATACGCACGTATGCCGGACGGTTTGCCGGCGCGCGGAGCGGCGGACGGTGGAACTCGCCGGAGAGGTGGAACTAGATGAGAGCATTGTCGTTTTTCTCAATCGTTTGAGCGATTACTTCTTTGTATTGGGGAGACACCTGGCCAGGTTAGAAGGAGTTGAAGAAGTTAAGTGGATCAGTTGATCTCGGTAATTCGTACTTTCGCGCCAGATTTTTCCTAACCGACCAAGCATTTAACCAATGAATATTTCAGTAATCGGCGCAGGCCAAATGGGCGCCGGCATCGCCCAGGTTTTCGCCACCGGCGGCCATAAAGTAAGCCTCGTCGACATTAACCAGGCGGCGCTGGATCGGGGCATCGCATCCATTAGTAAAAGCCTTGATCGGATCGTTAAAAAAGAGCGCATTACGGAAGCAGACAAGGCAGCAGCCCTGGCAAACGTCACTGGCTTTACCGACATGGGGGCGGGGACGCAGGATGCAGAGCTGGTTATAGAAGCAGCCACTGAAAACGTTGAGTTGAAGCTGAAAATTTTTGCTCAATTAGCTTCCCTGGCACCTGCGGCCGCGCCCCTTGCTACTAACACGTCCAGCATAAGCATTACCAAAATTGCTGCGGCCACGGATCGTCCCGAAAAGGTGATCGGGATGCACTTCATGAACCCCGTCCCCGTGATGAAACTGGTGGAAGTGATCCGTGGCTACGCCACCAGCGACGAAACGACGGAACTGGTCATGAACCTCAGCCGGGAGCTCGGAAAAGTGCCGGTAGAAGTGAACGATTACCCAGGTTTTGTGGCGAACCGCATCCTGATGCCCATGATCAATGAGGCCATCACGACCCTGTTTGAGGGGGTTGCCGGCGTGGCAGAGATCGACACGGTCATGAAACTCGGGATGGCCCACCCGATGGGCCCGCTGCAGCTGGCCGATTACATTGGCCTTGATACCTGCCTGGCCATCCTGGAAGTGATGAAAGACGGTTTTGGCCGGGCACACCACCAACCCTGCCCGCTCCTGGTCAATATGGTCATGGCCGGCAAACTCGGACGTAAATCCGGCGAAGGATTCTATGACTATTCCGGCGGAGGTAAAGACCTGGTGGTTAGCAATTCTTTTAACTAGTGGGCTGTAATGCACCTGCTTAATTTGTGGCTTATCAGGTTGCAGATTTAACGTAACTTGCTATCTTGTAAGCTACAAGAAACAACCTGCTGCCTTATGACCTGTCTCAACTGTGCCACCGAGTTTGAAGGAAAATTCTGCCCCAACTGTGCCCAGCGGGCGAGTACGCAACGCTTCACTTTAAAGCACCTCCTGACCCGTGATTTCCTGGCGGATACGTTTAACTTCGACCGGGGCTTCCTGCATACCTGCAAGGCAATGTTCTACCGGCCGGGTTACGCTATTGTAGATTATCTGAATGGTCAGCGTAAAGCGTATTTCAACTTCATCGGTTTCCTGTTAATTCTACTCGGGATTGAAGCCATTTTATGGGAGATGGCCGTTAATTCTCCGGCCCAGTATTTGGTAGAAGTTTTGAACGAGCAACTCTCAAAAACCAATACATTCGGGGCAGCCGCCCTCGGGATTGAGGAAGTAGAAACTGTACTTCGCAACCAGAAACTCCTGTTTATCCCAGCCATTCCGTTAGCCGCCATCATCCCCTACTTTGTATTCCGCAGGCTTAAGTTCAATTTCCTGGAGCACTGTATCATCATCTCTTTCTTACTAGCCATGAATACACTGTTGGGGATCGTTACCGTTGGTATTTTAGGTCTTCTACCTCTTTCCTTTGCTACCTATAAAGTAATTTACCTGCCGTTCTCGTTCATCGTGCTCTTTTTCGATTTCTTCGTCTTCTGGCAGATTGCCAAAACGGCTAACTACTCGACTGGCGGTCGGTTGTGGCGTACAATAATAGGTGGCTATATGGCCATTGCCATCATTGGGTTCACCCAACAGTTGTCAATGGCCATCCTAACCGGACGCCGCGTGAAAATGGAGAATGAAAGAATCAGTCCCACCGAGCTGCCCGTCAATCAGCCCGCCGAAGAAACTCCCGCCCCGGGGAATTAATGTAGGCTTAATCCCCTCACTGACTTGATAGTCTACGCTGATGAATTAACTTCGCGTTCCTTCCTTACCTTACGTACAGCGAAGGAATTACTATCCTTCTCAACCAAACCAACCAAATGCGTCTACTTTCTACCTTATTGGCTTTGTGCCTAACACTTTCTCTCACCGCTCAGGAAGTTATTATAACTGGCATTGTTGACGGAACGGTTAGTGCCAGTCCTCGAGCCGTTGAATTATACGTCAGCGGAACCGTTAACCTCTCGGGGTACACACTCAACCGTTATTCTAATGCCAATACGACCATTTCTGATTTTGTTTCGTTGACAGGGACCTATACCGATGCCTTTGTCTACGTGATCAATACCGGTCAGGAAGCTGATTTCACAACTGCTTTCGGTACTGCTGGAGATTTCAGCAACCGTATTTCCGGTCCTGTATTTGGTAGTGGCAATGATGCCTTTACCCTTGAACAAGGAGGAACTATCCTTGATCAAACGGCCGGAGTCATTGGCAATAATACCAACTTCTATCAAGACAGCTGGATTTACCGGAATGATAATACTGGCCCCGACGGCGGTTGGATTGAAGCCAACTGGATGAACTGGAATATGAACAATGTACTTGATGGACTTACCCTGGCGCAAATCGGCGCAGCAGTCCCTTTCGGTACTTACATGACCACCCCTCCCGGCCCTACAGTATCCGCCGCAGGTAACGGTGACCTGGCCGAGCCGGGCACCAATGGTGGATTTACCGTCAATCTTTCCCAGATAGACGCTAATAATGTTACCGTAAACTATACCCTGAGTGGCACCGCCGCCATTGGTTTCGATTACGCGGACGCTAACGGTGGAAGTGTGACCATTACTGCCGGTCAGCTATCAGCCCCGCTGAATTTGACCATACTTGACGACGGAGACTCCGAGCCAACCGAAACCATCGAAATAACGCTAACGGGTGTATCCGGCATGACCTTCGCCCTCGGCGGCGGTGCGACCATCAATGTTTTTGATGATGAGCCTGTCGGTACCTTTTTGATTCACGACGTTCAGGGAACTGGCACGAGCAGCCCGGTGGCTGGCCAGGATGTAACCATTGAAGGCATCGTTGTTGGTGATTTCCAAGGAGGAGACGGTGTGGGTCTTGGCGGATTCTTCGTACAGGAAGAAGACGCCGACGCAGATGCTAACGCAGCTACCTCCGAAGGTATTTGGGTATTTGACGATACTGGTGCAACGGCTGTTGCTGAAGGTGACCTGGTCACTGTTACCGGAATGGTAGAAGAGAGCAGTGATAACCTTACCCAGATCAACGTCACGGGCGGTACTGCCTCAGTTGTGGTCGTCAGTAGTGGTAATACTTTGCCAACAGCTGCCAGCCTGGACTTGCCCGTTGCTGCGGAAACCGATTTCGAAGCCTTCGAAGGGATGCTGACAACGCTCCTTGATGAAGCCGTAGTTACTGATGTATTCAACCTGGGCCGCTTTGGTGAGTTTGACGTAGCCGAAAATGATCGCCTGCTCCAATTTACTGAATGTAACACACCAGACCCAGCATTAGTAGGTGGATATAACGACCAGCTTGACCTGAGCCGGATTCGGGTGGACGACGGACGCAGCGGAGACAATGCTGAGCCCGTATGGCTACCGGATGGCAGCACATTTAGTGGTACTAGCAATACGTTACGCTCAGGTACCAGCTTCACCGGTCTGACCGGGGTAATGGACGAGCGGTTTACCGGCTACAGGCTACAATTTACTTCTTTCGCTAGCCAGGTTGCTGGCCGGCCAACGGTTGGTCCGAGTGTAGGTGGTTTCGTAAAAGTAGTGGGCATGAACGTACTTAACTACTTCACAACCTTCGGCAGCCGTGGTGCAGATAACCAGGCAGAGTTCGACCGTCAAGAAGCCAAGATTGTTGCCGCCATCTGTGAGTTGGACGCTGATATTCTCGGACTGGTAGAAATTGAAAACAACGGCTTTGGTCCCACTAGTGCCCTGCAGACACTGATCGATGCCATTCAGGCGAGTTGTGGCATTGACTACGATTTTGTGGTAAATACGAATCCAGGTACAGATCAAATTCAGGTAGCCCTGATCTACAAAGCTGGAGTGGTTGAAGAATCTGGCACTGCTGCCAATCTTGCTTCGGTAGCTTCCGGCAACCGGATTCCACTTACCCAAACGTTCCGCGTTATCGAAGCCGGGAACATGAACTTTGGCCAGGAGGTAACCGTCTGTGTTAACCACTGGAAAAGCAAAGGTGGCTCCTGTGGCGCCGGAGACGATGACACCGGCGGCGCCGGCAGCTGTAATGGTACCCGCCTTGCTGCTGCTACGGCAATTCTTGATTGGCTGACCAACAATGACCCAACCGGTACTGGCACTACCGACCAACTGGTGATTGGCGACCTCAATGCCTACAGCGCGGAAGCTCCCGTGACGACCTTCACCGATGCTGGCTGGTCCAATACGGTTCCTGACTTCGCCGGCGGTTGTGGTATTGCCTCCTCCTTCGTATTCTTCGGAGAATGGGGTAATCTGGACCATGCGCTTGCCTCCCCCACCCTGGCAGCAAAAATCACGGGTGCTGAAGCCTGGGAGGTGAACGCTGAGGAACCAGTGGCCCTTAACTACAATACCGAATTCAACGACCCAGCCTGGTACAGTCCCAACTTCTACCGATTCAGTGACCACAATCCAATTGTCCTTGGCCTGAACCTGGGTTTGCCATTACCCGTAGAATTGACCGAATTCCGTGGCCGTGCTCAGGGCAAGCAAGTAGTGCTCGATTGGACAACAGCTACGGAAGAAGTTACCGATCGGTTCGAAGTTCAGCGCCAGGATTCGCGTGGTAATTTCTTGGCCCTTGGTGCAGTGATTGCTGAAGGCAATAGTCTGGTTGCTCGCAGTTACGACTACACCGATGTTTCGCCACTTGCCGGTACAAATATTTACCGCCTCCGGATCATAGATCAGGATGGTAGCGAAGCCTTCAGTGACTTGGTTACCGTTGAGTTTGACGGAGAGCAGGCCATGCAAATTCGCCAGTTGGCCACCCGACAATTACAACTGTCCGGCGCTGTGGAGCAGAGTGAATACTTGTTCATTAATGCTTCGGGTGTTGTTATCCGTCGGGGTGTCGTAAATGCCGTGACAATGGACATTGATGGTTCCGACCTTCCGGCCGGTTTGTACCTACTCAACGTGCGGACACCTGCGGGAGAAACGACAACGTTTAAGGTGGTGCTTCCATAGCGCAGCCTTTTCTGTACAGAAGCCTAGTGCTCTGTCAAGCCAATCTTGACACACTACCTGCGGCGTCTTTTCCCAGCTGACTGCGTTACTTGAATCCTCATTTAGCTAAGGCTAAACTCCGGTTCAAGTGCCTTGTCAGCCGGAAAAATCCACCCGCAATTAGTGTGTCAGAATTGGCTTGACAAAGCACTGGGCACCGACATTGGTTGGTGTCCAGGCTTTTTTGTGGGCGGGGCCGCAGGTGCGGGGGGAGTTAAAGGAGCATTTAGGCTAAGGGTGGAGTTCCCCGTACTTCTACGGAAGTACATTTTACACCACTGCATTTTCCTGACACTGCACCAACCCGTACTTCTACGGAAGTACATTTTGAGGGATTTGCCAAGCCTGCATTCCTAAAAAACAAAACCAGTTCTTTGTCTCTTTCTCCCCTATCCCTTCCTATGCACCTGCGGCCCCGCCCAAAATGTCACGCCTGCCAAAAGCATGACTGACAGATTGACGGTCTGGGCATGATTGGCACGTCCTTAGCAGTACCTCACGCGTGCGAGGGTAAGTTAATGTACCTTCGCCCGGCTTTTGCCTGGCAGAAGTCGATCACAACACACTGAAATTAATAACCAAAACATATTGCACATGAAGCCGATCAACGATCGCGTCGTGGTAAAGCCCGCTCCCGCCGAAGAAAAGACGAGTGGTGGTATCATCATTCCCGACACTGCTAAAGAGAAGCCACAACGTGGTGAGATCATCGCCGTTGGCCCAGGTAAGGACGGCAATGCGATGACTGTCGCAGTAGGAGATGTTGTCCTGTACGGTAAGTATGCCGGGCAGGAAGTAAACCTTGAAGGTAATGACTACCTGATCATGCGGGAAGACGACATCCTAGTCGTTATTTAGTGAATAATTGAATGGGTGAGTGAGGGAGTAGCTGCGGCACAGTACAAGGCACTTCATACATGTACCCAGTTCACAAGTAATCCGTATAACAAGTGCGCATTTGTTACATCTGCCTTATGCGGTAGCTATTCAATAATTCTATTATTCAACAATTCAATTAATATACTATGGCTAAGGAAATTAGCTTTGACAGAACCGCACGGGAGAAACTCCATGCCGGTGTAGACGCCCTCGCTAATGCAGTGAAGGTAACTCTTGGCCCCAAGGGCCGTAACGTAGTTATTCAAAAATCATTTGGTGCCCCTCAGGTCACTAAGGATGGTGTAACCGTTGCTAAAGAAATCGAACTCGAAGATCCGGTTGCCAATATGGGTGCACAGATGGTGAAGGAAGTTGCCTCTAAAACCGCAGATATTGCCGGTGATGGAACGACTACGGCTACCGTACTGGCACAAGCCATGATCCAGGCTGGCTTGAAGAATGTAACCGCTGGCGCTAACCCGATGGACCTTAAACGAGGCATTGACAAGGCGACTAAGGTGATCATCGAACACCTGAAGGGACAGAGCGAAGTTGTTGGCAACGACTTCAGTAAGATTGAGCAGGTTGCTGCTATTTCTGCCAATAATGACAACGAGATTGGTGCATTGATTGCCGATGCCATGAAGCGGGTTTCTAAAGATGGTGTAATTACCGTTGAGGAAGCTAAGGGTACCGACACCTACGTAGAAGAGGTGATGGGTATGCAGTTTGACCGTGGGTACCTCAGTCCTTACTTCGTTACCGATACGGAGAGTATGGTGACCGAGTACGAGAACCCATACATCCTGATCCACGATAAGAAAATCAGCAACATGCAGGACATCCTGCCAGTGCTGGAACAGGTGATCCAGAGTGGTCGTCCGCTGCTGATCATTGCTGAGGACCTTGAATCTCAAGCACTCGGCGTATTGGTGGTTAACCGCTTGCGCGCTCAGCTGAAAGTGGTGGCCGTTAAAGCCCCCGGCTTCGGAGATCGCCGTAAAGCAATGCTGGAGGACATTGCCATCCTGACCGGAGGTACCGTCATCAGCGAAGAAAAAGGCTACAAGCTGGATCAGACCACCATGGATATGCTCGGTACCGCCGAGAAGATCACCGTTGACAAAGACAACACCACCATCGTAAATGGTGCTGGTGCTGAAGAAACGATCAATGGCCGGATTGGTCAGATCAAGCAGCAGATCGAATCTACCACGAGCGACTATGACCGTGAAAAGCTGCAGGAACGCCTGGCCAAACTGGCCGGTGGTGTTGCTGTACTCTATGTCGGAGCTGCTACTGAGGTAGAAATGAAAGAAAAGAAGGACCGTGTTGACGATGCGCTCCATGCTACCCGTGCCGCCGTTGAGGAAGGTATCGTAGCTGGTGGTGGTGTTGCCCTCGTTCGGGCCATTACTGCCCTCGAAGGCATGAAGGGTGCCAATGAAGATCAGACCATCGGTATTCAAATCATTCGCAAAGCGCTGGAGGCTCCTCTTCGTACCATTGCTGACAATGCTGGTGTTGAAGGTAGTGTCATCCTCCAAGGAGTCATCACCGGTAAAGGTGACAGCTACGGCTACAACGCTCGGACGAATGAGTTCGAAGACCTGAAGAAGGCTGGCGTTATTGACCCAACCAAAGTTACCCGCATTGCGCTGGAGAACGCGGCGTCGATTGCCGGAATGGTACTGACCACTGAGTGTGTGATCAATGACAAGCCAGAACCCGCCGGAGACATGGGTGGCCACAGCCA
>JBGCFZ010000205.1:0-12518 GCA_045110355.1 Lewinella sp. | reverse complement strand
GGAAACGGGGCGTGAGATGGTGCTATGGAACGGCTCCTGCATGGTCCACGAGATATTTAGCCATGAGAAGATCACTAAGCTAAAAATAAAACACCCGGAGGCGGCCTTCATCGCCCATCCTGAATGTGAGGCTCACATCCTTGATGTAGCGGACCACGTAGGTTCTACTTCCAGTTTATTACGGTTTACACGTGAGAGTGATTACCAGGAGTTCATTGTTGCCACTGAGCCCGGGATCATTCACCAAATGGAAAAAGAAAGCCCAGGGAAGATATTCTACCCTGCGCCGCCCAACAACAGTTGTGCCTGTAATGAGTGCCCACACATGAAGCGGAACACGATGGAGAAGCTTTACTTGTGTATGAAGCACGAGATGCCCGAGATCACCCTCCCGGAATGGGTAATCGAGAAGGGGGTGGCTAGTATTGACCGGATGTTGGAGATTTCTGCTAAGGCGGGGTTGTAGGGTTTACATCACCAAGCCCCCATCCACACTAAGACAAGCCCCCGAAATAAAAGAAGCCTCTTCCGACGCTAAAAAAGCATAAGCATTGGCAATATCTTCGGGCTGTCCGGTGCGTTGCAGCGGGGTTCGTTCCCGTATACCAGCCAGTACGGCTTCGGGTAGGGTCGAGGTCATCTCCGTAGCGATAAAACCGGGAGCAACGGCGTTGACGGTGATGCCGTGGCGCCCGAATTCCCGGGCCCAGGTTTTCGTCAGGCCGATGAGTCCGGCCTTGGTAGCAGCATAGTTACTTTGCCCAAAATTGCCGTACAGCCCAACTACGGAGGAGGCGTTGAGGATCCGGCCAAAGCCGGCTTCGGCCATGTAAGGATGGACTGCTTTGGTACAATTGAAAACACCGGTCAGGTTTACGTCGATGACCTGCTGCCACTGCGATACCGTCATTTTTTTAAAGCTGCTGTCTCGGGTAATACCGGCGTTGTTGATGAGGACGTCGATGCGGCCAAAGTCGGACAAGACAGCTGCGGCGGCTTTCGTGCAGGCTTCTGCATCGACGGTGTTGATGGCGTAGAACCTTGCCTCGTGACCGGCGGACTTTAAGGTGCCTGCCAAGGCTAGTCCGGCAGCTTCATCTATGTCCCAGATAGCGATTTTTGCGCCCAGACTGGCGAATTTATTGGCAGTCGCTTTACCGATGCCCCGGGCGCCGCCGGTGATGATGGTGACGCGGCCTTGTAGTTGAAGCATAGGGAGGAATCGTATTTAATCGTGAGTGGAAGTGACTAAACCAGCGCTTTTTTTGGGCGCGGTCGCAGGTGCAAAGTAAGGATAAGGGGAGCAAAGAAAGCGCGGCTTAGTTTGTTATCTGTTAGGGCGCGTGTCAGCTTACTTTCTTCCTTTTCCCTTTCCTCCTTTACGTAGCAAGGGAGCCAGCGCCCGTAAGCCCTGACTCCCTTGTCTTGTAGTAGTTGTTCTATGCTAAGGCTTAACGACCAAGCACGTAGCGAACGCCAAGTCCGCCCCGGCCACCGCCGAAGCCACCGACACCGAAACCACCTAAGCCCTCGCCAAAGGCGAAGCCTGGTACCCAATCGGCCGTAACGCTGATCGGGGTGTCGGGAAAGGTATATTGGAGACCGAGATAGCCACTGACGGTAATAAAGGTACTACCGTCATCAAAGCCATCGTAGCTATAGAGCTGCACACCGGCGCCGCCACCGAAGTACCACTGAAGGCCATCAACGGAGCTGATGTCTTTGTGGATCTGGTAAGCACCGTTAATACTGATGTAGTTGTAGAAGGAGAAGCCCCGGTATCCGACGTAGGCTTCGATGGCACTGGACTCTGAAATAAAGGTTTTGTAGCTAACCGCTAATGGGTAACCTAGGCGAAGGCCAACGGCCGATTTGTAGTCTTGAGCCACGGCTTCAGTCTGGTAAGCAAAGCAAAGGCAAAGGGTGAGGGCAATTAAACGTAAGAGGTTTTTCATAGAATAATAACTGCGGGTACTTCAGGAAAAGAGTACCCTGGGTGAATGGATGTTGGGTTAAAAGTAATCCTTGGGGGCACAACCACCCAAGAAGAGGACGATATTATATGCATCGAATCCATAAAGCGTTACGGAAATGATGGGTTGGAGGTGAAAATTTATTTATTGGTAAAGTGAGACCTTGCTTCCAGGTTACCTGACTTTGCGTTTTAACCCTTTTCTGCACCTGCGGCCGCGCCTGAAAAATAGAGGGCAGAATAGAAGAATGAGAAAATGGGTCAATGGTTATTGCTGTTAATGAGCGATGCGCTTGCTCGCCATGAGGCTTTTCCATTTCCTCATTCCTCCGTTCTCCACTGTACCTTAGTGCTTCAACCAATCAGCCAGAACCCATGCGTTTTTATTCTGTCCTCCTGCTATTGTTGCTTTTTGCCTGCGGCAACGATCCCGTTTCCACCGAGGCCACTGCACCGGCGACGGCGAATGAATATTTAACTGATTTATTAGAAGAGTACTACGAGATGCGCCTGGAGTTGAACCCCCTCGAGGCCACGTTCATTGGCGATAACCGCTACAATGATCAACTGCCTAATGCGCTGACTAAAGCGTACAAGAACCAGACGATCGCATTTTATCAGGGGACGCTGGATGAGCTAAAGGCCATCGACCGATCTTCCCTCAGCCCCTCCGAACAGGTAAGCTTTGACGTGCTCAAATGGGAATGCGACATTAATCTGGAAGGTCTTGCATTCAGGACGGAACTACTTCCGCTGGACCAATTCAGCGGTTTTCACCTTATGATTGGTCAGTTAGCCAGTGGACAGAGCGCTCAGCCTTTTGTTACCATTGAGGACTACGACAACTGGTTGGCCCGCCTGGAAAGCTTCAACGCGATGTTGGATACGGCAGTCGTGAACATGAACCGTGGTATCCAGGCCGGCTATGTTTTGCCACAAAGCCTGACTGACAAGCTACTGCCGCAGCTGGAGGCCATGACCCGGGAACCGCTGGAGGACCACCTTTACTACGGCCCGGTATTGACCATGAGTGATGAAATCAGTCCCGTTGACCAAAACAGGATCAAGGCCGATTACGGTAAGATGGTTGCCCGATTAATCGATCGGTTTCGTCGCGTAGCAGCTTACGTTAATGACGAATACCGCCCTGCGAGTCGTTCGTCCAGCGGGATCAGTGACATCCCAAATGGCACCGCCTATTATAACCATCTGATCAAGCTGTACACCACCACAAATATGACGGCGGACGAAATCCATCAACTTGGTCTGAAAGAGGTGGCCCGCCTAACGAGCGAAATGGAGAAAGTGAAGACGCAGGTAGGCTTCGAAGGAGACTTGAAGCAGTTCTTTGATGAAGTGCGGGTGAAGCCAGCGCTGCGACCGTTCACTAAACCAGAAGAAGTTATTGCTAACTTCAATGCTATCCACGAAAAGATGAAGCCGCAACTGGGAAGATTATTCGATCAGGTGCCGGAAACACCTTTTGAAGTACGACGTACGGAGGCCTTTAGGGAAGCAAGCGCTTCTGCGGAGTACAACCCGGGGAGCCAGGATGGCACACGTCCGGGCGTCTTCTACGTCCCCATTCCTGATGTGGAAGCCTATAATATCTTTAGCGACGAGGATCTTTTTCTTCACGAGGCCATTCCTGGTCATCACTACCAGGTAAGTCTGACCCAAGAGAACGAAGACCTGCCGGATTTTCGCCGCTCCCTCTGGTACTCAGCCTACGGCGAAGGCTGGGCCCTCTACTGCGAAAGCCTGGGTGAAGAACTTGGCTTATACGATGACCCTTACCAGTACTTCGGGATGTTGAGTGCTGAAATGCACCGGGCTATTCGCCTGGTGGTAGATACTGGGATTCATTCTAAAGGGTGGAGCCGGGAAAAGGCCATCCAGTACAGTCTTGACCATGAGGCGGAATCAGCGGCAAGCATCACTGCTGAAATCGAACGATACATGGCCATACCTGGTCAGGCGCTCAGCTATAAGATTGGCCAACTCAAGATTCGGGAACTCCGCGAAAAAGCGGAAACACAAATGGGAGACGAATTTGAGATCAAAGAATTTCATAACCTGGTGCTAAGCCCTGGTTGCGTGCCGTTGGCGGTGCTGGAAACTATGGTGTGGGAGTGGATGGAGCAGTAGAATTCGACAAATTGCCATTGGAAAAGAAGCGGTCCTTAGATGATATCTACGGACCGCTTCTAACAACATCACGGAGAAAACTGGGGCCGGGATATAAAGCAGGCCCGTTTTGCTTTGGATTTATATAGTGGACCTGCCTGGATTTGAACCAGAAATATGAGGGTTAACTCAATATTCTACCGAAGGAACCGACATTCCTTACTGCCGTGAGGTGGGATGAGAAGGACTCGAACCTCCAGGATCGTTAAGACAGACGGGTTACAACCGCCGACGCTACCAGTTACGCGCTATCATCCCCGATGGGGGGTAAATGCTGGTGGGGTGGGTGGAAGTTGCAGACGCCCAATACATCTTTTTAAAAAGTTGGACCTGAGGAAACATGCGGGTTTCAGGCTGTAAGCACGCATCTAGTCCATCTTTTTAAAAAGTTGGAGGGCTATTTTTCAAAAGCCATCTTCAACGCCTCACTCCCTCCAACCACCGGCAGGGTAATCATCGTCTCACCCAAATCTACGGTCACTTTCGTGCCAGGTTCAGGTTGTAGGGTGAATTCCTTGTCACTAGAGAAAATCATCAACCCGATCTGTTGCCCCGCCCGGATAATTTGGTCATCGGGCATAAGGTCAAAAGAAACGGTGACGAACTCCCCGGGTTTCAGCGGTTCACTCTTACGAATGGATTTGGCATTCTGTGGGTCTGCCCAGCCCCGGGTGATGAGGTTGTCGGTAATGATGGTTCGGCGACCACTCTCCCATGGCAGGGAGACCAGGTAAACGGAAAGGTTCGCCGCAGGCTTATCGGCTGCGAGTTTTACCGTCACGCGGGGTATACCGGAAATATGGACATCGGATTTCAGGGTGGGGGTGACGTAGATCAGCCGGTGATCCGTGAATTCGGCATCCGCCAAAGCTTCGGCTTTGAAGGAGTAGTTGTCGGTAAACGTTTCTTTTTTTGCCGTACGGGTCAGGGTAGTTCCGAGCGTCCCTCGGCCGGGGGCTCCACCTAATCCAGGATACAGCGCGACATCGTCGGCTTCAACATTAGGATAATCTGCATAGGGCGTTGGGTCATCTCGTTCATCTCGTTCGCGTACGATCCAGGCTTCGTAGTCGTTTTCTACCCCATTCTCAACCCCGTGTAGGTACCGGGTGAACCACCGGTTCATCATCTTTATGGGGGGTGGGCCACCGTGTCCGTTCTGGTGATAGTAAACCTGTGTTGGCAGACCCATCTCTTTTGCTTTGGCGTAGATGCGGTAGCTGTGCTCAGGCATCACGTTCCAGTCGTTGAAGCCGTGGCTCATCAGCAGGGCGGCCTTCATGCCTTCCATTTGATTCAGGTAGTCGCGGCCGGCCCAGAAGTCGTTGTAGTCTCCCGTAATCCGGTCCATCCCATTCTTCATTTCTGTATCGCGGGTAACCTTGTTATTGTGGGCCCGCTTAGACTCGTCTCCGCTGTGAATGAAATCGTAAAGGACATCAATGTCTTCTCCCAGGTAACCACCGGGGCTACGCACCAGGCCATTGGACCGGTAATAATGGTAGTAGCTGGTATTCGGGGCGATGGGAATGATCGCTTCCAACCCTTCTACGCCCGTAGTTGCAGCGGCTATTGGCAGGGTACCGTTATAGGAAGTACCGGTCATCCCAACTTTTCCCGTAGTCCAGGTGGCCTTTACTTCTTCATCACCGTAGGGTTCAGTATAGCCTTTGGCCCGTCCGTTGAGCCAGTCGATGACGGCTTTTGGCGCGAGGGATTCAGTCTCACCGCCCACCGTCGGTGAACCTTGTGAAAGACCGGTGCCAGGGGAGGAGGAGTGTACGACGATGTAGCCCCTGGGGACCCATTTTTTGATTTTTCCATTGGAGATGATCGGGCGGTTACCCCGGCGCTTTACTTCCGGATGTACGTGGTCATTTGGTGCTGGTTGCCCAAGCTCGTGACGGACATTCCAAAACAGCTCGTTACCACCGGATGCCACCCCCGCAAAATAGGGGCTGGTCTCATAAATGACGGGAAGTTTCAACCCTTCTGTTTCTGTCTGTTTTGGGCGTGTCACATCAACGTGCATGCGGTCAAGTTTACCGTCGCCATCAGTATCGAAGGTTGTTTCCACGAAAAGATCGTGCCGGATCCAGTCTTTCGAATTTTCGAAAGCGGGAACGATTTGGGCTTCGCCGTCTTTGAAGATTGGTTTCACTTTTTCTTCAGCCTGGGCTGTAAGGCCGACTGTAGCAGTAAAAAAGAGGAAGAGTAGGGAACTGATGTTTTTCATGCCCCCAAGATAATGTTTCGGGGAGAAACCGGACGTCAAAACGTCCCCGTAGGGACCTTTGAGCGTCCGGCCTATTTACAATCCTGGCTAAACTTTACAAAAAGGCAGCCAGATAAGCTCGTTGCAGCCTGAGCCAAAAACCAGGGGTTTCCATTTTGACCACGGCAGCAGATGAAATATCGGTACCGATTTTCTTATCACCATGCCTTGATGCTGCCTCCTCACGACCTGCCGGACCAAAGTAGATCAACTCTAGTTCGCGACGACTTTCGGCCAGCAACTCTTCGATCTTTGTTTCATGAGAAGCCTTGAGCTGAGCAGCCACTCGGGCACGTGCCTCGGCGGTTCCCATGAAGATGAAATTATGGTTAGCCTGTTCGAATTGCTGACGGATGTAGTAGGCGCGCAGGGCAAAATCCTTGTCGAACTGCTCGCACGCCTGACGGTATTCAGCCTTGTTCATTAGGGTAGGATTTTGGTGGAAAATTACACTCCAGTAATGACTTGAAGGGAGTGGAAAGTTGCTGGATGTCCTGATCATTATTTCCTGAATCCTGCCATACTCCCCCCGTTGATTGTTAGGAGGAGCGGAGCCATACAGGAGAGGGGGATTTTGGCGCGGCCGCAGGATGCTAGGAAAGTTAGAATAGCAGGGCGGGCGAGGTACTTGGGCCAGTTTTCTGTCGTTCAGCCACCATGAAAGGTTTTTTACTGGTACTGGTTGTGGTATGCTGTTGCTTCACAGAGGTTGTCTCAGCACAAGCTGATTTGGTGATCCTCCCCGAAAGAGGGCTTTTTGCCAAATATCCGAATGCGATCAAACTAGTGAAGCTACCTGATACCTGCCCACAACCTGAACTGGTGGGGATATTTCAAGATAGTTGGTGGTTGTACCAAAACACGGTCGGTCCAAAGCCAGTATCGCTTGAGCTAAAGCACGAATACGGGGCTTGGTATGTTCGACCAAAGATGGGCATCGTGAACTTAGTGATTCGCTTGGGAAACCGTTATGATACTTTGGGGCTTGATGTCCACCCTTTACCCGCGACCATCTTCTTGGGGAACATGAGTGGACGGGACAGTAGCATTGCCCAAAGGGTAGTAAAAGCGCAACGGGGACTAATTGCCGAGGTACTGAATCTGAATATTAACCTCCGGTGCCCCATGAAAGCGTATGAATTGATTATTGCCGGTGAGTACGGTAAGCAAAGCTATCAAGTGACTGGCAGTAGATTCAGCGAAGAGATTGTTGAAGCGATACAGGAGATCGAACCTGGAGACCTGATGATTTTCCGGCAGATACGGTACCAGTGTCCCGGAGCGGATGCAATCCAACGTGCACCCGATATGGTTTTTGAGGTCAAATGACATCGTTGGCGTTTTTAGGAAGAAGAGGACAAACCTAAGGAGCAGGCAACCATTTTCGCCGCATCTCCGTACGGACAAAAAAGTCTTGTGTGCGTAAACCACCGGTAGAGGAAAAATTGGACCTGATCATCAACGGTTGCCGCTCCGGCAACCGTAAGTCCCGAGAAACGCTGTACCGGCATTACTTTAGCTATGGTATGAGTATTGCCTTGCGCTATGGCCGCGATCGGCAAGAAGCGGAAGACATCATGCAGGAAGGTTTTATGAAAGTCTTTGTCGGGATTGATAAATACGATAGCGGACTGTCTTTCAAGAAATGGCTGCGGCGCGTATTGGTGAATGCTGCCATCGATTATTTACGACGTTACAAACGCCGCCCCGAAGAATTAAGCGATGATTTACCACCCACAAGTGCTACTGGTAACGACGGATGGGACCAACTACAATATGAGGATGTGCTGAAGGGCGTACGAACCCTAAGCCCGGCTTACCGCCTGGTGTTTAACTTGTATGCCATCGAAGGCTTCAAGCATCGGGAAATTGCTGAGCAACTGTCCATCACCGTAGGAACTTCTAAATCCAACTACGCCAAGGCACGTTTACAATTACAAACCTATCTCCGACAGCAGGGGGGAGACAAAAGCAAGTGGTATGAGTGAAGACTACTCTTTTGAAGATAAAATGAAGTCCCTTTTTGAGGACGAACGGGAGCACCCGTATGACCCGGACCAGTGGCGCCGGCTGGATCGCCGTTTGAAAGAAAACGATTGGCCGCCAGTAGTCTGGTGGCAACGGTGGCTGCCCTATGGCTTCCTCCTCCTCGTCGGGTTGCTAGGGTGGCAACTATGGCAGCAGCAAGGTTTGCAACGGACGGTTGCAGAGCTGTCTGAACAGCTGGTCACCATGGAGCAAAAGACGCAGCGCTCTGTTGTTACGCAAGGTAAAGTCGTAATTGTAAACGATACCATTTACCGGAATACCATAATAGAAACAGCCACCGAAAGACGCCCCTCCGAAAACTACAGGAAGGTCTCCTCCGGAAATAATCAACGCCCCACGGGCGTCCTGGAAGCCAATTATCCCTTGTTTTTTACGATTGAAGACGAACGGGGGGAGGCGGCCAAGGTGGGAACAACAAATTTTATGGATGCTGCCCGGCAAGGCTTTCAGCAGTACCGGATGCTTGATGGCACGTTGCTGACTGATGAAGCACAACAACTTGAGCTGGAAGCTCGCGGCCCTCACTTCATCACAGGCTTACTCACCCCCAATTCAATACAGCAACTTCCCCTACAAGGCTTTGCTTTTCCAACCTTCCCCGCACCTGCGGCCGCGCCCTATAAGCGCCCCCCGGTACCATTATGGCAACGCATAAAACCAAAAGGTTATGCCGTTTCCGTTGGCATGGGGCGCTTCAAATCCTGGGCCTATTACGGCAATGATGATGGTGATTTGTTTGGCGATCTGACCGTCGAGGCATTCCTCAAAAGCCGGCTCAGTCTGGAAGTTGGCGCGGCTTACCTCCAACGTGCTTTTGAACGCAATGAGCCCGATGGAGCGCCGGATGACCTGCCGGTAGCCGTGCCGCTTGAGAGTGGCGACGAATTGGAAAACATCAGTGGAAACCTGCAGCAGCTACATTTTCCCATTGGGCTTCGTTACTATGCTTGGGAATCTGGTCGTTTTCAATTCCATGTCGGCGCTGGCCTGGTGCCCCTGATGGATTTGTCTTCGTCCTCCATTCTCTACGAATATGAGAACGATGAAGATGAATACTACACAGTGCCGGTAGAGGATGTTTTACCCACCGGGCTTCGCCTGGGTGGTGTCTACGGCCGCTTTGGCCTTAAAGCTGGCCTTGGGAAACGCCTGCAACTTGGAGTTAGTGCAACGGCCATACAGTCGTTCGATGCGTATGACTATGCTTACCAGCAGCCTTCCTGGGGGCGTTGGCGGGTTGGGTTAGGGTATCGGTTGAAGTGATTGACCTGACAAAGCACTAGTGGGTGAGGTCATAATTACTTGACCGTTATTCCTTGCCTTTTAGCACCGTGACTTCGTTGCTGAAATCCTCATTTAGCTATGGCTAAAATCCGGTTTCAGCGCCTTGCCACGGTACGAAAATCCTGCGGACTAAACGGCCAGATAATTATGAACTCACCCACTAGCCCTTGGTACAGACACGGAAATCCCCTCACTCCACTAGTAGTCGAGGCTTGGCACACGCCAGAAAAATGAAGGTCTTAAGTCTCCTCGCAGTATGCAAGCAACTTCTCCACCAACTGATAAACAGTCGTCAATGGAGCATTTTCGTAGCGATACACATGATCAAATCTTTCGCAAAGTGTCCGAGCTCGAAGAATTGCTTGAGTAACGTTACCGTTCGCCGCTATAAAGGCTACGACCTCTTCGTTGTTTTTCTCGTATTTGAACCCGCAAATACCCGTAAGAATGGGTATGTAGTGATGTCGATGTAGATCAGCGTCCAAAAACTGGAAGTGTAGGATGTACCATAGTTCAAAAGCCTGGTTAGAAAAACCTACACTAACATTTTCTGCCGCCGCTAACTGAAGTGCTTGGTTTACTTTATCAGGGCCGAAATCATCCCGGTCGAATACCGCCCAAACTTCTTCAAAGTCTGGTTGCGTTGGATCATTTTTGCGCTTTTGCCGCTCGCTGATCGCCTTCGTCACAACGGTTATTGTGTTCGCGCCTTCTCCAATCAACTGAATAGTATCAAGCAAACCTCGTGGGAGTTTACGCTTGAAAGATTCAAAATAAATCGGTTCCGTTTTCTCCCCTTCGGTTACGATCAGGAAGTAAATACGCTCCTTTAATGTTCCAACTTCACGAGCACCTACCTGATTCGCAGAGTCCTGAAGCTTAGTCACAAAAGCAGTAAAATCAAATTTAGGAGACTTTGGCATCGTAAGCTTTCTTTAGGTCACTTAGGATCGGAATACCCCCGTATTTACCATTTAGATAATTCTTGCCAAATGCCGTCTCTTTCCGGACCTTAAACTCCACCAAGGAATTTACCCTTGTTGCCCCAAATTTATTCTTCTCTATGAAATAAATTTGATCCCGTCGTAGTATATCCTTATCGATCAGTGCCGTATCGTGACAAGCCAAAAGCAACTGAGCCGACGTCTTCGTCTCGTTGGAGTTAAAGACCTGCAGAATTGCTTTGGAAAGCAGTGTATGTAATCTTGCGTCAAACTCGTCAATTATAACCAGACGGTTCTCAAGTAGTGCAGCGATAAAAGCCCCGAGTAAATTGAAATATTTTATGGTCCCGTCTGATTCTGATTGGTCCAATATGAAGGGCCGCTCAGCAATTTTTTCCCCATCAGCA
Organism: Lewinella sp.; assembly: GCA_045110355.1. Taxonomy (GTDB): domain Bacteria; phylum Bacteroidota; class Bacteroidia; order Chitinophagales; family Saprospiraceae; genus Neolewinella. The sequence continues at coordinate 1,400 of JBGCFZ010000205.1, read as the reverse complement.
TAGACATTTTTGTTTACAAACACAACCGTCCGGTCTTGGTCTTTCAACTGTCCTTCTACCGTTTCCCTCATCTCTACTGGAATTTGCTTAACCATTTCTGCAACGTCAACTTCACCAAACTCAACATCGTTGATACCCAAGTCCGCTGCCTTCAGCAAGGCTTTGCCGATATGGGAATATTTCTCACTTTGCATCAACTGGATTGTAGTCTTTCGATAAGCGGCATCGTTCAGTCCGTGGATTGCGTAAATACTATCAAACCAAGTAATAATTTCTTCAGCCTTATCTACACTCCACTGCGCACAAACTGATAAGAATAAAGCATTTTTCCTAGTCCGTGCTTCTAATCCCTTACTGTTTTTGAGTCGCTTGTCGTCTATCTCAAACTCCTGTCCGCCACGCAGAAAAACAGGGTAATATTTCTTACGCGTGGCCTCTAAAAGCCATTCTCGTTGAACTTCTTTTTTGTTAACCTCTATACCGTAGCGATACCTCACTCCTTCCAAGGCAAAGCCTACTTCAAAAAATGAAGGTTTGTTTTCACTGACATCATCAAGTAAAAAAGGAGTTACGGCAAAATCATCTCCCACATTCATATCAGTGGCCGATTTCACAATCAGCCATCGGAGATAGACCAAGGCTTTAAGAATATTGGATTTTCCGCTCGCATTATGGCCATAGAGAAGAAGGCTCTTCAAAACCTTTGCATCCTCTTTATCAACCACATTACTGTCCAAGTGGTCCGTAATTGATGCTGCCTCAAAGTTCAGTGTCACCGGCTCTTTTATAGACATGTAATTACCAACCTTAAAGTACAGTAGCATAATAGTACATTTTCACAAACTTACTTAAAAGCCATCTCCAAACGCATAAAAACTCAATTTTATGTGTTTTTTTTGCATAAAAACGTCATTTTAACTTTTAAAAAGCATAAAAAATGTATTAACCTGATCAAAGGCTTCATCAATTTCTGCTCTTCTCAACGAAACGTTTAGGGAAAATCTCGTTCATATATCAATGACCTGAATTCCATCGAAGGCCAAGACGATAAAAATCATTTCATACTTAGTGCTCTGTCAAACTCAGATTACACTGTCCTACCCCCGAATAGCAGCAATCCCCGGTAGTTCCTTACCCTCCAGCAATTCCAACATAGCACCACCACCGGTAGAGACGAAGCTGACCTTGTCGGCCAGGCCCGCCTGATTGATGGCAGAAACGGAATCGCCACCGCCAATTAGGCTGTAAGCGCCATTATCCTGAGTAGCCTTAGCTACTGCATCCGCAATGGCATTAGTACCGATGGCGAAGTTCTTCATCTCGAAGACGCCCATCGGGCCATTCCAAAGAATGGATTTGCTCTCTGCGATAACGGCAGAGAAGATTTTTACGGATTCCGG
>JBGCFZ010000204.1:0-11983 GCA_045110355.1 Lewinella sp. | reverse complement strand
CCGAGTCTGCTATACTTGAAAAAGATTCCGGAGGGTGTATGGCAGCATCCGTGAAATGCCTCCTACCCACCGGTCTTTGAACGATTGTTCCGTTGAACGATACAAAGAAGCACACGGCACTGCGCAATCTTTTTGCGCAGTGCTGTAAATGGGCGGGGCCGCAGGTGCAAAGAGCGGATAATTGGAGCAAAAATCAACAACATCTCTCTACGAATTCCACTAAACTGACTCTGTGTTGATGGTTAGCAGTCCGATCAAAAAATCAGTTTCCGGGTATAAAACTTTGGCCCATCGGTTATTTGAGGCCTGAGGGGCAGGTAATTAGGGAATTATTGGGACGATAATTGAGCGCAGCAACAACCCAATACTTTAGCTTTTAGCAGGAAAAGGACATTTACTGATAGCTTAATTCTATTAACACAAAATTTAATCAATTTTTACAATATCAACCTTCCTCCTACCTTTAGGTTTCAATACTGGGAACTCCCACTAACCTCACCTGATTAAACCAAAAAATAATACACTCCATGGAAGGAATGAAAAACCCCAATGGCTCAACTGATGCCAGCATGTGCCCATATTTGGGCGGTACCGCAGAGCAAAAAAGTGCCAGTACTGGCACCGATAACAAAGATTGGTGGCCAAATGCACTCAAAGTTGAGATCCTACGCCAGCACTCCAGCCTTACTGACCCAATGGGCGAAGATTTTGACTACGCCGAAGAATTCAAAAGTCTGGACCTCCCTGCTGTAAAAAGTGACCTTGCTGACCTGATGACGGACTCACAGGATTGGTGGCCCGCAGACTACGGCCACTACGGCCCCTTCATGATCCGGATGGCCTGGCACAGTGCCGGTACTTATCGTATCTCTGATGGACGCGGTGGTGCTGGCTCTGGCACGCAGCGCTTCGCGCCGCTGAACAGCTGGCCCGACAACGGCAACCTGGACAAAGCCCGCCTTCTCCTTTGGCCCATAAAGCAAAAGTATGGCCGTAAGCTTTCCTGGGCCGATCTCATGATCCTGGCTGGCAACGTAGCACTGGAAACTATGGGCTTCGAAACCTTCGGCTTCGCTGGTGGCCGTGCCGACGTATGGGAACCAGAAAAGGACATTTACTGGGGTTCTGAAAAAGAATGGTTGGACGATGTCCGCTACACCGAAGATCGTGTGCTCGAGAACCCACTCGCTGCCGTACAAATGGGCCTCATCTACGTTAACCCGGAAGGACCAAACGGCAACCCTGACCCGCAGCTCTCTGCCAACGACATTCGGGAGACCTTCGGTCGCATGGCCATGAACGACGAAGAAACCGTGGCCCTTATCGCCGGTGGTCACACCTTCGGTAAAACCCACGGTGCTGGCGATGCCAAGCACGTACAGGCCGAGCCCGCCGGTGCCCCCATCGAGGCACAGTCTCAAGGCTGGCTGAGCACTTTCGGCACCGGTAAAGGTGGTGACACCATCACCAGTGGCCTGGAAGGTGCCTGGACAACTAAGCCCGCACAGTGGACGCATGACTACTTTAAGCACCTGTTCGAATACGAGTGGGAATTGTTCAAGAGTCCTGCCGGTGCACACCAGTGGCGCCCCGTTAACGGTGGCGGTGCAGGTACCGTCCCTCATGCCCATGACCCATCCAAGAGCACTCACCCCGTAATGTTGACCTCTGACCTCGCGTTGCGGGTTGATCCGGCTTACCGTGAAATCTCCGAGCGCTTCCACAAAGACCCTAAAGCCTTTGAAGATGCCTTCGCCCGTGCCTGGTTCAAACTGACGCACCGCGACATGGGGCCACGTGACCGCTACCTCGGTTCTGAAGTACCTGCGGAAGTACTGATCTGGCAAGACCCCGTCCCCGCCGTTGACCACGAACTGATCAACGACGCCGATGCTACCGAACTGAAGCGCCGCGTTCTGGCAACTGGTCTCACGGTCTCAGAACTGGCATCTACCGCCTGGGCCTCCGCTTCCACTTACCGCGATTCAGATAAGCGTGGTGGTGCCAACGGCGCCCGCATCCGCCTGGCTCCGCAGAAAGATTGGGCCGTCAATAACCCGACCCAATTGGCGAAGGTCCTGACAACGCTGGAGGGCATCCAGCAGGAATTCAACGCCGGCCAGTCTGGTGGCAAGAAAGTATCCATGGCTGACCTGATCGTCCTCGCCGGCGGTGCCGCCGTTGAACAAGCTGCTGAAGCAGCCGGTTACAACGTCACGGTTCCCTTTACTCCGGGCCGTACCGATGCCACCGACGAGCAAACCGACGTAGAATCCTTCGCCGCCCTCGAGCCGCGGACGGATGGCTTCCGCAACTACATCGGCAGCACTAAGCCGATCTACACCGAAGAACTACTGATTGACCGCGCTAACCTCCTCGCCCTCACGGCTCCGGAAATGACCGCCCTCGTTGGCGGTATGCGCGCCATCAACCTCAACTACGATGGCTCTAACCACGGCGTCTTTACCGACCGTCCCGGTGCGTTGACCAACGACTTCTTCGTTAACCTGCTCAACCTGAGCACGAAGTGGGCCGCAGCCGACGAAAAGGAGTACATCTTTGAAGGCCGTGATCGCCACACCGGCGACCTGAAAATGACTGGCACCCGTGCCGACCTCATCTTCGGTTCCAACAGCGAACTGCGTGCCATTGCTGAAGTATACGGCAGCGGCGACGGTGAAGAACGCCTTGTGAAGGACTTCGTTGCCGCATGGACCAAGGTGATGAACCTTGACAGGTTTTAAATGAAAAAGTGAAGGGGAGAAGGAGTGAAGGGGCTACCGCAAGGAAATGCTCCCTTCACTCGTTCTCCTCTAAAGTGAATGTAGGAAGGGGAGAAGGAGTGAAGGAGCTGCCGCAAGGAAATGCTCACGCTGCTCATTCTCCTCTTCCTTTTTTTACAGCGTTAGAACATCGCTTTAACTAGCTCAGCAACTGTTCAACCAGCAGTTAGAACCGCCGTAAATTCATAGGCTGGTAAAAAAGAGAGGTGGCCTTACCTACGTTAAAACGTAGGCCTGTGATATAAAGCTCTTCGAGCTGAACGAATGCTCGCTAACGCTCGTACCGGCTATCGCCGGTTTAAGTAACTTTCTTTTGCATTCTTTTGTAAAATCCGTTATTACACGACAATTCCCTTTTCCCTTTCTCTTGTGGAGGTGTGCAAGCACCACGAACAGTACTTGCGGTAGCCACTCAGCAACTCTCCCATTCTCTAATTCACTCACTCCATTCTCTGCGCAGGAAGCCGAACCAAACCTCCCGGTACCCTACCCCACCCTTTTCCCAAAGGTCGGCATGGTCTCCGTTTTCAACGATGTACAACTGCTTGTCTTTCGAGGAATAAGCAGCGAACAGGGCATGCGCATGAGATATGTTGATGTTGGCATCAGCGTCGCCGTGGATGTGTAAGATCGGTTGGGTTACCTGAGTCGCCGCGTCGACGGGCCGGACGGAAAACGGCTCAAAGCCTGCTATTTGCCCGGCGCGGGTCAGGACATAGTCTGACAACCAAAAAGGCAACGGAACACCCCCCATCCGTTGGCCATAGGCATTGGCTACGGTACGCAGATCGATGAACGTACTCTCAATGAGGCCGAATGTTAACCGGACATCATTGGCCAGGCTCTGGATGGCGACTGCGCCCCCCATCGAATTGCCGTAGATACCGGTGGGCAAGCCGGCAGTTTTGGTGTCCAGCCAGTCAATAGCGAGGCTAACATCGTTTTTTTCGAAGTAACCGTAAGTAAGGTACTGGCCACCAGATTTTCCGTGGGCGCGTTGGTCCCACAGCAAGACGTTGTACCCAACTTTCGCCAATTCGGCTACAGAGCCGAGGTAGACTTCTTTGCAGCTCCCAACGCCGTGGAGCATGATGAGGTTTGCCCGGGCCACGCCTACGGCGGGGACGAAAAAGGCATCTAGTTGGATGCTGTCCGTGGGCAGCAACTTAAAGTGCTCGTAGGGCAAGCCGTAGTCCGCTGGTGTCTGGTCCCCCGTTTTGTGTCCGGGTTGTAGAATGGCGTAGGGCAGTACATTCCTGGCCAGCAAGTACCCACCAACGATCAAGCATACAAAAAGGATACCAACGATGATGAGGAAGATTTTCAGCATATTTTTGGGCGCGGCCGCAGGTGCAAAGATAGGTTAAGAGGACTTTCTGAGTACGAGTGGGCGCGTTGCGCCACTAGGGCAATCGTAAGCCCCTCTCCCCACCGGGGCAGGGCTATTGAAAACGCTGCGCGTTTTTAGCCGACTTTGCAATTGACCTGACGAGCGCAGTAATTATTCATATAATCTCAAACACCAACGAATTAATCGTCCTGCTGACGTTTTCACCCGGGCATTTCGCACGAACGTTGGTAAACGTATAGATGTCCTTCGGTGCAGCCATTACTATCATTTTTTTTGATGCGGGCTCAAACCTGCCGTCAATATTAGTTTCCTCCTGCCTCCCTTCCGTTAGGGAATGTCTGGTGATCTTAAATCCAGTGACCACGCACTTCCGGTTAAAATCAAAATCATCAAGGTAGGCGATAAGCCCAAGCTGCGCTTTAAACTCCGCTAGCCTTATCCTACCAGAAGATTTACCACTTAGTTTGGCCACCGGGTCCGGAATTCGCTTGACCCGGAAATTGAACGTTTTCAGTAACTTCCCTTTATGCAGGACTCTGACCATTTGAACACCCGGTGTACTAACCTTCAAACTGTACGCCTTTTCATATTCGGTAATGTATCCGGGCGGAGAAGCCATCACCTGTAAATCATTGAGGTTTACCCCGGTCGCTTGTAAGTCTAGCGGATTGGAGACACCAACGTACACCACATTCATCTTACTGGCCGTCAGGTTCACAAAAGGATCACCCGTGATGATCTCAGCGGGCAAGGCCGGCGGCTCGGGCCGGACACGTTCGTCGGTCAGGGGAAGATGGTCGCAGCTCCAGACGCAAACGACCAATAACAGCAGCATCAACGTAGTTTTTTTCATTGCTCTTTATTTCCTCACCCTGCATCCGGCGTCCGCGCCAAAAAAGCATCAGGTAAGCGGAGGACAAGATAAGCCTCCGGAAACGGGCAAAAAAAACCAGAGCTCATCTTACGATGAACTCCGGAGCAATGTGAAGTAGGTTGAATCTTTATGCCGTTAGGACGACGGGGTGGTAAAAAAGTCACTTTCTAGCTCCCGAAACGCTGTTTCCTACCCAATGATTACTAGCATTCGTCGATCTCTCTTGTTCAGTAACCCGTAAATCCTCACTTTAGCGAAGCACAAACACCCACGAATGAGACTATTGATCTATTGCCTGCTTTTTATGCCCCTGCTCCTTTCGGCACAAAGCGAGGAATTCAGTAAATTCGATGTTTCCGTTAAGGTAAACCTTGATGGTTCCCTCAACGTGAAGGAAGACATTTCCGTGATCTCGAACGGTAAAGTGATCAAGCGCGGTATTACCCGGGCCCTGCCGCGCGGGCCCATCGGAGACGACGTAAAGATGGAGCGATTCGATTACGACGTCCTCTCCGTAAGCCGGGATGGCAGTTCCGAAGATTACCACACCAAGAACGAGGGTAAAAACAAAGTCATCTACTTCGGTAGTAAAGATCGGTTCCTCGATGACGGGGCCCACCGCTACAACCTTACCTATTCCGCACCTAAGCAGATTTACTTTCTTGACGATAAGGAAGAGGTTCGGTGGACACTGGCAGGTACCGACACTCAACTCCCCATCAGGGCAGCCAGCCTGACCCTGACCGTTCCCAACGGGATGAACGTGCTGGGGACCGCCTGCTATACGGGCAGGGTCGGTTCGACGGAACAAGCTTGTGAAATGGTCAAAAACGGCGATCAGATTACCTACACCCTCTCCCGGCCGCTGGCCAAGGGGGAAGGTATGGTCATTGCCGCTGGCTTTCCATCCGGTTCTTTTGTAAAACCCGCTCCCCCTCCACCGGCAACACCCCTCCAAAAAAACGGTACAAAATACATCAGCTTCATCGGTATGCTGATCGCCCTGATGTATGGCTACCGGACCTGGCAAATACATGGTATTGACCCGCCGACACCGGACGTTGGGCCACAGTTTACCGCACCACGCGGCCTTTCTGCCGCCAGCCTGCACTACCTCAATTCATACATGCCCAGCCAGACCCAACTGACGGCTTCCCTCACTGACCTCGCCATAAAAGGGTACCTAAAGATCGACGAGGAAGAGCGTAAAGGCATCTTCACGACCTCGGAAATCTTCATCCTCCGCCCCCAGCAAAAAGACCACTCCACCCATCAGGACCTGGCACCGGAGCAAGTAGCCCTCTACGAATATCTCCGTAATATGGGGGACATCGAACTGGACGGAGAATACGACAAACGCCTCGCCAAAGCCACCGAGGCACACAACAAAAGCCTGAAGGAACAGCACCTTGATTACCTCAAAGAAGGTACCAATGGTTGGAAAGTACTCCCCTACTTCCTGATCATGCTCGCTACTGTCGGTGGTGCAGCAGTTTTCCTAAACCACGCAGAAAACCTCGGTATTGTCCTGTTCATTTTTGCCGTCACGTTATTGATTGTCGGCACCGGGCTCTACGCCTGGTTGATCAGGAAGCCGTCCGAAGACAAAGTAAAACTCTGGGCGGAAATCAAGGCGATGAAGCAGTACCTGAAACTATCGGAAAAAGAGCGGCGGGCCATTCCCGGCGCGCCTGAAATGACGGAGACTTACTTCCAGTCGGTGCTGCCCTACGCCATTGCGCTTGGCATCGAGAACAACTGGGCGTCGGACCTGCAATCTGATCTGGAGGGTACGCTCAACAATGATCGTAATTCGCACGGCAGGTACATGTATCCGTATATGGTACCGGGTTTTGGCAACAAGATGGGTACGGCTTACGGGGCGGTGTCCAGCCCTCCGAGTAGTTCGGGCGGGGGCATGTCTGGCGGGGGTGGTTCTGTTGGAGGGGGCGGGGGCTCGGGGGGGTGGTAGGTTAGTCTTGTAGTTTAATAGTCTTGTAGTTCAATAGTCTCGCCCTATTACTAAACTACGCAGACTACTGAACTACAAGACTAATATGGGCGAGGTCGCAGGTGCAACAAAAGGTAAGAGAAGCAGGGTGAGGAGCTCCTCTACCGGTTAATCACATTCTTAAACCGCGGCCGCTTAGGCGTAACGTCTCCCAGCCGTTCCTTTTTGGCCGCTTCGTACTGGCTGTAGTTGCCCTCGAAGAACTGGATTTCCCCTTCGTCTTCAAAACTGAGGATGTGGGTGGCCAGGCGGTCGATGAACCAGCGATCGTGAGAGATGACCAGGACGCAACCGGCAAAAGTGTCGAGGGCGTCTTCGAGCGCACGCAGGGTATTGATGTCGATGTCGTTGGTCGGTTCATCAAGGAGCAGGACATTGCCCCCTTCACGTAGGGTCATGGCCAGTTGCAAGCGGTTCCGCTCTCCGCCGGAGAGCATACCGATCTTCTTCTGCTGGTCACCACCAGCGAAGTTGAAGCGACTGAGGTAAGCCCGGGCGTTGACCTGTGCGGTACCGACCTCGATCATGTCGTGGCCCTGGCTGACAACGTCGTAAATCGTCTGTTCTTTATTGGAAAGTTGTTCGTGGCTCTGGTCAACGTAGCTGATCTTGACGGTCTCGCCAATTTTGATGTTGCCGGAGTCGGGCTGGTGTTCGTTGGTCAGCAGACGGAAGAAAGTGGATTTACCCACACCGTTCGGGCCCAAAATGCCGACGATGGCGTTCTTTGGGATGTTGAAGGTTGCCTTTTCGAAAAGGATTCGATCTCCAAAACCCTTCGTCAGGTCATCTACTTCGATCACCACATCACCCAGTCGGGGGCCTGGCGGGATAAAGATCTCCATGTTCTGTTCGCGTTCTTTGCCTTCATCGCGCGACATTTTATCGTAGGCGGCCAAACGAGCCTTGCCTTTGGATTGGCGCGCTTTCGGCGCCATCCGAATCCACTCCAGTTCTCGTTTGAGGGTTTTGCGGCGCTTGCTTTCCGTCTTTTCTTCCTGTGCGAGGCGGTCAGCCTTCTGCTCCAGCCAGCTGGAGTAGTTGCCTTCCCAGGGGATACCTTCGCCCCGGTCCAATTCGAGTATCCAGCCGGCGACGTTATCGAGGAAGTAACGATCGTGCGTTACGGCAATGACGGTCCCTTTAAAGCTCTGGAGGTACTGCTCGAGCCAGTGGACGGACTCAGCGTCAAGGTGGTTCGTCGGTTCATCCAGCAGCAGAATATCCGGGTTACTGAGTAGCAGGCGGGCCAGCGCTACGCGCCGGCGTTCACCACCGGAGAGGACGCTGACCTTGGCGTCGTCGGGCGGGCAACGGAGAGCGTCCATGGCGGTGTTGAGCTTATTGTCTAACTCATAGCCGTTGCGGTTCTCAATTTCCTCCATTAGCTCAGCCTGCCGGGTAATCAGGGCGTTCATTTCGTCGTCGCTCATCGGCTCGGCGAACTTCATGTTCACCTCATCGTACTCCTTCATCAGGTCGACGGTTTCCTGCACGGCTTCTTCCACGATTTCGCGGACGGTCTTTTCGTCATCCAGTTCGGGTTCCTGCGCCAGGTAACCGATCTTGTAGTCGGCGTTAAAGACGACGTTGCCCTGGAAATTCTTGTCGATCCCAGCAATGATCTTCAACAGGGTCGACTTACCGGAACCGTTGAGACCGAGCACACCGATCTTGGCACCGTAGTAAAAACTCAGCCAGATGTTGTTCAGTACTTTTTTGGAGGCTCCGGGGAAGGTCTTGGAGACGCGCTCCATGGAGAAGATGATCTTGTGGTCTGCCATATTTAGTGGGTAGTAAATAGTGGATAGTGCCGCCGGTGGAGGCGGGACAGCGGTTTGTCTGTTCGGCGAAAGTACGGAATTATCCCGTTAGGCCCTAGCTCCTTACCTCTCATGATAGGGCAATCGCAAGGTCAAAGCTCGGCCGCTCAAAGAACCATTTATCCTCCGCTCCGGAAATGGCCGCTTTGAGAACCTACACGTAGGTTTTAGGGTCTTAAAGCGGCTTCAGGCATGGAGCCGAAGGCGGAATCCCTGAAGTTCTTTGAGCGCCCGGTGACCTTGCGATTGCCCTGCCTCTCATGATTGAGGAGTAGACACCCTCTATCATTCCAAGACCTGAAAAGTAAAAGAAGCAGATTGTTCGTACCCTTCATAGGTTTGGACAAAGCCTTCAATGACGACATTGTTCAGTTCGTTGTACAGCTCCAGGTTCTCCCTAGAGGTAAACATGTTTTCATGTACCGTTCCCACAAATGAACGCCGATTATCTTCACAAGAAAAAAACGAAGGATGTCTATAACCACTTCTAGCGTTTACGTCCATTCCAGTTCCAGCATTGTAATTGCCGGGAATCTCTAATACAATTCCAGCTCTAAGTGCGTACTCCTCATCAGATTCCTCAAATTCCATGTTATAAGTATTTAACGAACTAATAGTAATTGCACCAATTTTTTCGATGACATTTCTACTTACGAAAAATCTTGCCTCCCTTTGACTTATTTCTGTAATATACAAATAGGAAAAGAAACGAAAGTCTTCTAAAAAGATTCTGTTCTCATGCCCTAGCACCTCCACATCTTTTGAAAACCGGCTCTCGATCCAAAGAGTATCTCCGACGTAAAAAACAGGTGTGTCCGATCCAAAATCCATGGGAATGTTAAGTATCATTTCTTCTCCAAATTCATCAGGCTCGCAAGGTGGACAGCCTAAAAAAAGGAGAAAGATTGGCAGCAAAAGGAATACTTTTTTAGTTTCCATAGGCTCTAAATAGTTCATCGAAATCACTTCTGGAGGTATTTGTAATGGTTCCGGATTGTAAGAAAAGCTTTTCTTTAAAGCCTTCAATATCAAAGACGAACGGATTTAAAGCATCCATTTGCCTATTGAAAGTAAACCCGCCGATTCGATCTTCATTAATGCCCGATCTCAACCTTGCAATTTCTTCAATTTCAGGCAAGGCTAAACCTGCTGGAGATACATCATTCACGTCAAAAAGATCAAAAAAGAGGCCTTCTGGAATAAATCGCTCACTACAATTATCCCAAAAATCTAAGGTTTCTGCTTTGTTCAGGTAGCGTCCTATTATTATGTTTGAAGGACTTGTTCTACTATTCCGACTATGCTCGTCTCCATACTGAATATCCGAATAGTAGTTGGCAATTGACTCTGCCATCCCTTCGGTTAAAGCAGCCAAGGGTGCACAGCAATAATAACCACCAGCACTCACTCCGGGAGTCCTATGGCTCCGTTCGCATTCGGACTAAAGTTCTTTATTTGAATAAGCGCCGCGAACGGCAACTACGGCAGCTCATTCCCCCATTCAACCCTTCTCCCATTCACTTCCGTCGATAAACCAACAACCGATCCCCTATCTCATCCACCTGCTCGAAAGCTGGCAGGAGATGATCTGTTAATGGCGTTTTGGCGTTGCCGTCCTCCCGGCGGCGGACGAGGTACCGGACCGCCGGGTCGTTGAGAATACGATCTGCTTCCGCCACTTCGTCGATCTGGAAAGCACGAACGTGGTGATCATAAAACAATAAGGAGGAATGGATATAGGGCGTAGGTACTGGCTTGTCCAACAGGTGGTAGGAGATCTGAAAGCCATTGATGATGAAGATGGTTTCATCGGGGCCGAGCTTATCCTTGAAGTAGGCAGCGATCTTTGGGGGTTCATCCCGTTTATTCGCGTAGGCGAAGTAGTGGGCAGTGCCCAGCAAAACGGCTACTGCCAAAATAATCGCCACCGAATATTTGCGCAGCCATTGCTTCCGTAGCCAGGGAAAAACAGTGGTGCCCGGTGCCCACCACAAGGCTGCGAGTAGTGCGACAACTGGATGCAACTGGACCTGGTAATGGCCGAAGCGTTTGCCGGTAAGTAGTACGACAACGGTGACCAAGGCAAATTGTAAAAGCAGGTAAAAGCCCCAGCGTAGTTTTTCCCTATCCAACAAAGGGAACAGCAATGATCCCGACGTTTCCTTGCTCCTCCAGCGCCATGCCTGCACCAGCGCGCCGCCGCCCAAGATCACGAAAGGAGAGAACCGCAAAAGGTAGTCCCCCATATATTTGAGGCGCAGGTACCAGGGTAATTCTATGGGGTAGGCACTACTGACCTCGAAGGTATAGAAGGAAAGTGCATCAAGTAGGCCTAACTGCCAGTAATACAGGTACACAAAGAGCAATGGCAAAGCAAAGGCACCCACCAGCATTATTCCGGAAGTAATGATTTCCCCCCAGGCTTTTTGGCGGCCGTAATACCAAACCATGAACAGTCCGATGGCCAATGCTTCGGCCGCGGCGAAGGGTTTGATGATCATCGCCAGCCCCAGTAAAAACCCGGCAACGGGCCAATGCCAGGCTGGGTCTGGCGTCCCCGCCATAATCCTAGGGGCCACCGCAAGCGCCACCGCAAAGATGGTCAACACATTGAAAAATATCTCTGTATTGGGCGATACGCCGTAGTAGGTAAACAGGCTACAGATGAACAGATAAATCAAGCCTGCTGCAGCACCGACACGGTGGCTCCCTGCGGCTCGTTTCCCCGCAAGGAACAGGCCAAAACCACCCAGACCTACTACGCAGGACGCTGCAATTCTTAGTGCAAGAATACTGCCACCGGTTAGTTTGATCATCGCCCCATAAATCCAGAAAATACCGATTGGCTTGGTATCGATCAGATCACGCAGATAAACTTCTCCCCGAAGTAATTCGTCGGCGATAACGATGTAGGTGCTCTCGTCATGGTTAATGACGGAGATAAAAAAGGAACCCCAGCGGGCAACGATGGCCAGGGCCAAAAATGCAAGGAGCCATTGGTATTTGCGCATTTGGCAAAGATATATACCTAAGTCAAAGTGGTTTGGGACTTTATCGCTTGCTATTGCGGCCCCTGATTTCGTTAAAAAGCCTCGCCGAAGCTAAGGCTTCTCCTACGTTTTTTGCCTCATCAGAAACCAC
>JBGCFZ010000203.1:0-16056 GCA_045110355.1 Lewinella sp. | reverse complement strand
AACTGCGGCGTCTTTTACCCGCTGGCTGCGTTGCTTGAATCCTCATTTAGCTACGGCTAAATTCCGGTTCAAGCGCCTTGCCAGCAGGCAAAATTCACCAGCATTTAATGCGACAGAATCGACCTGACAAAGCACTAGTGGGTGAGTTCATAATTATCTGGCCGTTTAGTCCACAGGATTTTCGTGCCGTGGCAAGGCGCTGAAACCGGATTTTAGCAACGAAGTCACGGTGCTAAAAGGCAAGGAATAACGGTCAAGTAATTGTGAATACACCCACTAGTTAAGGGAGTTAGTCCTTCCAACACAGACAACACAGAGTACCTTTTGTGCGCCTGGTTGAAATCCAATGCAGGTTTTAGCTGATTAATAGTTCTGTTGATTATATCTTGCGGCTCATGCTATCCCTAGGAATCGCCTACAGTACTGCCAACCAGACCACGGCTCACCGCATTGCCGGTGATCTGTCCAGTCACGTGAATTTTGACCACGTGACGGTGGGCAAGGCTAACGAAGGCCCTGTACTGGCTGATTTGCTGAAAGATTACTTGGCCCCGATCATCGTATTGGTCAGCAACGATTTTCTGACCAACCCCAATTGCATGCTTCGGGGGCACGAAATCTTCGGTTCTAACCGTGAAGTGCTTCCGATATTCGTCAAGTCACACCATTATGATGAATTGACGGACGAGGTAGAAACGGAGCAAACGAGCTTATCGAACCTGGCGGAGGTGATGCGCTACGTCAACCACTGGCAGGATCGCTACATTGATCTTCGGCGTGATGCTGAGGAGCTGTCGTCTACCGGTGGGGATGCCTTTAAGCTCTACCTGCGTAAAATACGGGAAACCAGCGTTCAGGCTGAGGAATTACTTTATTTGCTGAAAGACAGCTGGTCATTAACGGAAGCCCAATTTGCCGGTGATCATTACCATCAACTCTTCATTTTTGCGGAACGCCCGCGGCTGTGGGAAGAGTTCAAGGATTTTGAAAACGCCGCTCCGATGGATCTTTCGGGAATCCCGGGACTGGAAATGCTGGGGACGGTTACGGAAGATGATCTGGCGGGGCCGCAGGTGCAAGAAGAAGTGGAGGAAGCGCAGGAAGAAGTAATACCGGATCCTGCCCCAGGGCCCGTTGTGGAAACCGACATTGAAGAAACCCCTATGGAAGAAGAAGAGATTGCCGCTCTGCTTGAGTTGGAAAATGTACAAGAGGAAACAACTGACCAGCTGGCCGCAACGCCCGAAATGACGGCCGATGAGCAAGTCAACACTTGGATCGAGCGCTCCTGGTCTATGCACGATGAAGGAGACTCTGCCGCCGGGCTGGAATTATTGAATGCTGGCCGGGACGCCCTGCCCGATCACCTCAAGCTTCACTACCACTACGCCCTGCTGCTGGCGACCGCTACGGAAGACACCGCCGCGGCGCGGCGGGAGGTTGAAGCCTTACTCGACAAGAACCCCGACCACCTGGACGCCTTGTACCTGAACGGAGAGTTGGCACTCGCCGCCGGTGATCTCAAGGCTGCCCGAGACAACTGGGAAGCCCTCAGTGACGCCGAACCGTTTTACCCAGGCCTTAACTACGAATTGGGCACCTTCCTGGCGGAGCATTACCCCGCTGATTACCTCGATGCCGCCGCCTATCTGCGTCGGGCCACCAAGGATAAACATCCCATCGGCGACGCCTTTTATCGTTATGCGCTGCTGTTGGCTGGCCCCGTTGGCCGCCGCAAAAAGGCCATTAAGGTGCTGCGTACCGGGATTTCGACTGAGCCAACGCATGCATTCGCCCACTATGAGCTGGCCGTACTGTTACACGAACGAGGAGACCTGGCTGAAGCCCGCAACTACTTCCGTATTGCTTGTTCGCTTAACCCCGCCTTTAAAACGGAAGCCAACCAACTGGCCTTCGCCACCGTTGCCCCGGTGGTAACTGCGGGCACCCCCGCCGAAGAAGATGCGCTGGCTGCCCTTAAGCGCAATATTGCCAGTCTTGAAGCCATGATGGCAGAACGAGACGCAGCGCCCGAACCGACCCCTGAACCTGCGGCCCCGCCCCTGAAGGGTGCTGGGAAAACGATCCTGATATCTGGTGCCTCCGCCGGAATTGGCCGGGCTACCGCCCGCCGCCTGGCTGCTGAAGGCTACCGCCTGATCCTTATCGGTCGTCGGAAAGAACGACTGGAAGACCTCGCGGCCGAGCTAGACCTAGCCCATAAAACGGAAACCTTCCTTCTGGAGTTGGACGTCCGTAATAATGAAGAGGTTATTGCTGCCATTTCCGGTCTTCCGGAGGAATGGTCAACCATCGATGTGTTGATCAATAACGCAGGGAAAGCCAAGGGTGTCGACCCCATTCACGAAGGAAAGATCGAACATTGGGAGGAAATGATCGACGTTAACCTGAAGGGCTTACTGTACCTCACCCGGGCAATTAGCCCAGAAATGGTTAAACGGCAAGATGGTACCATCATCAATGTTTGTAGTACGGCGGGTAAGGAAGTTTACCCGAACGGAAACGTGTATTGTGCCACCAAACACGCCGTCGATGCGCTGACCCACGCTACTCGGCTGGACCTGGTGAAGTACGGTATTCGTGTCGGCCAAATCTGCCCGGCGATGGTGGAGGAGACCGAATTTTCCCTGGTTCGTTACGACGGCGACGCGGAGCGCGCCAAAATTTACGAAGACTTCCAGCCGCTGCGCGCATCTGATGTAGCTGAAGCCGTTTGCTTCATGGTCACCCAACCTCGACACGTCAATGTATTGGACCTCGTATTACAGGGAACCCAACAAGCAAGCTCTACGGTGGTGGACAGGAGCGGACGCGCACGTTTTGCTCCTGAAGAAGAGTAAGGGCTTTGCGTTGTGGGGCCTGCGGCTGTTGGGGGGGCTGCGGCTGTTGGGGAGCCTGCGGCTGTTGTGGGGCCTGCGGCTGTTGGGGAGCCTGCGGCTGTTGGGAGCTCGCTTCGCTCACGTTGGGATGGTCAGTAACGTAGTAACTTTCGGATTATGTCCCCTTGCAACCTGCAACTTGAATCCTGTAACCTGTATCTTGAACCCTGAATACTTCCAGCATGCATCCACTTTTTATCGTCATCGAAGGTCTGGACGGTTCCGGGAAAACCACTCAGATCGATATGTTGCGAGATCGCCTGCAGGGGATGGGCCAGGCCTGTTACCTGACGGCGGAGCCGACGGAGTTGCCAACAGGAAAACTGATTCGCTCCATTCTGCAACACGAAATTGAGGCAGATCCTAAAACCGTAGCGGCATTGTTTGCTGCTGATCGGATCGAACATTTGCATCATCCCACCGAAGGGCTGTTGCATCAATTGGCGGAGGGCTATCACGTCATTGCCAGCAGGTACTACTTCAGTAGTTTGGCCTACCAAAGTGAATTCGCTGATCCCGGATGGATTGCCTCGTTGAACCTGTTGGCGAAGCGAACGCTTCCCGCCGATATTACCTTCTTCCTTGATCTGGAACCAACGGTAAGCATGCAACGCATTGAGGCACGGGGGGCAGCTACTGAACTGTTTGAGACACAGGAGAAACTTGCTCACGTACGGGAGAGCTTCCACCTGGCCTTTGAGCACTTTGGCGATGGGGAGAACATCCACATCATCGATGCTTCCGCTGACCCCGTGTCTATTTCGGAGGCCATTTGGTCGGTAATTGAGGAACATTTAGCAGACTAAGTTCTGCAACAATGGTGTCTCGACGTAGATTGTGACCTTACCTCTGGCGGTCAACCAATATCCATGAATACCATCCTGATGATTTTGGGGCAAATCATACTTTATGCCCTGTTGATGCTGGTCAACGAATACGCCGGTTTTTTGCTGGGAGTTATCTTGGGCAGTATCAGTTTTGCGGTATGGGGCATCAGCCATATTGTAGAGTTAATTCAGCCCAGCAAGGTGACCAAGAACTACTATTGGTACGTCCTGTCGGCCTGGGTGGCACCTTTGATCGCGGTGCTTGGGTTTATTTATTTACGGGGGGAGATTGGGTGGCTTTCTTAGTGAGCTAGGGAACTAGTGAGCTGGAAACTAGGCTGCCGCCTTTGCCACTCGGTGCGCTTCGCTTCCTTGGGGAAACACGAGAACTCCCTAGTTGTTTTCCCTATTACTAGCTCCCTAGCTTCTAGCTCCATAGCTCTCTATTCCCTAACTTGCTGCCATGATAATTTCTGTAGAAACCGTAGTAGCAGGAACCCTCGAGTTAGATGGCGGCGCCATGTTCGGTGTCGTCCCCAAGTCCGTCTGGGAAAGGGTTTACCCTCCAGAGGCGGGGTCCAATCGCTGTACCTGGGCAACGCGCTGCTTGCTGATTCGGACGGATGATGGCCGGAATATCCTGGTCGATACAGGAGTGGGGGAGAAGGACGATGACCGCTTTCAGCGGCACTTCAACCCCTCCTTGCCTCAAACCCTTACCTCGCACCTGCGTTCGCGCCTGCTGGAACCCGAAGCCATTACGGATGTCTTGTTTACCCACCTGCACTTCGACCACGTCGGTGGAGCCAGCTACCTGGACATCAACGGGAGTACTCAATTGACTTTCCCAAATGCGACACACTGGGTCACCGACCAACACTGGAAATGGGCGGCTTCGCCGAATCCACGGGAAGCAGCCAGCTTTTTATCTACCAACCTGAATCCACTACAGAAAAGCGGACAACTTCGCTTCCTCCCAGCTGAACGCGATGATTACGAATGGCTCCCCGGAATATCCCTCCGGACAGTTCATGGGCACACCGAAGCGATGCAGCTTCCACTGATCGATTTGCCCGACGGTCGTCGTATGGTCTATTGTGCGGATTTGCTGCCAAGTGCCGCGCACCTCAGCTTGCCCTGGGTAATGGCTTTTGACATTCGTCCGCTGGATACCCTGGCGGAGAAAGAACGATTGATTTCAGAAGCCCTGGAGGGCGGATGGACATTGCTGCTGGAGCATGATGCCCGGGTTGCTGGCGGACAAATACGTAAGGATGAACGCGGCCGTGCGGTGTGGGGAGATATGCTTGATGGTGAGTTGCTGATTTAGTGAATTGCTACTGTTACTACTACTTATTCCGCCAGGCTACTTTCGCTCTAAGCAAAGCAAGGACATCATCGTAAACAGCGCTTGCGGCAGCAACTCAGTGACTGGCCAACTCACCAACTCACTTAAAGCGGATGCCGATCCCCGGCCAAACCCCCAGCACCTCATGCCAGACGGCACCAGCACTGAGGTCAATCCTTTCAACGACTTGATAGCCAAGGCCAAAGGATAGTTCAGAAGATTCAGTAGCTACCCCCATTCTGATGGATAGTTCCTTTGCTGGGAGGTACTCGATACCGGCGCGAACGCGTAGCGGGTGATCGGTATCCTGATGGCCTTCAACGTTGATGATGATTTTCTCAGAAGGACGATAACTGAAACCAATAGCAAGTAACTGAGGAAGGTATTCGCCGGGTAATCGCTCCGCACGGAAAGGGGAGAAAATGCGGGCAGCGACGTGGAATTCGGGTACGATTTCCAACTGCATTCCGAGCCCGAAGGTGACGTCAAAAGTACTGGCATAGCCTTCGGTGCTGGTGGCAAATCCGGCAAAATCGGCGCCAATGCTGAATTTATCGGTTAGTTTTCGTCCGTAGGAAATGCCTACCCGGTTTTCCCGATAAGCGTCGAAGCCGAAGCTGCCGAGCTGTAAGCCGAAGCCGCCAAGGCCGGTACCGTAGGTGGCACCGATGGTGGCGGTATTAAGTTCGCTAAGGCCGAATCGTTGTTCAACCGTGGCACCGGCTGCTATTTTGTCTTCTGCTTTAGAGAGCCCGGCGGGGTTCGTCCAAAGGGCGTCGATCCCTCCGGCGTTTAGCCCGGTTCCACCCATTAGGCGGCTGCGGATGTCAAAGGCTGGAAATAGCCCGTCTTGGGCCAATAAATTATTTTGGGCGAGGCCGCAGGTGCAAAAAAGTAGTAGTAGAAGCAAGGAACGGAGCACGGTCTGGAGCGTTGGGCGATGGTAGAGTCTGATAAAGAATAATGCTCCGGATACTACCCGAGCGGTTATTCTTTTACGGATTCTTTAATGGCGTGAAGATAGCTCCTTAGTCTGTTAGTCTGTTAGGCGTTGATGGGTTAACCGACCTGCACTTAATAAATCTTCTTTTCAAAAGGTTTAGTGGCTGCGGAAATTATATCTTGCAGCCAAGCATGTTAAACTCCTCCAACCTTTCCTTCCAATATACTGGTGGCGAATCTCTTGCCTTCCCTGATCTTTCTTGCCTGGCCGGTGAGACCCGTCTTTTGCTGGGAAAGTCCGGCAGTGGCAAAACGACGATGTTGCAGCTCCTGGCGGGGCTGCGCCGCCCCGCCACTGGCGAAGTTGTCATCAACGGACAATCGTTGAGCCAGCTATCCGGTGCGGCCCTGGATCACTTCCGTGGCCAACACATCGGAATGATCTTTCAAACGGCTCATTTTTTGCAGGCACTTACCGTTGCTGAAAACCTCCGGATTGCCCAGAAACTGGCGGGTAAGCCAATAAACGAAGGGCGAATTGATGAGTTGCTTACCCAACTCGACTTGGCCGAAAAAGCCAGGTCTTTACCCGGCCAATTAAGTGTGGGCCAGCAACAACGTGCGGCCATTGCCCGTGCTCTGATCAATGAACCGGCCGTACTCTTTGCCGATGAACCTACCTCCGCTCTTGATGATGAAAACACCCAGCAAGTCGTCGACCTTTTGCAGGAGCAAGCCAAAAGGGTAGGGGCCACCCTGCTCATTGTTACCCACGATAATCGTCTCACCAGTCTCATCTCCCAACAGACCCACCTATGAACCTCGTCCGGCTAAGTTGGAAAAACCTCACGTTTAAACCCCTCAGCGCTCTGCTGAGCATCTTACTTTTTGCACTTAGCATTGGTCTGATTTCTCTGTTGCTGTCTCTCCGTAAGCAAGCAGACGAACAGTTCGACAACAACCTGGCGGGCATCAATCTGGTGGTTGGTGCTAAGGGGAGCCCCTTAGAGCTTACCCTCAACAGTATGTACCACGTTGGTTATGCCACGGGAAATGTTCCGTTGGGGAAGATCAAAGCATTTTTCAATCCTAAGCATCCGATCGTTGCGGATGTTGTTCCACTTTCCGTTGGCGATAGCTACAAAGGCTACCGCATCGTTGGTACCATTCCCAAGATATTGGATTGGTACGGCGCCAGCCTGGCCGAAGGTGCCCTGTGGCAACACGATTTTGAGGTTGTAATCGGTGAAGAAGTTGCCCGGGTTAATGGCCTCCAACTTGGTTCGAGGTTCAAATCTAATCACGGCATCATCGACGAAGGCGATGAGAATAACATTGAGCACGATGATGATTTTACGGTAGTAGGGATACTGGCCCCCAGCAGCACCGTTATGGATCAACTGGTTCTGACGACCAACCAAACCTACTGGCATTCGCACGAAGGCCATGATGACAGCTCCGCTGCTGAAGACGATCACGCTGGGCATGACCACGCAGGCCATCAACATACTGAAGACCATCCTCCTACTTCCCTGATGGACGAAGACCCGGAAAAGGAGATCACCAGTTTGCTGGTGAAGTACCGGAATGCCAGTAGCTTTCAGGCCCTGAACTTCCCGCGCAATATCAACGAAAATACAGAATTGCTGGCCGCTAACCCTGCCTACGAGATTAGTGAAGTTCGTCGTCAGTTTGATTCCGGACAACGAATTTTGGGCATCCTCGTACTGGCCATTACCATTGTTTCAGCCCTGAGCATTTTCATTGCCCTGTTCGCTTCGTTACGCGAGCGACGCTATGAACTGGCCCTCATGCGCACGATGGGAGCGGGGCGGAGCAAACTGTTCTTACTCATTATTCTTGAAGGACTGATGGTGGCCGTCATTGGTTACATACTTGGTTTGCTGTTGAGCCACGGAATTTTATCGCTGATGGCTGCTAATATTACCGATGATTTCCGTTACAGTCTTTCTCCCTGGCGTTTTCTTCCCGAGGAAGTTTGGCTGTTAGCCGTAGCGCTGTTCATCGGCTTTTTGGCAGCGGTGATTCCAGCGATTCAGGCTTCGAGAACAGATATTGCAGAGACGCTTACGGGGGGGAGCTAGTGCAGTGTAATTTAAGTTTGTTGACTTTTGTGCTGGTGAATTTTATTGGCTGGCAAGGCGGTAAAACCGGAGTTTAGCCGTAGCTAAATGAGGGTTTTACTGTACTAGTGCAGGTGTTATTCGCGAAAAACGCGTACAGGTGGTTAGGAACTTGAAAACTATGGTATGTCCCGGCAACTAAAATGCTGCTCAGGACAAAGTTTAGGTGATCTGGTTATTTTCACAAAAAATCTTTCAAAAGATGCAACCCTACTCAGGTACCTGCGTCATTGAGTGTAAATACATTAATCAGGAACCATTGTGGGAGCACAGCCAATCATACAAACCATGCCAACAGCTGCCGACTATCGCGACACACACCGCGAATTAGTACTTGGCTGCCAGCGCAAAGACCGTACGGCGCAACGAGCGTTATACGGCCATTATGCCAAGCCAATGTATAACCTGTGTCTGAGAATGCTCAGGCACGCCCACGACGCAGAAGATGTTCTGCAAGTAGCCTTTGTGGACATTTTTGGCAAGATCGAGACGTTTAATTTCGACGCATCGATCAGTGCCTGGATTAAGCGTATTGTCGTTAACCGTTGCATCGACCATCTGAAGAAGCGGCGGTTGCTGACAACCGACCTTGACCCTACTCGCCATGATTCTGCGGAGGAAACCGTAAGTGTTGAACCCACAGCTGGTGCAGTAAAGCTAAGTGTGGAGCAAATCAAACGCGCCACCTTACAACTGAGTGAAGGCTACCGGGTGGTACTTTCTCTCTACCTCTTCGAGGGGTATGACCACGAAGAGATTGCGCAAATCCTTGGCATCAGTGTCGGGACGAGCAAATCACAATATAGCCGGGCACGCAAGCGTCTGGCAGCATTATTAAACGATCAAAAATAATCCTCCCCATGCCTACCGATAAGCTAGAGGATTTCATCCTCAACAACCGCTCTTCTTTCGATGACGAAACTCCCGGTGATGACCTGTGGAGCAAGATCGAAAGTGCCATTGACACCTCGGGTGACGATAACGACCCACTGGAAGCTTTTGTGGTCACCAACCGAGATGCTTTTGATGACGTAACTCCGCCACCAAGGATCGAGGGCCTGGTCTTCGCCGCTATGGACGGAGCCGAAGTCGCCGAAGTCTCCGGCGCAACCCCAATGCCGCCGCTGCGCGCCATTTTGGGTGGACGTGGCCAACGCCTGCGAGTTCTAGGCGTGGCGGCTGCCATGTTGCTACTCATCGCTGCGGCCTTCACCATTGGCAGCCAGAACGGTTACCGGAATGCTGCAGAAGATCAAATGGCGGCTGAGCTTCGGCAAATCAGCCCCGAACTGGCCGAAACCGAAAACTACTACCGTGGAGAAATTGCCACCCAGGCTACGAAAGTAAAGCTGGTGAACAACGACCCCCAACTGCAAAAAGACCTGGCCGAAATTGACAAGGCCACCGAAGAAATCCGGGCATCTTTGCTCGAAGTACCTGTATCCCAACGTGCAGCCCTCATTGATCGCCTCATTGAGACTTACCGCACGAAGCTTGACATTCTGCTGCGTATTCAGCAGCACCTGCCTTCTAACGATTCTACGTCTACTACTACTCAACAAACTACCAATGAATCTTAAATCCGTAAAACCAATCCTGGTGGCCGCAGTCTTTCTGCTGCTGCTCCCCGCCCTACGGGCGGCTGATGTCCCTCACTTGCTTAAGCAAGATTATGAGAAAACGTATACTGAAACCTTTGATGTCGACGGCGACGGAGAAGTCCGCCTGGCCAATCGGTACGGTGAAATCAAGGTGGAAACCTGGGACCGCAACGAAGTGAAAATTGACGTGCGGGTAAAAGTATCGGCTTCTGACCAAGACGATGCCGATCGTACCTTCGACCGCATCGAAATTAACTTCACGGGTGGCTCCAACAGCGCTACGGCCGTTACTAACATTGGCACGAACAGAAGCCGTTCCAAGGGTATTATCGAATCGATTTTTGATGGAGAATGGCCCTCCTTCGGTCGGATGGTCAATTCCAACGACTTCAAGGTATACTACCGCGTTAAGATGCCCGCATCGGCCAGTCTGGAAACAGAAGCCAAATACTGCGACGTTAGCCTTCCTGACCTTTCGGGCAACACCAACATTAGTGTTGGTTATGGTAACCTGGTGACGGGTGACATGACGGGTCGTAATGAAGTAAGCGTCAGCTACGGCTCTGCCCGCATCGATGAGATGGGCGAAAACAGCACCCTCCGGGTTCGCTACTGCGATGGCAACGAAATTCGGAAGGCAGCAGAGTTGCGCTATGACGGTCGTTACAGCGAAACCCGGATCGGCACCGTTGGTCGCCTCACCATCGACGCCGGCTACGAAGAACTAGAGGTAGAAAGTGCCCGGGAGTTGCGCCTTGATGGCAACTACAACGACCTGGAAGTCGGCTCGGTAGGTCGTGTTTATCTGGACGGCAACTACTGCGACGTATCCATTGATGAGGTCATCAAAGAGATCGAGGTGGACGCCTCCTACGGCGACCTGGAAATCGATGAACTCAAGGCCGGATTCGAGCGTGTCTACATCCGGGTCAACTACATCGACGTAGAGATTGATGTGGATGATGATGCTGGCTTCGAATTCGAGCTGCGGACACGTTACGGAGACATCTCCTACGATCGGGACCGGGCGAAGAACGTCAACAGCAACAAAAGCGGCTCTACCCGCTCAGCTACCGGCAACATGCCCGGTAACGGACAAGGATCGATTAACATCTCGACCAGTTATGGCGATATAGAAATCGATTAAAGTTGTATTACTAGTCTCAAATGGTGAGGGCGTCCCGGAATTGGGGGCGCCCTTTTTTGTGGTTTTATGGCGCGGTCGCAGGTGCAGGGAAAGGAACAAGATAGCAAGGATTGTAATCCGGGGCATGCCACCTCAAGCGATTGCTGCAACCTGCAACTTGTAACCTGCAACTAGAAAACCTGTAACCTGACTTACCTTTGTGATATGAACCGGCAGGTCCGGAAAACCTTTCACTAAAGAAAACAAACCAACCATGCGTTACTTAAGTCTATTACTTATCCTTGGTCTCTCTCTGACGTCTTGCGGAGAAGACACAGCTGCTGCCGAAAAAGCAGCCATGGACGCTGCCCGCGCCGCCCAACAAACAGCCTACGATGCCATGATGGAGGGCCATGACCGGGTAATGCCACTGATGGGCAAAATTACTGCTGCACAACGCTCCATCAAGGATGCCCTTGACGTAGATGGCTTAGAGGCAAGCAAGAAAGATGTTCTGGAAGCCGCCAACGAGCAGTTGGAGGACGCCAACGACGGTATGATGGAGTGGATGCAGAACCTCAAGCCTTTGGATGAACTCCGTGAAAGCATGGATAATGAAGCCATCATCACCTATATCAGAGAAGAGGCCGGAGACATCGCTAAGGTGGAGTCTTCCATGAACGCCGCGCTCGGCGCGGCCGCTAACCTCGTGGACGACCACGGGCACAGCCATGAGGGAGGAGACCATAGTGGACATAATCACTAATGGGGTAGTAAGTAGTCGGTAGTCGCTCCGCAAAGGCCTGCGGTAGCACTACCCGCTACCTACGATGAACTACCCATTACTTAAGTTCCAAAATATTACCCATCTCATAACACCTGCGGCAACGCGCTTCGTACAGGTCCGTTTCACCAAGTACAACGGTACTTTGATCTTGGGTAAGGCGATAAGAGTGGCTGGCCAGGTTGCCGCAATGGGAACAAATGGCGTGGACTTTTGTAATGTATTCAGCGACGGCCAGCAGACTGCAGATGGGGCCGAAAGGCTCCCCCCGGAAATCCATGTCGAGGCCGGCAATGATCACGCGTTTTCCCCTATTGGCCAACTCCTGCACGTGGCCAACTACGGCGGGCTCAAAAAACTGTGCCTCATCCAGGCCAACTACGGTCACGTCATCCGGAATCTGTAAGATCTTACTGGTGTCGCTGATGGGTGTGGCGAGCAGGGAATTGCTGTCGTGAGAAACAACTTTGGATTCTCCATAACGAGTGTCAATTTTGGGTTTGAATATCTCGACACGCTGGCCCGCAATGCGGGCCCGTTTCAACCGGCGGATCAACTCCTCGGTCTTGCCAGAAAACATACTGCCACAGACGACTTCAATCCATCCACTACGTTGGCCACTGAAATGAGGTTCGAGAAACATTTTTTAGTGCTTTAGTTTCGTTGGTATTATGATCTGTTGAAGCAGGTAACGGGTAATCGTTAAAATAACCAAGCTACTCCTGTATCTTCGCCCAAATGTAATACAAGCTCAACGGACCAATCGCTCAATAGTACCAACAGACAAAAATACCCACTACTCATGTCCCAGTCTTCCTCCGATCGTCTCATCAGTCGCATCAATGCCTTACACAAAAGCCTGCAGCTGGATGCGGGAGGAAAACTTTCCGCGATGGAACGGGACCTGATGCTTGGGTACTTGCGGGAGTTGTATGAACTGTATGCTACGCACGGAGAGGCTCCGGCCAAAGCGGTGGCCACGCCTCCTCCACCCCCCGCACCTGCACCTCCCCCTGCACCTGCGCCCGCGCCCGCGCCTCCCCCCGTAGTGGAGGCTACCAAGCTTACCCCGCCACCGGCGCCCCCGGTAGTGGAAGCTCCCAAACCGGTACCACCTCCACCACCACCCGCTCCAGCTCCGGCACCCACCCCGCCTCCGGTCCCAGCCCCAGTGGTGAATACCTCGCTCAGCCCGGATTTAAAAGACTTGTTTGCCGAAGACGATCTGGCCAGCCCCTTTGGCCGCCAGCCCCTGGCGGATCTTACCCGGGCCCTGACGATCAACAACCGAGTCCTATTCACTAAAGATCTTTTTGGAGGCGATAACGACCTTTTAAATACTACCCTCCGGACGCTGAACTCATCGGGTTCGATGGCCGCCGCTCAGCCGGTAATGGCCAGTTTGGCACGTCGGTTTGAATGGAACGAGGAGAGCAAAAAAGAAACCGCCCGGGAATTCATCGAATTAGTTCGTCGCCGCTATGTTTAAAACCAGCCTGAAAATTGTGTTGGCCCTGGTGCTGGCCTTCATCGCGTTTCTATTTTACACCGCTGGTGTCTCCAGCAACGTTCGTCCGGAAGTGCTACAGCTGGAGCATACTGCTTCTCCGGAGGTGTTGACCATTGCCTTTGGCAGCTGTAATCAGCAAAAAAAGCCGCAAGGCTTTTGGCCAACGATTGGCGCGCATAAACCCTATGCGTGGCTTTGGCTCGGAGACATAGTTTATTCCGATACTGATGATATGGTTCGGATGAAGGCCGATTACGATCAACTGAAAACCGCCCCGGAATACGCAGCTTTTTCTAAGGCTGTTCCCCGAATTCTGGGGGTTTGGGATGACCATGATTTCGGTCTTAATGACGGAGGAAAGGAGTGGACGCACAAAGATGCTGCCAAGGAGGAGTTACTAAGCTTTCTGAATGTTGCAGCGGAAGACCCCGTGCGGGGACGTGCCGGAGCTTACCAGAGCTACACTGTCGGTGAGGAAGGTCGGACGGTGAAAATTATCCTCCTGGATACCCGTTACTTTCGCGACGCAGTAGTTCCGCCCACACAAAAAGGACATCGTTATGGGAAGAACGAAACTGGAGATATTTTGGGCGACGAGCAATGGGCCTGGTTGGAGCAAGAACTGACGGACAGCCCCGCATCGGCTCACTTGATTGCGAGCAGTATTCAGGTTTTACCCCAAGAGCATGGTTTCGAAAAGTGGGAGAACTTCCCCACGGCCCGGCGCAGACTTCTTGCTTTGCTGGCTGCCACAAGACCAAATATGCCGTTGTTGCTCAGTGGGGATCGTCACGTCGCTGAAATCAGTGAAGTACAAATGAGGGATTACCCGATCTACGAGGTTACATCCAGCGGGCTAACCCATTCCTACGAAGCTGCCGATGAACCGAATGCGCACCGAATCAGTTCCTTGATTGGGGTGAAAAACTACGGCTTACTCCATTACGTCTGGAAAGACGAAGGCCCGGAACTACTGGCGGAGGTGCGAGGCATCGACGACGATAAAGTACTGGCCAGCCTCAGCTTGCAGCAAGATATGAAGGCTGCCGACAAACAAGCCCTTAATCAACTCATTTACGCCAACGATCAAATGCCCGACGAACTCAAACCTTGCCCCCAAAGTCCTAACTGCGTAAGTACTCAAACGGACCAGGTAGATAAAAAGCGCGCACCCATCGCTTACACTGGCTCCCTTGAGGAAGCAAAGGCTCGCCTTAAAACGGCTATTGATGGGATGAAACGTACAAAGCTTAAAACCGAATCTGATAACTACCTGCACTACACCTTTAAGACCTGGCCCATCCCTTTTATTGACGATGTGGAGTTTCTCTTCGATGACGACGCTAAGTTAATCCACTACCGCAGTGCCAGTAGGGTCGGGCACAGTGACCTGGGGGCCAACTCGAAGCGAATGGCAAAGGTGGTAGCGGCCTACGAGGCGGTTGATTAATATTTTGGTCTATTGGTCTATTGGTCTATTGGTGAGTAGAGCAAGTTTTTCATTGATTATACTGCCTGAGCGACCTATTGATTAAACATTGAGTTCTTGTCTGACAAATTCCATAACAAAGAGCGGCTGAAGTCCCGCAAAGAGATCGGCCGGCTTTTCGGCAAGGATGGGCGCGCGGTCAAATCCTATCCCATTCGGCTGGCCTTTGTGGAGACGGAAGAAATGCGGGGAACATTCCCCTTTCAGGCGGCCTTCGTAGTTCCCAAGCGCCGATTCAAAAAGGCAGTGGACCGCAACATGATCAAACGTCGGATGCGGGAGGCTTACCGGCTGCAAAAACACCTGATCGGTGCACACACCGAGGAAGGGATTGCGCCGGGACAGCAATATTCTTTGCTCTTTATCTACACCGGAAAGGAGGCCATGCCGTTTAAATACATTGAGCGGAAGATGGTAAAGGTACTGGAAGCGTTTAAGGCTAAACTGATATAGCGTCACCAAAACAGCCTCAGAGACTTATGGCCATTTTTACGTTACAACGGGCGTAGGGACTTTCCGTCCCCTCCACATCTTTAAAGCCTAACTTTTGATACAAGCGTAAAGCTGGGGCTAGTTTGTCATTGCTCTCCAGGTATACGGTGGTTGCTCCAAGGTCTTTTGCCAGGCCCAAAAGCGCCTGCCCCAGTAACAGTCCGAATCCTTTGCCCTGTACTTTTGGAGAAATACACATTTTCGCCAGTTCATAGTCGAAAGGGCCTTGTTCAATTTTTAGTAATCCTCCGGTGCCAACGGCCTCACCGTCGTATTCCGCGATCAAAATGTGTCCTCCCTTATCCAAAAAATATCCCTGGGGGTCCCGTAAGGCGGCATAATCGGATGCTTCCATCGTGAAATTTTCGCTGATCCAGGCTTCGTTGAGGTCAAACCAGGCTTGCGCATGAGCGGGGGTGTAGGGGACAAATTGTAAACGACTAGCCATAGGAAGATTTGTTTTTTGGGTAATGAAGACTTGATAAGTGCCTGACAAAGTAGCGCCGATGGCAGGCGGATTTCAAGTCCACATACAGCATTTACGGTAGTCCACTTGCTCAAGGGTAAAACTGACGTGCCGACGGGAAGTATTGGTACTTCCCGGCTGACAGCCACCCCTAAATTTGCCTATGTAATCAATCACTAAAATTAAATTAAGATGAAAGCTATTCAATCAAACAAGCAATTCAACGACTTGGTCGCCAGCGGTAAGCCGTTTGTCCTCGACTTTTATGCCGATTGGTGTGGCCCGTGTCAGGCGCTCTTGCCTATGGTCGAAAAACTGGCCGACGAATTCGCCGGTAAAGTGGAAATCGTTAAAGTCAATATCGATCAGCAGCGAGATCTTGCGCAAAAATTCCAGGTGCGTAGTATACCTTCTTTGTTTTTTATGG
>JBGCFZ010000202.1:0-7399 GCA_045110355.1 Lewinella sp. | reverse complement strand
GTGCAGCATGTTTATGAAATGAGAGCGGATTTTACCTCGTGGCTATACGTGGATACAGACGACGAAGATCATAGAAAACAGATTTGTATGATCAGTATTTCTAAAAATCGTAGGGAACTCTGTATTGCCTCGCATACAAAGGAAGGAGTATCGGTAGTCAACTATGCCATCTTCGATATCGCACCTGACGAAGACGAGCAAAACAACCCCCAACTCCGGGAAGGTGTTTACTGTGGCATTGGTAATAAAGACAAGACATACGGTGCAGGCAAAATCGCTGTGTGGCGGGATGATACTCCCGGCCTGCCAGGCCCGGTTTCCGACAAAGAACTTAAGAGGCTTGCTTCTGGTAGTGAAACGTTGAGAACTGGCCTGTTAACAACAATTTTATCTAAAGATTATTTGGTGGCAAATAGCTTAAAAGGGGAAAAAGTAGAAAGGCTATTAACACTGTTGAATAACATTGATTGATCACCCTGCGCTTTGGTCCCCGTACCCTAGCACCAGCGTCCCCGCCCAATTAAAAACGCCGCGCCACCTCCCAAAGAAGTAGCGCGGCGTTCAGCAAGGCAGCTGCTTGCATTTTAATTACTAAGCATCACCGGCATCACCAGCATCATGATTTCCTGCCCACCGGCCTGCTCCGTAGGCAGGAGGATGCCTGCGCGGGTGGCCGTACTCATTTCAAGTTTGACTTCTTCGCCTTCCAGCACGCCGAGCATTTCGACGAGGAACTTGGCGTTGAAGCCAATCGTTAGCGGATCGCCGTTGTAGCTACAGGCAAGTTGTTCCGTCGCTTCGTTGCTGAAGTCGAGGTCTTGCGCAGAAACGGTCAGGGAGCCATCTGAAATGGTCAGGATGACCTGATTGGTCGTTTTATTGGCGTAAATCACGATACGCTTGAGGCTCTGCTGCAGGTCCGTGCGGCTGATGAGCAGTTCGTTGGGGTTGTCAACGGGGATGACCGCGTTATAATCGGGGTAGCGCGCGTCGATCAGGCGGCAAGCCAGCTTACTGTCGCCGAAGGCGAAAAAGGCGTTGGCTTTGTCGAAGGATACTGCCACTTGCTCATCGGTTGAAGGCAGGGCGCCTTTCAGCAGGTTCAGCGCCTTTTTGGGGATGATAAAACTGCTGGTTACCTCTCCGGTGATGTCGCTGAGGCTGTACTTGACCAATTTATGTGCGTCGGTAGCCACCATCACCAGTTTACTGAAATCTACCTGGAAATAAACACCGGTCATGGCCGGGCGCAGTTCATCGGTAGAGGTGGCAAAAAGTGTTTTAGTGATGCCTTCCTGTAAGGCAAGGGCAGAGACACTAATTTCATCGGCCTCAGTTGGCTTGGGGATGTCCGGGTAATCTTCACCGTTCTCGCCGGCCAGTTTGTAAGAGCCGTAGGCGGAGGTGATTTTGATGCCGTAGTTGTCCTCGTCTACCGAAAAGGTGATCGGCTGCTGGGGCAGGGCCTTGAGCGTATCAATCAGGATACGAGCGGGAACCGCCACCGTTCCATTTCCGTCAGCGTTGACCTCCAGAGAGGTGGTGACGCTGGTTTCCAGATCCGTTGCCGATATTGTCAATTGATTGCCTTCGATGGAAAAGAGGAAATCTTCAAGAATGGGCAATACCGGGTTGGAGCTGATGGCGCCACCGGCTAAGGTTAGTTTCTTTTGCAGATCGGAGGAGGAAACACTGAATTTCATGTGGGTATCGGACTTTGGGCAAACTTACGGTTTTAGTTCGTTAGTCTGTTAATAGACTAAGGCCTTAGTTCTCCCCCAGGTTCTCCACATTGAATAAAAAAGAGAATATCTGTGGCTTAGGGCGCAAAAAGCAGCATTTTTGGGCGGGGCCGCAGGTGCAAAAGAAAGGAGGAATAGCAAAGAGGGGTAAGGGGAAAAGGTAATACCATGGCTTTCTTCCCTTACTCCTTTACCCTTTTCTTGCACCTGCGGCCCCGCCCAGACAATCACTACCCGGCCAATTACGTTGAGCACTTATGCGAACGGTTACCTCCTTATTGTTTTTCTGCCTGCTGCTCTCTGCTTGTCAAACGGCTCCGGCAGAAGAGACGAACGTTGTCCCCGAAAAAGATCGGATAGCGACCCTGCTGACCCCCAATCGGGATTCGCTTTCCTACCCGGTGTACACCAGTTTCGATGAAGTGGTATCGTTGTTCGATTACGCCAAAGAAGATGAAACCCTGGTCATTAACTTCTGGGCCACCTGGTGCCAGCCCTGTGTGGAAGAATTGCCCTACTTTGAGCAGCTGGCCAGGGAAACAGACGCCCGCGTCGTGATGGTCAGCCTGGATTTCAAAAAAGATGTCGCGACCAAACTGAAGAAATTCGTGGAAGGACGCGACCTGAAATTACCCGTTATCGCCCTCGCTGACGGCGATTATAATGCCTGGATCGATCGGGTAGACCCTTCCTGGGGCGGTGCCATTCCCGTTACCCTGATTTATCGGGGTAGCGAGCGGCGTTTCCACGATACTAAATTTGATGATTACAACGAGCTGCGTACTGCCGTAGCCGCTGTATCTCCCTCTTAAACCAAAATGTACTTAAAGATGAAAACACTTCTTCATTTTACTTTACTTTCTTTCCTTTTCTGCTTCACGGCCTGCGGCGATGCTCCCGCTGGCGAAGCCAGTGAAACACAAAAGGAGGTGGCCGAAGTCGAAGCCGCTCCCATGGGCCTTAGCATCGGCGACGTTGCGCCAGACTTTTCCCTTACGGGTACCGACGGCGAGGCCCACAGCCTGGCCGCTACCAAAGCGGCAGAAGGTGCCGCACCCAAAGGCTACATCGTAACCTTTACTTGCAACACCTGTCCTTACGCTAAGATGTACGAAGAGCGGTTGATTGCCCTCCACGAAAAAATGGCCCCACTCGGTTATCCGGTGGTCGCTATCCAGCCGAACGACGTATCGCTTAAGCCAGGAGACAATATGGCCGCCATGCAGGAACGGGCAAAAGACAAAGGCTATGGGTTTGCTTACCTCCTTGACGGCGAGCAGTCAGTATACCCTGCCTACGGTGCCTCCAAGACGCCGGAGGTATACCTGCTCGATGCCGACCGTGTACTGCAGTATCATGGTGCCATTGATGACAATGCACAGGATGCGGACGCCGTATCGGAGCGCTATGTGGAGCAGGCGATTACTGCGCTGGAAGCCGGCACTGCCGTTGAGCCGACTACGGTCAAGGCGATTGGCTGTTCGATTAAGGCTAAATAAGGGAGAGCTAATTTGGCTGAAATTACGCAGACGAACGAAAGCGATGGGTTGCGCTTGATCCTGTGGATCTGCGCTGACCCATCGCTAATAAGGACGTCCCTCCGGGACTAAACCTGGGGAACTTTGCTGTCACTCATAATTTAGTTCAGGCCTTGATTCGTTCTCCGCTTCGCTCAATGTGACCCCGCATTAATCGTTCTGCTTCCAGGCCATTTCCAGCGCTAATGGCGTCAATGATGGCCAGATGCTCCGGCAGCGTCTCTGCCGGTGGGCGTAATAAGCCGGCCTGGAAGGCAGTAAGGTGGATATTGGTAAGCAACTCCAACCGGGAAACTACGGCGTTGCCCGAGTAGCGCATGATCAACTGATGAAAATGGCGATCAGCTTTACTATAGGAAGGCAGGTTGATATTGTCTTGATCGAAGAAAGGCGCAAAGCACGCCTTTAATGCCGTGACTTCATCAGGAGTGACGCGTTCTGCAGCCAATCGGGCAGACAGCCCCTCAATAACGGCCCGGCACTGAAAAACATCACGAATCTCCGTAGGGATAAGCTGTTTGACGTACATTCCCCGGCGGGGAATACTTTCCACCAATAGCTCACCCTCCAGGCGTTGTAAAGCTTTGAGCAACGGACTTCTGCTGACACCCAACTCCGCCGCTAGCTTCTCCTGTACCAGCTTCTGCCCCGGGGCCAGTTCCTGGTCCAGAATCATTTGTTTTACGGTTAAGTACAGCCGATCTACCAACTCTAGGTGCTTCATGGGCACAAAGTAGGAATTTCATTTTGAATTCAAAATTCAAAATATTATCATTGTAGTTCAATAACCTGATAACTTGACATAATGAAAACGTATAAAATAGCTGCCGTGAATGGAGACGGTGTTGGTCACGAGATCGTTCCTGCGGGGATGCAACTCATCGAAGCGGCAGCCGCTAAGCATGGCTTTAGGGTCGAATCTGAGACCTTGCTCTACGGAGCTGGCCACTACTTGAAACATGGCGCATTTTTGCCGAAAAACGGCCTGGAGAAACTGCAGGAGTTTGATGCTGTCCTCTTCGGAGCGGTGGGCCTTCCTGAGGTAGACGACCGCCTTCCGTTTAAGGATTTTACCAACTTGGTCCGCACGGCTTTTAAGCAGTACGTCAACTACCGGCCAGTCAAGCTATTTGACGGGTTGAAGAGTCCGCTCCGTAACAAGGGGCAGGAAGACATCGACTTTGTGATCATCCGGGAGAATAATGAGGGGGAGTTTGTCCAGAGCGGTCGTACGATGTACGGCGATACCGACGAAGGTTTTGCGATAGACACTAACATCTTCACTAAAGTCGGCACCCGTCGGATTGCCAAGTACGCCTTTGAACTGGCGCGGAAGCGCCGGAAGCACGTGACGAACGTGACGAAGTCGAATACCATGATCCACACCCTTACGCTGTGGGACAACACGATTGAGGAAGTTGCTGCCGATTACCCCGACGTGGAATACCGAAAGATGTACATCGACGCAGCTTCGGCCAATTTTGTCCTTCATCCTGAGTACTTTGATGTGGTACTGACCACTAATATGCTTGGTGATATCCTCTCCGACCTCGGCGGCGCCATTATGGGGAGCCTTGGCCTTGGCGGCAGCGGCAACATCTGCCCGGAGCGTAATTTCCCTTCGATGTTTGAGCCCATCCATGGCTCCGCGCCCGATATTATGGGACAGAATAAGGCCAATCCGATTGGGCAGTTTTGGTCGGCCAGTCTTTTATTAGATCACCTGGGGGAACACGAAGCGGCGGCCGATATCATGAAAGCCATTAATACGGTTACGGCTTCGGGAACGCTGACGGCGGAGTTGGGAGGAACGGCTAGTACTACTGAGATTACTGCGGCGGCTTTGATGGCTTTGGGGGGGGGCTAGGGAGGTGGTTCAGATTTATATAAACATACATGTATGCAAATGATGTACGTACACGATTTGCATACAAGTATGTTTATATGCAAAGCACATGTAACACATAAAACCATCCCATGATAAACTTCACCAACTATCACCTCCACGACCTAACCCACACCTACACACAAGACATGCCCGGCGTAAGTTGGGAGCAGGCGCGGACGCGGGTGAAAGATGGTTGGAATGCAAGGTGGTTGCGTCTCTATTCCCACGTCGGGACCCACATGGACGCCCCTCGTCATTTCGACGTCAACGACGGCGGTATTGAAGATTTTACCCCGGAGCAGTTGACCGGTCGTGCTTGGGTCGTGAAGGTGCCGATCACGGAATACCAAGCCGTTTTGGGAGTTGACATCCTCGCATCCATCGGTGCCCGCTGGCAAGCGGGCGATAGCCTGTTGCTCCATACAGGGTGGGACGAGCACCTGCAAGGCAACTACGATCGCTTCCGCAACGGCTTGCCGCGCATCAGCGTAGAGCTGGCACACTGGTGCGTCGCCAACGGTGTCAAGATGCTGGGGGTGGAACCTCCTTCCGTTGCTGATGTCAACAACTTGAAGGAAGTCACCGAAATTCACGAAATTCTCTTATCGGGCGGCGTCATCATCATTGAAGGCCTCACCAACTTGAATAACATAAAACGGGAGCTGGTGGACCTGATCGCCTTACCGTTAAAAATTGCCCAAGGCGATGGAGCACCGGCCCGGGTGATTGCCTTGGAGGAACGGACGACGCAGCCTCCGGCTGCGAGCCGGAAATAGCAACCTCTGGTTGCGTCTAGCATCAAACTACCCCCAATGGATTTACCTGTACTGGACTTCGCGGAAACAATGGCAGCCTTGCCGCCCCAGCAACCGGCCGACGGGCTGGATGAGGCCATTAGATTGGCCCTAGCAGACCGATATGATGTGGTAATTGTCCTTGATGATGACCCAACGGGTACACAGACGGTACACGAAATCCCAGTGATTACGGAATGGACGGTGGAAGCCATAAGCGCCGAACTAAAGCGAAAGAGTCGACTCTTCTTCTTATTGACTAATTCCCGGGCATTAAAGATCACAGCAGTCGAGAATTTGATCGAACGAATTGGGCGTAATATCAGGACAGCGTGCGATCAGTTGGATTTGAATTTCATTACGATCCTTCGAGGAGACTCAACACTTAGGGGCCATTTTGGGGTGGAAGAGGGAGCCTTGCATTACGGCACCGGTTTTGAGCACGTCCCAGACTTTCTCATCCCTGCTTTCTTTGAAGGGGGGAGATATACCATTAATGACATTCATTACGTAAAAGAAGGTGAAAAACTAATACCTGCCGGACAAAGCCCCTTCGCAAAAGACAGCAGTTTTGGTTACCAGTCTTCCAACTTGAACGCCTGGGTAGAAGAAAAAACGGGCGGTGGAATTATGGCGGGAGATGTAATCAGCATCAGCCTTGCTGATTTAAGAGAGGAAGCCCCTTTAAAACTGAAAAGAAAGCTGGAAAATTTACCTCCAGAGGCTCAGCTCATCGTCAATGCTGCTGACTACATTGATCTAAAACGGGTAGCTCTGGCCATACTTCGCTTTGCCAAATACCCTCAACTCCGTACCTCCGCCTCCTTCATAAAAGCCCTCCTGGGCCAGCCCGACCGCCCCAAACTAAAACTCAAAGCTCAACAGCAGGGTAGGGGAGGCCTTTTTATTGTTGGCTCACACGTACCAAAAACGACAGCGCAGCTAAGGCACCTACAACAGCACCATAAGTTGGTAGAGTTTGAGGTAGATGTAAAGGCCGTAGTACTACAGGTCCCTGAATTTGCTCAAGAAATGAAGATGCGGTCAATGGCAGCAGCACTGACCAGAAACATTGCGGAAGCTTTGCAAAACGGACAACACGTTTTGGTCTATACCAGCCGAGAGGTGATTAAAGTAGACGGAGCTGCTGCTAACCTAAATATTGCAGCCGCCGTCTCTGGTTATTTGGAAACTGTGGTGGCGAACTTACCAGAGGCTCCGTCTTTTCTCCTCACCAAAGGCGGCATCACCTCCAGTCGCATTGCTACCGAGGCCCTTGGGGTAAAGCGCGCTATTGCCCTCGGCCAAGTCCAACCCGGCGTCCCCACCTGGGAGCTGGGGCCAGAGAGCAAATTCCCCGGCATGCCCTTCATCATCTTCCCCGGAAACGTTGGTGCGGATAATAGCTTGAGTCTCATCTTAGAAAATACCATCATA
>JBGCFZ010000201.1:0-7600 GCA_045110355.1 Lewinella sp. | reverse complement strand
CTATCGGGCTATGCCCAAAGTGCCGGCGGGCCGGTCCTTGGTTTTGCGGTAAACGAAGCCCCACAATTGTTCCAGTCGGCCGTATTTGACCATGCCTTCCTCGACGTGGCTGGCATTATGGACCAGCCAAAGTTGCCACTTACCGAATATGAATATACCGAATGGGGCAACCCTGCTGATAAAGGTATACAGGATGCGCAACTAGTCTACTCTCCTTATCAAAACATAAGGCCCCAAATCTATCCGGCAATGCTTTTCCTGGCCGGGCGGTATGACCAGAGTACGCCGTACTGGCAAATTGCAAAACATGTAGCCACCTTACGAAAATTGAACAAGGGGCAGAACCCCATTCTTTTTCATACTTCCCTGTATGGCAGCCACCCAGGCACACCCTTTGGCCCGGGGCTCGACCGGTTGATTGAACGAATGGCCTTTGTTGTTGCTGCAGGAAAACCAGGCGACCACTAAGTGATGAGTAGAAAGCCTTGAAATTAAATTAGCGAAATTTCGCTAAAATTCTGATTTTACCTACATTAGCGGCATAAACCACTGATTAAACGGGTAGAAGTACGCAATTATTCCGAATTCAAAAGCAGCAAATAATATTGCTTGCCTAAATTGGTTCGACTTTTGCACCTGCGTCCTCGCCCAGAATCTAACACACTCCCAACCATCCACTTTATTATGCAACGTATTCTCCTTTGCTGCGCTCTGGCGCTCACCATTTTCTCCTGTCAGCAGGAGTCGCTCACCACCACTCCAACCCCAACAATTGACCAACAAACGCCCCTAACCAAGGCTGAACTGAACCAGATAGTAGAAGAACATCTGTTTGCCACCAATGAGGTATTTGACTGGAACGATGCCAGCGCCCACGTAGTTTGGAGTGCGCTTGACCTGAGTCAGCACCATGCTTCCCTGGGCTACCAACCCGCTGGTTATGAAAACCTGAAGGAAACCATTCACGAAATCGACGTTACCTCCGGTGCCTGGAAAGCTACCCGGGATGAACTGGTTACTGATTTACTCGAAGCTACCGAACGGCATACTGGCGAAGCCATCAGCGAAGAAGACCTCTTTGTTTTTGAAGAGGACGGTGTGCTACCGATTCTTGACGTTAAAGTGTTACACCCTGGTGTAGTTGAAGAATTTCGTGCCCGGCCTGATGTTCGCTACCTCGAACCCAGTAACTACAGCGGTGGCGAGATTGACCTGCGCTCCGGCAGTGGCTGTTCTGAAGCTCCGTCCAGCAGCCTGAACAGTTCGGATTACACCACCATTAGCCCGGGAGCAAAAATGCCCTGGAACTATGCTTACATGAACATCCCGCAGGCATGGAATACCAGCCAGGGTGACAATATCGGCATTGCCATCATCGACACCGGAGTTTACCCAGAGCAGAATAAACTTGGTGGTGAATTCAGTAGCGACTGGAGCACCGGCCGGTCCATCAGCAAGTATGGTTTTTACGAACCCAGCTGGTGGAGCAGTCGTAAAGACGGGCCAAACGACCGGTGTGGCCACGGCACCCAAATGGCTGGCCTGGCAGCTGCGCCACGCACCAATAACGGCAGCACCGTAGGTGTCGCTTATAAAGCCAACCTGTACACTTATCGGGGCACCTCTGACGTGATCGTTAATGGTAGCAAAGAGAAAAAAGGCGTGAAGAATTCCTTGATTGACGCCGGTAACCGTTCCGCCGTAAAAATCATCAGCATGAGTATTGGCGATGTATTCAGCAGCGGTACGGTGAAAGATGGCATCCGCTACGCCAACAACCGGGGTAAACTGATCCTGTGTGCTGCAGGTACGTCCCTGAGCTGGACAAGCTGGTACGGTGTAATCTTCCCCGCCAACATGAGTGAAACGACCGCCGTTACCGGTATCCGCGACAGCAGCCCGATGAAACGCTGTAATACCTGCCACGACGGTAGCAAGGTAGACTTCGTAGCGGTGATGCAGCGCAACAGCAACACCGACCGGACCAGCCTTACCCTCAGTCGCTCCAACGACAACGCCGGTTACGTTGGCGGCTCCAGCGCAGCAACGGCCACCACCGCCGGCATCGCCGCACTGGTATGGGCTACTAACCCTAACCAGAGTCGTAGCCAGGTCTTGAACCGCATGAAGCAGGCGGCCTCCATTTACCCAAGCCGTAGTGGCAGCTTTGGCTGGGGTATTATTGATGCTAATGCTGCTGTTCAATAGACGGCTGCTACGCAGCCCCTCGGTAGATTGATAGACGGGCTTCGCCCTTAGTAGATTAATAGGCTGCCGCAAACAAAAGCTCGCTTCGCTCGTACGAGCGGAGCGAGCTTTTGTTTGCGGCAGCCTATCAATCTATCACAGCTATTAATCCAGGAAGGCCGTCGGCCGTCTAAATAATTCGCGAATGCGAATTACATTTGCATCATGCTACTCCGCTCCCTGAAAGTAATCGATGCTGGTAATGCCCTGAACGGTCAAACCCTGGACATCAAAATCATCGATGACCTAATCACAGAAATGGCTCCGGACCTGGAGCCAGAAGAAGGAGAAGAGGTCATCGACCTAAACGGAGTACATTGTTCACCTGGCTTTGTCGACATTGGCGCTTACCTGGGTGACCCAGGCCACGAGGAACGGGAAGACATTGCCAGTTTGCGGGCTGCAGCATTGGCTGGCGGTTACGTACAGGTGGCTACGCTACCAAACACCGATCCGGTTCGACAATCCGTGGCCGACATCGCCTACTTGTTGCGTCAAAACGGTACCCATCCCGTGGATTTATATCCGCTGGCGGCCTTGAGTAAAGACATGAAGGGCAAAGACATGGTCCCGATGTTGGAACTCTACGATGCCGGAACACTGATCTTTACCGACGGCCCCAAACGAAGAGTCAGCGGCAGCTTGCTTAAAAGGACGCTGGAATACTCGCTGGTTCGTGATCTGGTGGTAATGATTTCTCCGTACGACGAGCTGTTGGTTCCCGATGGCCAAATTCACGAAGGGCCCATCAGTACCCGGATGGGTTTGCGGGGCATACCCACCATGAGTGAGACCATTCCACTGAAACGGGCAATGGAGATCCTTAATTACACCGACGGCTTGATGGTCGTCCACCTGTTAAGTACTGCCGAGGGCGTGGCCGAAGTCCGCCGGGCAAAAGACCTGGGAATGGACATTACGGCCACCGTCAGTGCGCACCACCTGCAGTTTACCGTAGATGAGCTGGAAGGGTTCGATGCCAATTTCAAGATGCTTCCGCCACTGCGGGAGGATACGGATCGCCAGGCATTAATCGAAGGCCTGAAGGACGGCACGATTGACTGTATTGTGAGCAACCACGTTGCCCGGCACGGCGAAGAAAAGGAATTGGAGTTCCCGTACGCAGACTTTGGGGCTTTGGGACTGCAGACGG
This sequence comes from Lewinella sp., assembly GCA_045110355.1. Lineage (GTDB taxonomy): Bacteria > Bacteroidota > Bacteroidia > Chitinophagales > Saprospiraceae > Neolewinella. Next base: position 4,200 of record JBGCFZ010000201.1, on the reverse strand, counting down.
CCTTCCGCCAGGCACTGGCGGCGCTTCAAAACACGCTAAGTGTTGAAGAGATCGTCAGGAAGTTTACCCACTCCCCCGCCCTGCTTTTAGGGTCCCCTGCACTGCACCTGCGCCCCGGCGCCCCCGCCCGCATGACCTTATTTACCACCGAAGGCAGTAGTGAGTTCGTCGTTGGCGACTTGAAGGGCAAGACGCGTAACAGCCCGTTGATTGGTAAGGCCCTGCCCGGAAGCATCGTGGGCGTAGTGAATCATGGCAAGTTTCACCCTGCTGATTAAAGATTAGTTAGCAGGCACACTCGTCGTCCCCAAACGGCCGTCTTTGCGTAACTTTGCCCCATGGACATCAGTGTTGTTGTACCCCTCTTTAACGAAGAAGAAAGCCTGCCCGAGCTCACCGCCTGGATCGACCGGGTGATGAAAGCGCATAACTTCAGTTACGAAGTTTGGATGATCGACGACGGGAGTACCGACGGGAGTTGGGGGGTCGTTGAGGAGCTTCGGGCTAAAAACCCTAGCCTCAAAGCCATCAAATTCCAACGAAACTATGGTAAAAGCCCCGCGCTTTACGTTGGCTTCAAGCACGTCTCCGGCGATGTAGTCATCACGATGGACGCTGACCTTCAAGACAGCCCCGACGAGATTCCGGAGCTCTACCGCATGGTAAAGGAGGATGGTTATGACCTCGTCTCCGGCTGGAAACAGAAACGGCATGACCCGATTGGAAAGACGTTGCCCTCTAAGTTTTTTAACGCCGTAACGCGTAAAGTCAGTGGGATTCACCTGCACGATTTCAACTGCGGCCTTAAATCTTATCGCCTCAACGTCGTTAAATCCATTGAAGTCTACGGAGATATGCACCGCCACATGCCCTTGTTGGCTAAATGGGCGGGCTTCAAAAATATTGGTGAAAAAGTGGTGGAGCACCGGGCGCGGCAGTACGGCTACTCCAAGTTTGGCGTATCACGCCTGATCACCGGCTTCCTGGACCTGCTGTCGCTGATGTTCGTCGGCAAGTTCGGCAAGCGCCCCATGCACCTGTTCGGGACGCTCGGCACACTAATGTTCCTGGTGGGTTTTTGCAGCGTTGTCTATATCGGGATCGTCAAGATGATTGCCTTGTCTAACGGACAACACGGTGTGTTGGTGGTGGACAATCCCTGGTTCTACATCGGCCTGACGAGTATGATTTTGGGGACCATCTTATTCAACACTGGTTTCCTGGCCGAATTAGTATCTCGGTCCAGTTCCGATCGTAATAATTACCTGGTAGAAAAAGTTCTCGGCGATGCTTAAGGTATACGATGACGACTATTTTATGCGGCAAGCCATCGAGCAGGCCAAACTGGCGGCAGAAACGGGAGAGATTCCCGTTGGTGCCGTAGTGGTGGCCAATGAGCGCATCATTGCCCGTGGCCACAATCAAACGGAACTCCTCAGCGACGTAACGGCCCACGCCGAGATCATCGCCCTCACTGCTGCTGCCAACCACCTTGGAGATAAATACCTCCACGACTGTACGCTGTACGTTACCCTCGAGCCCTGCCCGATGTGTGCCGGGGCCTTAGCCTGGAGTCAGGTCTCCCGTATTGTGTACGGTGCCAGTGATGACAAACGGGGATTTATGCGTTTCGGGCGTGAGCTGTTGCACCCAAAAACCAAGCTGGAGTTCGGCATTATGCACGAGGCTTGTGGGGAGTTGATGTCTTCTTTTTTTCGGGGGCGTCGGTAGGAGTCAGTTCACAGTATTCAGGGATCAGTATATAGTATTCAGGAATCAGTATACAGTATTTAGGGGTCAGGGGCCAGTATATAGTATTCAGGTTTCAGCGGCAAAGCAATCCGGTCTGGGTCTTGACGACTGAGTACTGAACGCTGAGCCCTGAAGACTGAGCCCTAAATACTGAATACTAAGCCCTCGGCAGCGTAATCGTAAACGTAGTCCCCTTGCCCACTTCGGAATGGCTAACTACGATTTTACCTTTATGGTATTCTTCGACGATCCGTTTTACGAGACTTAGCCCGAGACCCCAACCTCGTTTTTTTGTAGTAAAGCCGGGATTGAAGACTTTGCGCACGTTCTTAGGGGCGATGCCTTTACCAGTATCAGTAATGTCGATATACACCTTGTCTTCCAACTCCCGGATAGCTCCGGAGATAACGCCTTTTCCGTCCATGGCGTCCAGGGCATTGCGGAGCAGGTTTTCAAAAACCCAGTCGAAAAGTAACGGGTTGATGGCGGCTTTGATGTTGCCGCTATCCGGAGCGGGAAAATTAAAGGATACTTTTCGTGGTGCCCGCTTCTCCATGTACTCCCGGCACTTATTGAGCTCTTCAAAAATGTTGACGGCTTCCAACTCGGGTGTTGCGCCAATTTTGCTGAAGCGGTTGGCGACCATAGACAGGCGCTCAACGTCCCGTCCGAGTTCGTCGGATACTTCTATGAGGTCCTCATCGTCGGCATACATCAACTTCAGGTGTTCTACCCAGCCCATGATGGCACTGATCGGTGTACCCAACTGATGGGCCGTTTCTTTGGCCATACCGACCCATACACGGTTCTGTTCAGCTTTCCGGGTTTGGTTAATGCCCAGGTAACCAAGGAAGACGAAGGAACCAATCAGGAGAGCCTGGATCAGCGGAAAGTAACGGAGTTGACGGAGGAGGCGACTTTCGCCGAAATACTGGAGTTGCGCGTACATCCTGACGGGGGTCCGTCCTTCTTCCAACCAGTTTTGCATAATACCCTGAACGTAGATCGAGTCTTGGGTTCGGTTCCCAATCTCATTATTATCGTGTCGTCCGAAACCCGTCCAAAACTGAACGTTGCCTTCAAAATCGGTAGAAATCTGGGGTACCGTTTCCATTTGCTGAAGAATCTCCGCAAAAATGGAAACATCCTCACTAAACTCATCTTCAGTAGTGAGGTTGCCCAGTTCTTCGGTCGCGCGTTTGGAGAGGTCTACAAAATGCTCTTCTACTTTGGCTAGCTGCCCCGCCAGGTGATTAGTATACCATACCGACGCGACAACAATCACCAGTCCGGTAATTGCCAGGTAAAGGGGCCAACGAGAGGATGTAGGGAGTATACTCATGTATCGACTAGGAGTACAAAGGTAACGACTAGGAATTGAGCAAGGTATTTGGAATGTGGAATTTTATGGCGGGGCCGCAGGTGCAGGGTTTGGGTTACAAGTTGCCACCTCCATCACCCTATTTTTCCATTTTTACTAAGTAAGATGGCCACCGCCCGAGTCGTAGGAAACTGAGAACAAATGATGATGATCGCCACCGTAATTGGCACACTAAGCAGCATACCCACCACTCCCCATAGCATTGACCATAGGATAAGGGAAAGTACCACCACCAATGGGCTGATGTTCAGGGTGTCTCCCATCAGCCGGGGCTCCAGGATATTTCCCACCAGAAGCTGGATGGCGGAAACGCCAAAAATGATGACCAGAAAAGGTGTTAGGGTATCAAACTGTACCAGGGCAAGTAACCCGGGCAACAGCGTTGCCGTGATGGAACCGATACTCGGTACATAGTTGAATAAGAAGATCAGAAAAGCCCAGAAGAGGGCGAAGTCTACCTCGATGAAGTAAAACACCACCCAACTAAGCACCGCGGTAAGGATACTGGTAAAGGTCTTTACCCCCAGGTAGGTGCGCATGGCACTGTTGATCTCGTTGAGTACCAACGACAGGCGATTAGATTCTTTAAGGTCGAGGCCAAGTGCCGTCATTTTCTTACCAAAAGCGCCTTGTTCGATCAAAAAGAACAGAACATAAAGTAATACCAGAAAAAGGCCCCTGGCAAAGTTGGTAAAGCCGTTCAGCAGCTCAGTGGAATAGATCCACAACTGATCCGTGAGCTGGATGCTCTCCAGTGTTGGTGGGTTTTCCAGACGCAACATAGTGTAGAAACGGACGATCTGAGCATCAATCTTAGGGGCATATTTTGCACTATCCACAACAAAGCCCTGAACGGTAGCCACAATCGTATCGCCTACACCATAGAGCGTCAGACCAATAAACACCAAAGACATCCCCAGAGTAACCGCACCGGGCAAATGCCGGCCGATCCACGGGAGTTTACGGAACTGTTGGTCAAGCGCGTTCACCAGGTACCAGATGACCAAAGCCATAAAAATGGGTACCAGATAGGCTTTACCGACAACAATCATGACAAGGATGAGGGC
>JBGCFZ010000200.1:0-12119 GCA_045110355.1 Lewinella sp. | reverse complement strand
GGCTCGGTAACGTTGACGTAGGCCCAAACGGAACCCGCATCATCGGCTAGCTTATACTTCACTTCATAATCATTGACCCCGTTACTCGGTGTCCAGCTGATCTCCATGGTACTGCGATCCAACGTCGTTTCCACCAGGTCGTAGGGCTGGGCACAATGGTCCGTACGGAACGTAACCCAAGAGGTGTACGGCCCCCAGCCTGCTTCTCCAATAATCTCTGCACCTGCGGCCGCGCCACCTGATGCCGCCCACGCTTCCATTGTTGTATACCCCACCGGCTGCGGCGTGAACTCCGATTTGTTGATGCGGGCCCTGACCCGGAAACGATACTCCGTATTGGCTACTAAGCCTGACCAAAGCACCATGTCATCCGTAGAAAGAATGGAGTCCCGATAAATGCCAACGGTCGTAGCCCCGCCAAGATTAATTGTCGTACCAGGGTTGCTCATACTCCCCGGGCCGGGAGATGTTCGTTCTGCTCCCCTTTGGGTACGGGTACTGGAAGATTGAGATTGAGTGTTGCCCGAGGTGCCCGAAATTCCGGTTGATCCTGCCGGTAAGTTGACGGAGGAAAGACTCTCAACAACTACCTGGTAATTTTCCAGACAAGGAGCAACGACCGACCAATTCAGCTCAACGGTAGTTTCCAGCATGTTTTCTACGTAGGCCGTATCTGGAGATTTGGAATAGCAAAGCGTCCGGAATTCTAATACATCGGTGTACTCCGTCCAGCCGAACGTGGGGCATTCCGCCCGGACGACAACTTTATATTTTCGATCACTGCGTAGATTTTGCAGCACTTTTGTCGGGTCGGTAACCGAGTATACCTCCCACGTAGCATAAGGATCTGGTGGTGTTGGTGGGATGAATGGGCTTTGGGTGGCCGGACCAGGAATCTGGCCAGTGATACCTCCGGGGGTTCTTCCATTAGGTAAGGATGTTCCTCCCGCAGGTACGCTGCCCGTTCCTGCTGGTACCCTTCCCGCTCTTCCTGGAACCGCACCACTTGTGCCAGGAGCTATACCTCCCTCTCGTTCTCCTCCGGCCGGAGCAGCCTGCTGTTGTTGGGTGGCTTGTGTCTGTGCGCTGGTAGGGTCCCAAACCCGAACTTCCCAACGAGTAACCGTTCCGGTTACGTCCCACCGAAGGCCGGCAGTAGTTGGGGACAGTGCTGAGACACCGAGGTTGGTAGGAACCCGGCAATCCACCAGGGTTTCAAATTGAAGCGTGTCGGACCAAACCGAAAACTGGCCAGCATCGCACCGAGTGCGGACCCGTAACTCATAGGTAGCCAGGTCGTCGAGGTTAAGCAAGGTAGCCACCGGAGTGCTCCGGGTAATGCTTTGCCAAACACTGTCTCCAAGCAGGCGATAGCTGTATTCGTGGGTACCCGCCGTGGGGGACAAACCTGCGATGGTGACCTCCGCCGATTCATGGGTGATCGAATCAACCGACAACTGATCCGGTGGTGCACAAAGCAACGTGAATTCATCGATGGGAGACCATTCACTAAGGTTTACACCACAGTCTGATTGGAGGCGAAACTCATAGCGAGAACCCCCGTTCAGCTCGGATAGAAAAACACTGTCTTGCAGGTTCTCTATGACCATCCACTCATTATTTTGTTGCGTGCTACCACCGCCACTGTTCCGACCAACTCGCCGACCACGGCCCAGTGCTGTACGTCTCATCGGAGCTTCTGCCTGAGACTGTGTACTGGACTGGAAGTTCTCAACCTTCAATCTATACTGTAAGGTGACCTCAAGCGCATTCTCTCCCATTAACCATTCGATACCCGCCGCGGTCGCCAAAATGGGATCGACCAACGCATTCTCTGGTGTGCCACAGGGAGGCAGGGTGCGGAAAGTTAATACGTCGGTATAATCAGACCAGACGCCAAGATTGCACCAGAAACGCATTTTTACTTCGTAGGTCGTATCGGACAGGAGGTCACTCAGTTCGACAAGGTTGGTGGGGACATTGTCCAGTAAGCTCCAATCGGTGTCCGTAGTATCGACCAACCGGTAATAGAATTGATAATAACTGGCGTTAGGGCGGGGCGGGGATGAAATGGTTGCGCTAACGTCGGTAATATCCAGCGCCGACAAGGTGTCTACAACGGCGCAGCCGGTACTGAAAGCTACCGGTTCCGACCAGGCTGACCACAGCGTATCGTAACACTGGTTGCGTAATTGAGCCAGGTAAACGATCTGTGTTTCTAATTTGGGCGTCTCGGCGAGTTGAGTCGCAGGGAAGGGGAATTCGGCGGGGTCGAAATCCTGGAATTGCCCGATGACCACCGGAGCCCAGTTGCCAAACGAGCGCATGGCGTACCTCATCTCGGTGTTTTCAGCAGGTGTTTCCGCAACGTTCCAGCCGATGAGGGCGCGTTTGAAATCCAGGTCGGCAAGTTCGGGGGTGTATTCGGCCGGGCAACCGCCAAAGGGGGGGAGGTCCGTACAAACGGGTTGCCCAAGGGTACATTCTGCACACACCCGTAGTGTGTAGGTTTGGCCGGGAATGCGGTCTTCGATGGTGTAAGCCCCGTCGGTGTAGGCGACCGTAGCGATGTTTTGTGGGTAGCTACGATCCGAGACCTGCCAGATGAGTTGGAAGCTGTCGTTGGCCGCAATGGTACTGGGGTTATAGGTCCAGGCCAGATCCAGGGTCGTTTCCGTGCTGTCGGGACGAGTGAAATTCAGGCTGGTCAGACAGTCGTCATCAATACCGTTGAAGTCAAGTGTCCAGTTGAAACAGGCCGTGGAACCATCGGGGCAAATCTGACAGAAATTAAAGGTGTAATCCGTTCCGGGAATCAGGCCGCCGATTTCGGCAGAGACAGCACCTGGGCCAAGGATCAGGCTATCCCCAGCAGGAGCAGAAGAAGGAGGCGCGGGCGCAGGTGCAGTGGGGAGTCTGCGGGGCTGGCTGAGTCTTCCTCTGGGAGATCTTTCTTGCCGCCGTTCGTTCTGCTGCGTTGCCGGGACGGTGGCTGGAGGAGCAATGATCGGAGCCCAGGTAATCCGGTAGCCCGCCGCTAATTCGTTCAAAGCCCAACTTAAGCTAATGGCTTCTTCGGTAACCGGGATGGCTACTGGGGAAGGCATCGGACCGCAATCGGTGTCTTCCAGCGTGGTGGTAAAGGAACTTGTCAGGCAACCCAGCATTCCGTCGGAACAAATGACACAAAGCTCCACCTCGTAGGCAGAAGCTTCCTGCAACCCTGTCAACGATAGTGAATCCTGACTAAGCGGCAAGGTCTGAACGGGAGACCACCCCTCTATTCCCGGCCCCCGGTACCTTAATTGTAAGCCGCTCGCTAATTCTGATGCGGGCACCGACCAGCCAAGGGTCGCTGTATTCATGGAGGCATTCAGTGCAAAAAGAGCGGTCGGTTCAGGACACGTGACACCATTGTTGTCATCTCCTCCAAAATTGAACTCTCCGTAAGCACTGTAGCCGTTGTTGACAAAGAAGCGAACATTGCGCCGGTCCATAATCCGGACCCGCCAGATGTAAGTTTTATTTTCGTCCAGCCGGGCATCATAATTATTGAAGGTATAACGAGGCACAAAAGTGGATACGGGATCACGAACGGTAGGCGTACTATTGACGATTTGATCATACGTCAGCCCAGGCAATTTTTCCCATATCTCCAGCAAGTACTCGTCGTTAGCAGGCTGAGGAATGTGACGAGGGTTCCAGGAAAAATTAACCAGTGAGGTAGGAAGGTTTTGTATTTCCCCTAACGGAGCAACGAGCTCAGGCGGGTAATTCTGTTGTACAAACCGGGTGGCACAGGCAGGATTGGAGACCGGGGGATCCGTAAACCTGTTGATGTCATAAAACTCAGCACAAATAGTGATCGGGCCGTCGGGAAGCCTGCCACCATTGCCCAGCGTATTGTCAATGCCAAAGCCGCTTATGTCAAGGTTGTTCAGGTCAAAATAAGGCGCTAACTCAGGGCCGCGCAATAACAGAGGGGTGCCCCTTGATAACACCCTTGGCCGACTCATGAAAGCGGCTTCATTGGTTACTGCGCGGAAGCCATTGCCTTCAATAGTTAGTCGCAGAAACCCTTCATAACTGGGACGGTTGTCAACCAGCGTGAGTACAACAATAACGTTTCCCTCCCGCCCATAATCTTCCAGGTACGGGCTGGGTGTTACCACCGTGACCGAAGCCCGAACGGGGAAGTTCTGCGCCATTCCTTCACGGGCTAGGCCAAGGGCAAGAAGCAGGAAGAGGATGTATTGTTTAAGTAGTAGGTTGCTGTGCAAAATGTATGTTGGTCAAGTAAGGTTGTATGGTGCCGAATAGGTAAAGTCACGACGGCTAACATGACAGCCTCAGGGTGTAACCTCTTATGCTTTCGTATTGAATTGGTTCCGGATGCAACGGTCTCAATTCACGTTTGTGTAAATGTGTAGCAATATAGGCGTCAAAAGGATGCTTGACAAGTATAATTAAGATTATTACCTCAATGCCGCTACTTAGCTGGACTTTAGCCTTTGGAAACCCCTGTCTATGGGGGCAGGACTATCGTATAGTGTTTTATTTTCATGCATAAATCGTTAAGATTCCTTTTTCGGTGGCTTTGACAGGGGTAGCCGCCGCTCGGGGTTGATAAAACCCTTCCCTCAATTTGCCATAGGCAAATTGAGGGGAAGGTATTTCGTGACGCTATTCGGCTCCGTAGCCTGTCGAAGGAGCGGTTAGCATTGTCATATGCTACTTGCGCTAGCTCCTTCCTACGGGGTAGGGAAGTGGTGTGCCAGAGCCATGTCAGATTAAAAAAATTAAGGCCGGGCTTAATTAGTTTTAATGTGTCGTAAACTCACCTGGCTGGTGGCCGTTCGGACCAATAGCGTGTAGGTGCCCGCCGGTAATTGTGGCAGGTTGTAGTATTGTGTCGGTACCGGCCCAGCGGGCAGGTTACGTTGGTCAACGGGTTGGCCAAGTGCATCAAGAATGAGGATGGTGACCGGCCGTTCCTGAGCCATGTCAACATCTACTTCAAAGATGCCTTCGTGAGGGTTCGGGAAGAGGGTCGCCGAACGGATGTCGACACCAACCTGGAGAGAATCGTAAAACGGAATACTATCCCGGCTTTCAAAGACCTGTACTTCACGGCTCATGGAGCCCGAACAACCACCTGAGAAGGCTTCAAGGGTAATCTCGTAAGTCCCGGCTGCGGCAAATTCTAACCACTGCTGGTTTTCATAGATGCCAAGGTCAGTAATATTGGGGTCGTCGAACACCCAGGTAACTGAATCCGGAATTGGCCAGGTAATGTCGATCGCAGCAGTCGAGTCAAAGACCAGTGCACGCTCTGGCAGCAGGAAGTCTACGAAGAATTCCTGCTCCGAAGCGAAGTCCACGAAGAAAGTATCGAGGAAACTACATCCCGAGGTGTCGCTGACAAGAAGCGTATGCAGGCCTTCCAGGTTAGTGGTGAGGCTGGTGCCAGAGGTGGTTACGCCATCAGGTTGTGTCCACAGGTAGGTCAAGTCGTTCTCCAGGTCGCCAAGGTCGAAGAGCACTGCGGAGGTGGCGCAAACTGCGGTATCCCGAATGGCTGCATCCACGGCGGCAAAATCTGCCCGGTCCTCTAGTGCTATCGTCAAAGTATCCGTACAGCCACGGCCGTCGGTGACCGTCAGTTGGTAGGCACCGGCCGCAAGGTCATTCCGCTCAGCGCCCGATCCGCCGTCAGACCAATTGAAGGTGTAGTCCCCATCTCCGCCAGTAGCAGAAACGAAGATCAGCCCGTCAGCACCAGCATAACATGGCGGCGCGGACGAAGTATCAAGGGACATTATTAGCGCAGGGAATCCTGCTATGGTAATGTACATACTATCGATTCCACACGCCGAAGTCGGATCCTGTGCCTGGATCAGGTAATTGCCTGGCATCAATCCGCCGTAGGTAAGTTGGCCGCTGAATGCGTTGTCATCGACGGAGAAGACCAATCCGGATTGACCGGGAACAATGGTAAAGCTACCATCATCACCCGCGCAGTTGTTGGCGTCACTAACGTTGACGTCAGCAATGAAGTCTTCCGCTCCGGAACCCGTCAGCGTCACTTCTCCATAAAGTGTGCTACATTCTGTGGTCTCATCGCTGATGAGTATGGTGTAGGTACCGGCCATCAACTCGCTGAAACTTCCACGGGTTTGCCAGTTTACTCCGCCGTCAATACTGTATTGTTGCCCTGCCGCACCGAAGATGTTTATACTGCCATTGGCCGCATCACAATCTACGGGGTTGGTTGTTGTAAGGGAGTCTACCGTAGCGGTGAAGCCGCCGTCGATGAACAGATCGTTCACCCAAGTAACACATTCTGGTTGATCGGCATTGCGTACCCCTGCGGTTATCATCCCTCCACTAAGGCCTCCGATGCTGTTGTCCGTCGTCCAGGTCTCACCGCCATCAAAGGTGTACTCCAGGTTGCTCCCCATTGCGCTGAGGAAGAGGCGGCCGTCGTTGGCTCCACAACTGCTGAGCCCCGAGGTGACTACGTCATCAATGGTTGGCGCAGCTTGTCCGCCAACCACGATGTCAACGGGCCAGGTGAAGTAACAGCCAGTAGTTTCATCTCGTAGTTCGGCGGTGTACGAACCTACCGTCAGGCCACTGAAGGTGAAATCGTTTTGCCACGCTCTTCCGGTAATCCGGACCAACGAGGTATTCGTGATACCAACAACCGTTAAAGTAATAGTGCCATCGGGAGCGATACAATCAGTTACATCTCTTACAAAGACGTCCGTTATGATTGGCTGATCCGCAAAGCTCAGGTTGACCAGTTCTTCCCGGAGGAACGAACAGCCACTAACCGTATCGATAACCATTATCTGGTAAGCACCTCCCGGCAAGCCGTTGAATACGGGGTTGGCGGTCATCTGTTGGCCACCATCAATGCTGTACAGGTAAGGCCCCGGAGCAGCCATTTGGATGGTGATCGAACCATTGGCAGCAGCACAATCACTGGGGGGGGCAACAATCACATCACCTACTTCTGGAGTGGTTGCTTCACGTATGTCAACATCATCACCACTCAGCATACACCCGGTGCCGTCTATGCGACGGGCCATTGTGGAGTAGCTTCCGGTTGGGAGACCGGTATAGTCAGTTTCCTGACTCCAGGTTACTCCGAAGTCGATGCTAAATTCGTAGTCGGTTAGGTTCTCCCCGACGAAGCGGAGGTAACCCTCGGTAACATCACAACCAAGTGGCGGAGATACCTCAATGGCATTGAGTACTTCGTTGATGTCGCCCGAACATTCTCCGTTAACGGTAGCAATACAAGACTCCGCTGAAGGACAACCGTTGGCATCCACGGCGGTGATGGTATAAGTGCCGGCAGGTAGTCCGATAAGGGTAAGAGAGCCTTCCAATGCACTTTCTGTCCCGCTGATGTCGGCCCCGTTCGTGAAGGAAACGATGTAACCTCCGGCTCCGCCGGATACCGTTACTTCAATGCTTCCGTCCGTCGTACCCGGGCCAGTAGTACCCATCGGGGTACAACCTAATAGTATTGCTGACGGCGTTTCAATTGTTACAAGCCGGACGGTCATACAACCATCTGCATCCGTGATCTCCACCGTGTATTCTCCTGCTGGGAGGTTGTCTACATCTTCGGTCGAGTCGTTATTCGGCGTATTCCACCGGAAACTGTAAGGCCTGGTTCCGCCAGTAACGGTCAGGTCTGCTACACCATCTCTGCTTCCATTACAACTGGTGCCTTCAGTTCTGACACTTACTGAAAGTTCAGAGCTGCCGCCTACGTCGAAGCCTTGTTCAAGTGTACATCCGTTGGCGTCCGTAACCGTTACCGCAAAGGCTGCGGCTGCGACTATGTTATCAATGGATCCGTCACCACTTCCATTGCTCCAACGGTAGCTGTAAGGCATGGTCCCGCCGCTTACGTTCAGGGTAATGCTACCTGGGCCTTCACAGCTGACCGGGACGATCACTGCACCTGCGTCCAGCGCCCCTGGTGCGGCTACTTCTACGGTAATGCTGGTCTGGCAACCACCAGCATCAGTTATTTCAGCGATGTAAGTGCCGGCTACGAGCTCCGCCAGATCCTCTGTTGTAGCTCCGTTGTCCCAACTTACTCGATAAGGGGATTGACCACCAGAAATGTTGAGGTCGATAGCGCCATCAGCACCGTCATTACACGTTACGTTCATGACTTCAGCCGTGGCCATGTAGCCGTCCAGACCACCAACAGCAAATGTTGATGTAGCAGCACAGCCATTGGCATCAGTCACTACAAGGTTGTATTCTCCCGCTGGTAAGTCTGTTGGGTTCTCTCCTTCGGCCCCTCCACTCCACTGGTAGGTGTAGGGTGCTGCACCTCCGGAAACCCTTACGGTTATACTGCCGCCTTCTTCACAGGTTGCGTCGGTGGTTATTCCGTCAATCATTACAACTTCTGGCGACGTGAGCTCGTATTCTCCATAAACCTCACAGCCGTTATCGTCGGTGATGGTGACGGAATAAACACCCGCGTTTAAGCCGGTTCGGGGGTTAATCCCTCCTCCGTCTTCCCAGAGGATACTGAAGGACGCCGTACCTCCAACTACATTCAGGAAGATGCTGCCATCGTTGGCTCCGGCACAGGTGATGTCCTCTACATTTGCCGTAAGTTCAGGGCTTCCCACATCAGTCACGGTCATGGAATCTATGGCCATACAGCCATTGGCATCGGTCACCGTCAGGAAATACATGCCCGCTGGAATGTCCGTGAGCACCTCCGTATTGGCTCCATTGCTCCAATTATAACTGAAACCAGGGGTGCCGCCGGAAAGGGTCACATTAATGGAACCGCCTTCTCCACATCCTGCCGGCATAACGACTGCGTCAATCTCTATAGCGTCTGGCTGAGAGACTTCAGCCGTCAGTACCGTAGTGCAATCGTTCTCATCAGTAATGGTAACGGCGTAAGTATCGGCTGACAAGCCGGTCAGTACGTCAGTAGTTGCTTCGTTAGTCCATTGGTAACTAACCGGAACACCGGTAGTGACCTCAACGGCTATTCGACCATCGCTTTCCCCAAAACAACTGACGTTGGTGGTGACCAGATTCGCCGTCAGCACACCTTCTCCGGGTACGTTGAATCGCCGGGTGATGGTACATCCATTTGTATCGGTAATGAGAACACTGTATTCGCCACCATTAATGTTTTCCAGATCTTCCGTTACCGCGCCATTACTCCAATTGAAGGAGTAAGGAGCGGTACCTTCACTCACCGTGAGGTCAATGGCACCACCAGCATTACAACCGGCTCCGGTAATCTCAGCTGTAGCTTCCAGTAAGAATTCATTGGCTACCTCAACGGTTATTTCAGCAGTGCATCCGTTAGCGTCAGTAACTGTAGCAAAGTAGTTTCCTGGTGCGAGGTTAACATAAGGGTTGGCTGTTTCACCGGTGTTCCATAGTACGGAATAGGGGCCGCTACCTCCGTTGATTCTTAGCGTAATCGATCCGTTATCATTACAGGTAACAGACTGGGTATCGGCTTCCACGTTAATTGGGTCGGGCAACTCAAGGTCGAAGGTTTCGGTTATGCTGCAATTATTGACATCCGTAATTACCACAAAGTAGGTGCCTGGGTCCAGGCCCGAAACATCCTCTGTTGTTGCGTCGGTGTTCCAACGGAAACGGTAAGGTGCCGTTCCTCCGGAAACCGTCAGGTCAATGGCACCAGTTGCTTCACAACCAGGAGTGGTGATCTCGGCTACAGCTTGCATACCTGCCGGGTCTTTTACCTCCAGACTAACCAACTGCTGACAGCCGTCTTCGTCGGTAACGGTTGCGGCGTAGAGGCCAGCACTTAGGCCGGTAACTTCTGCACCGGTGGCCCCGGTACTCCAGCGAATGGAACTCACAGTTCCGTTCGATACTGTGATGGTCGCAGTTCCGTCATCTCCTTCCGGACAGGTTGGTTCAACTACGTTAACGGCGGCGATCAACTCACTCGTACCCGGAACCGAAAACGATTCGGTACCAGTACATCCATTCTGATCAGTAATACTAACAATGTAGTTGCCACCAATGATGTCAGAAAGGTCTTCCGTCACAGCACCATTACTCCAGGCATAGGTGTAACCTGGTGTGCCGCCGGTAGGGGTGAAATTCAGGATGCCTCCTCCAGTACAATCAGCCTCTGATGTTTGGGCATTACCTCCAATGACCGTAGCGTCGATGACCTCAAAGCTTTGTTCAACACGGCAATCATTTGCGTCGGTGACAATGACCGAATAAGTGCCGGCTTCCAGGCCTTCCAATACCCTTGTGGTTGCGCCGGTACTCCATAAGTATCCATAAGGAGCAAGTCCGTTCGCTGGTATCAATTCAATGCTTCCATTACCAATACAGGTGATGTTTAGTACTTCGGCATTAAGGTCGATAGCAGCCGGTTCTCCAACTACTGCGCTTTGTACCGTTCTGCAACCATTACCATCAGTGATGGTAACCGAATACAGACCGGCGCTTACTTCAGGGTTGTCTTCCGTCGTTGGCCCATTACTCCACTCAAAGCGGAATGGTTCGAAGCCATCGGTGATCGTCAGGTCTATATTACCGGACGCATCTCCGTTGCAAATCGCATCGGTCGCGCTAATCGTTGCTATCGCGCCTTCAGGGGAAGGAACGTTGACATCTTCCATCAATTGACAGCCGTTGGCATCAGTGATCACCACAATGTAAATGCCACCTAACAGATTGTCTTGGTCTGCTGAAGTAGCACCGTTACTCCATGAGTACACATAGGGGCTTACGCCGCCGGTTACGGTTAGGCCTATACTTCCACCTCCATCACAATCGGCTTCCGTTGTGCTGAAGTCAGCAGCGAGTAGTGCTGGTTCCGTCACGGTGGCTTCAATGGTTTGTGTACAACCTGCCGCATCCGTTACGGTGGCAAAGTAAGTGCCGGGGGCTAGCCCGGTTATTATATCGCCCGATGCTCCGGGAAGTCCCCATTCATAAGTAAACGGAGCTTCTCCCCCGTGAACCAACGTGATCGTTCCGTTTTCAGCACCATTACAATCAATGTTTTCAATGATGGCCTCTACGTTCAGCGGGTTGATGTCGGAAACGGTGAAGGTCTCACTGAATTGACAGTCATTTTCATCAGTTATCGTTACTCCGTAATCGCCAGGAGCTAGTTCCTCCAGAACGGAGGTTGTCGCTTCATTGTCCCAAAGGAAGGAGTAGGGGGCGCGGCCGCCGGATGCAAAGAGGGTTATAGTGCCGAGTTCAGAACAGTTGGCATCGGTTATGTCTGCATCGACAGAAATCGCCTCGGGCGCAGTTATTGCTTGTTCAAGTATTACAGCGCAGCCAGCCCCATCAGTAATAGTTACGGTATAGACGGCAGCGGCTAAACCTTCGATGGTTTGACTGGATTCCCCGTTACTCCAATTGTAAGTATAAGGCTCATTTCCACTAATAGGTATTGCTGTAAGTGCTCCATCTTCCTCGTCACTACAACTAGCATTACGTAACACTTCAATTTCTCCGGTAATTGCTCCTTGCTCAACCACAAAGATTCGGGCAAGTTCTGCTGCACATCCATTTGCATCGGTTACAGTTACGAAGTAAAAACCTGAAGAAAGGCCGGAGAGACTTGGAGTTGTCGGAGGTATAGAGAAGTCATCCGGTACACGTGCCCACTCGTAAGTGTACGGTGGTGTGCCACCAGTCATAACAAGGTCGATAGCACCATTTGCCTCTCCGCTACAACCAGTATTGGTTACAATTGCTTCAATGACAAGTTCGCCTGGTTCGGAGACTTCCGCCTCCACTTCAGCAGTACATCCGGTAGCATCGGTAATGGTAACGGAGTAAATACCCGGCGCGAGACCGTTGAGTGCTTCTTCATTAGACTCATTGCTCCAGACATAAGTGTAAGGCGCAGTACCCCCAAGTTCGAGGCTGATGCTGCCGTCTGCTGCACCATTGCAGCTTACGTCGGTCACGATGGCGGTAGCACCAAAGCTTCCTTCGTCGGTGACGGTGTATTGCCCAACTTCGGTACATCCGTTTTCATCGGTGACGGTGACGTTGTACGCTCCGGCGAGGAGTCCTTCGATGCTCGGAGTGGTGGCTTC